>JAPLID010000215.1 GCA_026389285.1 Cyanobacteriota bacterium
AAGCGGCTTTCACTACGCTTGAGGTAACCCGCCACCCCGCCCTTCTGACGCAGGGTGTGGAAGCCCTGCCAACGGCCGGTGATCAGCTTGTGGGGGTAGGCCTGGTGGCCCACATCCCAGCAGACACGGTCCCGGTCCAGGTCGAGGGTCTGGTAGAGGGCCAGGGTGAGTTCCACCACGCCCAGGCCCGGGCCGAGGTGGCCGCCGCTGGTGGACACCACTTCGAGATGCTTATGACGGATCTGGCGGGCGATCGCTTCGAGTTCAGCGATGCTGAGGCCGTGCAGCTGGTTGGGATGGCTCAGCTCACTTGGATGCATACCCACTCGACGGCCAGAGGATGCAATCTACGGCGTGCCCTCAGGTAAACGGCGATCAGGACGACCGTTTACACGGTTGATTGCCAGACTCAGGCCATGGATGAATCGATCGCCAATCCGTTTGGCCCCACTGGGTACCCTCTGGCCAGCCCCTATCTGCAGCGGATTCTGCGCGCCCGCGTCTACGACGTGGCGATCGAGTCCCCGCTGGACCCCGCCCCCAATCTCTCGCGACGCCTGGGCAACCAGGTGCTGCTCAAGCGGGAGGACCTGCAACCGGTCTTCAGCTTCAAGTTGCGCGGGGCCTACAACTGCATGGTCAGCCTCTCGGCTGAGGAGCTGGCCCGCGGCGTGATCGCCGCAAGTGCCGGCAACCATGCCCAGGGGGTGGCCCTGGCCGCGCAGCGGCTGGGTTGCACCGCCGTAATCGTGATGCCGGTGACCACCCCGGAGATGAAGGTGCGTTCGGTGGCGGCCCGGGGAGCAGAGGTGGTGCTGCACGGCGACACCTACGACGAGGCCTATGGGCACGCCCGCGAGCTGGAGCAGCAGCGCGAGCTGACCTTCATCCATCCCTTCGATGACCCGGATGTGATCGCCGGCCAGGGCACGATCGCCCTGGAGATCCTGCGCCAATGTTCTGAACCACCGGATGCGATCTATGTGGCCGTCGGCGGTGGCGGCCTGATCGCCGGCATCGCGGCCTACGTCAAGAGCCTCTGGCCCCTGGTCGAGGTGATCGGCGTCGAACCGATCGATGCCGATGCCATGACCCGCTCGCTGGCCTGCGGCAAACGGGTGCGGCTCGAGCAAGTGGGGCTGTTCGCCGATGGGGTGGCTGTGCGCCAGGTGGGGGAGCTGACCTTTGCCCTGGCTCAGCAGTACGTCGATTCGATGGTGACGGTGGACACCGACGAGATCTGTGCCGCCATCAAGGACGTGTTCGAGGACACCCGTTCGATCCTCGAGCCGGCGGGAGCCCTGGCGATCGCCGGCATGAAGAAGGACGTGCAACAGCGCCAGCTCCAGGGCCGCACCCTGGTGGCGGTGGCCTGCGGCGCCAACATGAACTTCGACCGGCTGCTGTTCGTGGCCGAACGGGCCGAGCTGGGGGAACAGCGCGAGGCGCTGCTGGCCGTGGAGATTCCGGAACAACCAGGCAGCCTGCGGCGCTTCTGCGGTCTGCTGGGCCAGCGCAGCCTGACGGAGTTCAGCTATCGCCTGGCGGACCCGAATCTGGCCCACATCTTCGTGGGGGTGCAGGTGAGTGGCCCAGCCGATACAAGCCAGCTGTGCAGCGATCTCCAGAGCCAGGGCTTCCCCTGCCTCGATCTCTCGGGCAACGAGCTGGCCAAACTCCATCTTTGCCACATGGTCGGCGGCCGCCTTCCGGCAAGTGCCGGCTCCGCCAGGGATCAGGGCGTGGAGCTGCTCTACCGCTTCGAGTTTCCCGAACGGCCGGGGGCGTTGATGGCCTTTGTCAACTCCCTGCATCCCAACTGGAACATCAGCATTTTTCACTACCGGAACCACGGCGCCGACGTCGGCCGGATCGTGGTGGGCGTGCAGGTTCCGCCCCAGGAGCTGGCCGGCTGGCATGGATTTCTGCGGGATCTGCCCTATCAGCACTGGGAGGAGACCGACAATCCGGCCTACCGCCTGTTCCTGGGGGAACTGCGCCAGCCCCTGCCGGCGATGGCTGCACTGGTGGGCCCCTGAGGGCCGCGATACCGTTCCCCCAGCGCGTGCAGGAGCCAGGCCATGCCCAGCACCCCAGATTTGCGCACGTTGGATCAAACAAGCGCGGCAGACGACTTGGAAAGTGATGTCACCCCTTCAAGCGGCGAGGGTGACAGCGAAGGCCCGGCCGACACGTCGACCGAGGCCACACTGGCCAAGCTGATCCCGGTAGCCGCCGAGGCGCCCGCACCAAGAGCCGCCAGTGCCGCCCTCAGCAGCCTTTCCCTGCCGGCACGCGTAGAGGCGATCCTCTATCTCAAAGGCCGCCCCCTGGGGCTTGCGGAGCTGGCCGAAATCGCCGGTATCGATCGCGATCAGGCCGAAATGGCCCTGATCACCCTGATGACCGACTACGCCCATCGCGACACGGCCCTGGAAATCCGCCAGGAGGGTCAGCGCTACAGCCTGCAACTGCGCGACAGCCTCGGGGATCTGGTGCAGAGCCTGCTGCCGGTGGATCTCTCCACCGCCGCCCTGCGCACCCTGGCCACCATTGCCCTCAAGAAGCGCATCCTGCAATCGGAGCTGGTGGAGCTGCGTGGTTCCGGCGCCTACGACCACATCAAGGCGCTGCTGGCGCAGGAGTTCATCGAACGCCGCCGCCAGAGCGAGGGCCGCTCCTACTGGCTGAGTCTCAGCGAAAAGTTCCACCGCACCTTCTCGGTTAGCGCTGATGAGCTCGGCCAGCGGCGTCGCCAGGCAGCCTGAACGGCACCGTCCAGGAGCAGCGCCTGGGCTGTTGCCGCTTGGACTGCATAGAGTCAGGGCAAGTCTTCGGGACCTCGATCCTCCGGAAGCCCCATTACCTGCAGCCTTCGCATGACCGTTTTGATCTTTCTGCTCCAGGTGCTGGCTCAGACCCTGAGCATCTACCTGCTGGTCCTGCTGGTGCGGGTCTTACTGAGCTGGTTCCCCAACCTGGACTGGAGCAATCCACTGCTGGCTGGCGTCAGCGCCATCACGGACCCCTACCTCAATGCCTTTCGCGGCCTGATCCCGCCGATCGGCGGCATTGACCTCTCTGCCCTGCTGGCCTTCCTGGCTCTGCAACTGGCCCAGAGCCTGCTCAACGGCGCCACCATGACCCTGGCCAGCTCGGTTTACTGAAATCCCCCGAAAT
>JAPLID010000144.1 GCA_026389285.1 Cyanobacteriota bacterium
AGGCGCTGCCGGATGGGCTGGCCCTCGATGGCGAAGTGATCATCTGGGAGCCGGGGGCCAGCGAGCCCCGACCCTTCGCCGAGCTGCAGCGGCGCCTGGGCCGCAAGGCCCCTGGGCGCACACTCCTGGCCGAGCTGCCGGCAGCCTTCGTGGCCTACGACCTGCTCGAACTGGAGGGCCGCGACCGGCGCCCCGAACCCCTGAGCCAGCGCCGGGCCGCCCTGGAGACGCTGCACCAACAGCTCCTGGCTGCGCCTGACCCCACCCGGGCCGGGCGCCTGCGCCTGTCGGGCATCCTGCCTCTGCCCGCCTGGGAGGCCCTCGAGGGCCTGCGCGCCGGCGCCCGGGAGGCCGGCGCCGAGGGGCTGATGCTCAAAGATCTCCACTCTCCATATTTGGTAGGTCGCCGCCGGGGCCCGTGGTGGAAACACAAGCTCGAACCCCTACGGCTTGATGCGGTGCTGCTGTACGCCCAGGCCGGCAGCGGCCGCCGCGCCAATCTCTACAGCGACTACACCTTCGGGCTCTGGAACGAAGAAGGAGAGCTGGTCAGCTTCGCCAAGGCCTACTCGGGGCTCCAGGAGCGGGAGATCGTCGAGCTCGATCGCTGGATTCGCCGCCACACCCGTGAGCGCTTCGGTCCGGTGCGGGCCGTGGAGCCGCTGCAGGTGTTCGAGCTGGCCTTCGAGGGGATTGGTCCCTCCAAGCGCCACAAGAGCGGCCTGGCGGTGCGCTTTCCGCGCATCAGCCGCTGGCGGCGCGAGAAACCGCCCCAGGAAGCGGACACGCTGCAAACGGCCCTGGCCCTGGTGAGCCCGGAATCATGAAGCAGCTGGCCCCGATCGAGGCCTGGTTCGAGCGCCAGGGCTGGCGGCCGATGCCGTTTCAGCGCCAGTGTTGGAAGGCCTACCTGCAGGGGCGCAGCGGCCTGATCCAGGTGCCCACCGGCGCCGGCAAGACCTACGCCGCCGTGATGGGACCGATCGCCGCGATGCTGGCCGAGCAGGCGCAGTTGGCCAAGACACCAGAGGCCGTGGGCCCACAGGTGCTGGCTCCCAAAAAACGGGGCCCCAAAGCTCAGTCCCACCCTGGCGGCACCCCCCTCGGCCTTCGCCTGCTGGTGCTGACACCGCTGCGGGCCCTGAGCCGCGATCTGCAGCTGGCAATCGAAGCGCCGATCAGCGCCATGGGCTGGCCATTGCGGGTGGGGTTGCGCAATGGCGACACCAGCAGCTCTGTGCGCACCAGACAGCTGCGGCAACCGCCCGAGATCCTGATCACCACGCCCGAATCCCTGTGCCTGCTGCTGGCCAACCCGGCGGCGCCGGTGCTGTTCGCCGGTCTGGAGGCGGTGGTGCTCGACGAGTGGCATGAGCTGATGGGCAGCAAACGCGGCAGTCAGTGCGAACTGGCGCTGAGCTGGCTGCGGCGACAGTGCCCCAGCCTGCGCACCTGGGCGATCAGCGCCACGATCGGCAATCTTGAGGAGGCGGCCCAGGCGGCGATTGGCGTCAGCCGCTGGCAGGACGGCCACTGGCTTCCCGCCGCGGCCGCCACGATCATCACGGCCCACATCCAGCGCCGCACCACGATCCGCAGCCTGCTGCCCGAGAGCATCGACGGCTTCCCTTGGGCGGGCCATCTGGGCCTGCGCATGCACGAGGAGCTGGTGGCGCAGCTGCGCCCCGAAGTCTCGACCCTGCTGTTCACCAACACCCGCAACCAGGCCGAACGCTGGCATCAGTGCCTGCGCTACGCCTGCCCGGAGATGGAAGACAGCCTGGCCCTGCATCACAGCGCCATCGATCGCAGCCGGCGCGAAGCGATCGAGGCGGCGGTCAAGGCCGGCGAGATCCGCTGGGTGGTCTGCACCAGCTCCCTCGACCTGGGCGTCGATTTCCAACCGGTGGAATCCGTGGTGCAGATCGGATCCGCCAAGAACCTGGCGCGGCTGCTGCAACGGGCGGGCCGCTCAGCCCACAAGCCCGGCGGCACCTCCCAGGTGCTGTTCATGCCCACCCATGCCCTGGAGCTGCTGGAGGTATCGGCGATTCGCCGGGGGTTGGCGGCGGGTCTGGTCGAACACCGACCCGCCCCGCGCCAGCCGGTTGATGTGTTGCTGCAGCATCTGGTGACCCTGGCCTGTGGCCCCGGCTTCGATCCCGAGCTCGAACGGGAGAGCGTGCGCAGCTGCTGGAGCTACCGCCAACTCGATCAGGAGACCTGGCAGTGGTGCCTGCGTTTTCTCGAACAGGGCGGCGACTGTCTCGGCGCCTATCCCCGTTACCGCAAGCTCGAGCGCCAGCCCATGGCACCCTGCCCTGGCCCTGAAGGCGCTCTCGCTACAGACGCGCACAGCGGTGAACGCCACGATCACAGTTCAGACCCTGAAGGCACCCTGTGTCCCGAACGCCGCGGCGGCTTCCTGTATCGGATCACAGCACCGGCGCTGGCCCGGCTGCACCGCCTCAACATCGGCACGATCACCGCTGATCGAGCCGTCACGGTGCGCTACGTGCGCGGCGCCGTGCTGGGCCATGTGGAGGAGGCCTTTATTTCACGGCTGCACCCTGGCGATGTCTTCTTCTTCGCCGGCCGGCAGCTGGAGTTCGTGCGCCTGCGGGAGATGACGGCGATGGTCAAGGCCACCAGCCGCAAGAGCAGCACGGTGCCGGCCTGGGCCGGGGGCCAGATGGCGATCTCCGATCTGCTCAGTGAGCACCTGCGCCGCGAGGTGGACCGCTGCGCCCGCGCCCTCGACCGCGGCACAAGAGCCACGGACGGCGACGAACCGGCGGCAGGGCTGGACAGCCCGGAACTGCGGGCCCTGGAACCGCTGTTGCGGCGCCAGGCCGATCTCTCGCAGTTGCCACGACACAACCAGCTGCTGATCGAGTTCTACCGCAGCCGCGAGGGCAGCCATCTCTACGCCTATCCGTTCGAGGGCCGCTTTGTGCACGAAGGCCTGGGGTTCCTCTGGGCCTGGCGCCTGGCCCGCCACAAGGCCGGCACGATCACGGTGTCAGTGAACGATTACGGCTTTGAACTGCTGGCCCCCCGTGGCTATCCCTTCGAGGCCCTGGTGAACGAACACCACGAAGCCCTGCTGGACGACACCGAGCTGGAGGCGGACCTGCAGCAGGCGATCAACCTGTCGGAGCTGTGCCGCCGCCGCTTTCGCGCCATTGCCCAGGTGAGTGGCCTGGTGCTCAACGGCTATCCCGGCCAGGCCCGGACCGGCAGCCAGCTGCAGATCAGTGCCGCCCTGCTCTACGACGTCTTTCTGCAGCACGAACCAGCCAACCGGCTGTTGGCCCAGGCGCACCAGGAAGTGCTGGAAGAGCAACTGGAACGGCACCGGCTGCAGACGGCCCTGACCCGGCTGCAGCGCAGCGAACTGTTGCTGCAGGCCACCGCCCGTCCTGGGCCCCTGGCCTTTCCGCTGCTGGCCGAGCGCCTCAACAACCGACTCAGCAATGAATCGCTGCTGGAGCGTCTGGCGCGCCTGCGGGCCGAGGCCGAACGGATTGAACAGTGAACCAGCCGACCTTCCATCAAGACAGTCAGCCAAGGAAGTCAGGCCAGTCAGGCCGTCGGGTAAGTCAGTCAGTCAAGGCAGACAACCTTGGCGCTCAGGCGAACAGTTGGGTCAACGACAAGAGGCTGAATCAAAGACAAGACGTTGAACCAACGAGAAGACGTTGGAACGCAAGCGATGGAGCTCCCTGCATCAGCGGCTGGCCCACAGGCTCCGGCGTGAGCCACCTCGGCCCCTGGCAGCAGCGGCCCGGAGCATCAGGAGGCCTGCTCGAGCCGGCGCACGATCAGCACCATCAGAGCCAGGGATGCCACCAGGGCGAGCAGCAGGACAATGGTCATCGCAGGGCCTCAGCAAGAGGTGATTATGGAGGAGCACGCCAGCTACGAAGTCCCAGTCATGGACCTGGTGTTCGTCTACGGCAGCCTCAAGCGCGGACAGGCCAATCACCACCTGCTGACCAAGGCCCGCTTCGAGGGGGAGGCGCGGGCCGCCGGCCTGGTGCTTCATGACCTGGGCCCCTTCCCGATGGCGATCGCCGCAGACCAGTCCTCAGCCGGCAGAATCCGCACGACCATCGGCCAGGACATGAGCTCCATGGGTATGGATGCCATAGGCATGGATGCCGCGACATCCGCCGCCGCTCAGTCCGACTGCATCGAGGGCGAAGTGTTCGCTGTCGACGGCGAAACCCTGGCCCAGCTGGATCGCATGGAAGGGGTTCCGCGGCTCTACCAACGTCTGTTATGGCCTCT
This sequence comes from Cyanobacteriota bacterium, assembly GCA_026389285.1. GTDB lineage: Bacteria > Cyanobacteriota > Cyanobacteriia > PCC-6307 > Cyanobiaceae > Cyanobium. The sequence goes on from JAPLID010000144.1 coordinate 4,294, forward strand.
GCACGACGGACGGCAGGCCTGGCTCTATCTCGGCCAGCCACGCCAGGTGCGGCATGTACCGGCCCTGCCAGCCGGCCGCTGGCCCGCACTGTTGATTCCCCTGCTGCTGGTTTCGGCCCTCAGCCCGGCCGGCCTGCGGGCCGAAACCAGCCTGGCCGAGTGCAACCGCTGGCGCAGTAGTCACGGGCAGGCCCGGATCGAGCTCGGCAACCGGATCGGCGCCGCTAGCTACCTCACCAAGATGAAGCGCCTGCAGGAGAGTCCGCCGGAAGCGCCGGTGACCCTCTATGCCGAGAGCGATCTGGAGCGCTCCTGCGACAGCGCCCGCTGAGAGCGGCACGGTCCAAGGCCCGGCCGACAACGACCGAGCCACCACAGAACAACCTGCTCAGACCGGGGCCATCAGAAAGGAACCGCCACCAGCCAGCGCGTTCCGGCCCCCAGCAGAACTGTCAGAGCACTGACCCACAGCCAATCCCGCAGGCCGAGCTGCAGCAGGCGCCGCAGCAGCACGATCGAACCGGCGACACCGATCGCCACCGCCAGGCTCTGACAGAAGGCGATCACATGGGAGTCCGCACTCCATTGCCAGGAGCTCAGCAGCCAGGCACCAACTCCGGGCTCCAGTCCCAGCGGTGCCAGGCTCACCGGCAGCACCCGGCCCGCTTCCGCCATGCCCATGGGCAGATGGTCGGCGAGCAGCGCCGCCCACAGCAGGGGCAGTAGGGCGTAGAGCAGGAGCCAGGGGCGGCTGCTCGCCTGAACCCGCCCCGGCAGCTGGCGCAACAGCAGCCATAGCGCCGAAGGCAGGGCCAGCGCCAGGAGCGCAAATGCCAGTCGCGGCAGCAGCGGTCCCTCCTGCAGGGACACGGGCGCCAGGGGCAGTCCGCCCAGCAGCCAGCTCCAGTGCTGCAGGCTGAGACCACCGGCCAGTACCAGGATCAGGCCCGCCTCCCCCGCCGGTGGCGCCATCTCGCGCTGCAGATCAGCAGCTGGCGGCCGCAGGCGCACCTGCACAGACCGATGGGCACAGGCCTGGGCACAGGTGAGGCAGAGCACACAGTTGCGGTTGTCATCGAGATGGGCGGGGTGGGTGCCAAGGGGACAGCCCGCCGTGGCCAGACCCTCGTCTTCGGCTGGCCCGCCCTTGAAGCAGGCATAACTGCTGCAACTGCCGCTGCAGGTGCCCACCTGGGCCCGAAGTTCACTGATGGCGAGCTTGGAGAACAGACCGTTCATGCCGCCGATCGGACAGAGATAGCGGCACCAGAAGCGCTTCTCGAACCGCAGCGAACCGATCACCGCACCAGCGGTGATCAGCAGCAGCAGGCAGCTGCTGAGGCGGGCGCTATCGACCAGATCCCAAACCTCCTCCCAGACCAGGATCGCCGCGAAACCGGCGGCCAGCACCGGGGCCGCCCAGCGATCGCTGTCGCCGCGGGGCCAGCGCTGGGGCTGCCAGCCCAGCCGTTGGGCCAGGCGCTGGCTGATCTCCCCCCAGACCATGAAGGGGCAAAAAGAACACCAGAGCCGACCGACCAGGGGATAGGCCAGCAGGATCAACGGCCACCAGCAGGCCCAGAACAGATTGAGGGCGCCGTTGTGTTGGCGGTCCTGGGGGCCGAGCCAGAGCCAGAGATTCACCAGCACGAACACCCAGCTGACCAGGCCGAACAGCAGGGCGTTCCAGAGGCGGGGTGATCGCATCCAGTTCCGCAGCTGCGGTTTCCAGCGCCAGAGGTCAAAACGGGGGCGCAGCTGGCTGCGCCGCTCGGTCCAGAACACGTCGTCGGGCAGCTGCTGGGGGTGGCTGCCGGCGCACTGGCGCAGGGCCCGCTCGATCAGCTGACTCAACTCGCGCACATTGCCGGGGAAGTCATAGGTCTGGAGCCGCTTGACCAGCTCCTCGCTGACCTGGGGCGGTCGGCTCCAGCCCAGGCTCAGGGCCTTCTGCCGCACGCCGTAGCGCAGCCATTCGCCCAGGTCCTGGCGGCGCACGCGCAGCGGTGGCACCCGGATCAACTGACAGCAGCCATCGAATTCCGGCAGCGCTTTCTCCGCCGTGAAGAACACCCGGCCCGGAAACTGAAAGGCCACGCCGGGTTGGCCTGGATCGCTCCAGCTGCCGTCACGGGCGAGCTGCAGCAGCAGGGGCCGCAATGCCACCGGCGCCAGATCGAGCTGATCGATCAGCAGCGAGCCCCCGCCGAGACACGCGAGCAGGGAGAGCTCACCAGCGCCGCTGGCGAACAGTTCAGCGCCATCGGGCCGCAACAGGGCGCCATTGAGCCGCACCAGCAACTGATTGCGGGCCGAGGAGCCGAAATGGATCAGAGCGGCGATGTTGTCCTTTTCCAGTCCTGGCTCACCACTGATCAAAACCGGCCTGGGATCGTCCGTGGTCGAGGCGCTGCGGATCGCCTCGCGCAGGTTCTGGGCATAGCGACTGTTGCCGACGATGCCGCGCCGGACCCGGCCCAGCAGATGGGGCGCCAGACGCAGCAAACAGGCCGGGGAGTCGGCGGCCGGCTCGCTCGCGAGAGCGGCCACGGGCTCGGACCCCTGATCGCTGGCCGGCCCGCAGTCCTGGGACGCCGATGTCAAGCCAAGTCCACAGCTGCCTGGATTCTGGACCGAAGATGGTGCCGTTGCCATTGCCGCTTCACGATGAGCCTGAGCCTCTATGGCGGCGCCCGCAGCCGCGCATCGATCGTCCGCTGGTATCTCGAGGAGAAGGGGATCCCTTACCAGTGGATCAGCCTCGACATGGGCGCCGGCGAGCACCGGCAGGAACCCTTCCTTTCGATCAATCCGTTCGGAAAAGTGCCGGCCTTAGTGGACGACAGCCTGAAGGGCCCCGATGGCGGAGCGCTGAAGCTGTTCGAGAGCGGCGCCATCCTCCAGCACCTGGCCGAACAGCACGGCCAGGAGTTCGTGGGTGAAACGGCCGCCGCCCGCCGCTCGCTGACGGTGCAGTGGCTGCTGTATGCCAACGCCACCTTCGGTCCCGCCCTGATCCAGGCCGCCGGCAAACCGGAGGAGCTGCAACGGCAGCTGGCCACCCTCGATCAACTGCTCAGCTCCGGACCCTCCCTGCTGGGCGCCTGCGCCGCCAGCGGCGAAGCGAGCTGGGGTGCAGCCGATTGCGCGGTTCAGGCCTATCTGGCCTACCTGCCCCTGTTCTGCCCCCAGGTCGATCTGAGCCCCTTCCCCCAGGTGCAGGCCAGCATCGAAGCCACCCGGCAACGGCCCGCGTACCAGCTGGCCATGGGCCAGGGCTAATGGCCGTCGGGATCCCGGAGGCCCCTGCCGCCCAGGCCGACGGCGCACCGGCCAACCGGGCCCCGTTGCTGTGGCAGGGCCATCGCTTCGAGCTGCTGGCCGCCCGGGCCCTCTGGGATCCAGCCCAGGCCTTGCTGCTGGTGGCGGATCTGCACCTGGGCAAAGCCGAGAGCTTCCAGGCCCACGGCATTCCGTTGCCCAGTGATGGCGACGCCCAGACCCTCAACGCCCTGCTGGAGCTCGCCCACCACTGGCAGCCCCGGCAGGTGATCGTGCTCGGTGATCTGGTCCACCACCGGCTGGGCCTGACTCCGACCCTGCGGCAGAAACTCACGGCCCTGCCGGACCTGCTCAATTGCCCCGTGCGCTTGATCGCGGGCAACCACGATCGGGGCCAGTGGCATGAGGGGCTGGCCCAGGAGCCGGCCCAGGCGATCGGCCCCCTGTGGCTCAGCCACGGCCCCGATCCCCACCCCGGGCTGCTCAATGTCTGTGGCCATCTGCATCCGGTGGTGCGCCTCGGTCGGAGCGGCGATCGCCTGCGGCTGCCCTGCTTTGCCCTGGATCAGCGGCAGGACCAGCTGGTGCTGCCCTCCTTCGGTGCCCTCACCGGCGGCCATCCCTACCCGCAGCCTGCCGATCTTTGGATCGTGGCCGAAGACGCGATCGTGGCCTGGCCGAACGCTCAGGCCTCGGCCGCCAGGGCCCGCACCACGTCGCCGCGGGTCAGCACGCCCACGGGCTGATTGGCCTCATCGAGCACGAACAGGCGCTGGATGCCGTTCTCATGCAGCTGGCGGGCAGCCAGGGGCAGGCCTGTCTGCTGGCTGCAGGTGTGGGGATGGGTACCCATCACATCCCCGACCAAATTGCCCAGAACCTGATGCACCTGCCGGTCCCACTGCAGCGGATTGCGCAGGTAGATCACGGCATCGAGCAACATCACATAGGGGCCGGCATCGAAGCCGCTCTCCCGCACCATCAGATCCTTCTCCGTGAGTTCGCCAACCAGCTCGCCGGTTTCCGAGAGCACCGGCAGGCCGGAGACGTGATGGTCACTCATCAGTTTCACCGCGTCCTGCAGCGGGGTATCCCGCCTGACGCTGAGCACAGGACTGCTCATCACCTCGGCAACGGAACGCTCGACAACCATGCGGGATTTTCCGGATGGGGCCATTCTGCTGCGCTGCGGGCAGGCGATCGCCGATCACACACCCTGCGGGCAGCGAGAATGTGTTTTCGACATCCCGGAGCCCCAGCTGCGCCGCCTCGCCGATCTGCTCACCATCAGCCGGGCGCTGCTGGGATTGCCGCTGCTGCTGGCCCTCGCCGGCGGTCACCAGACCATCGCCTGGGGGCTGCTGCTGCTCGGCGGACTGAGCGACTGGGCCGATGGGGCCCTGGCCCGGCGGGCCGGCGGCGGCTCGGTCTGGGGCGCCCGCCTGGATCCGCTCACCGACAAGATCCTGATCACGGCGCCCCTGCTCTGGCTGGGCTCCCAGGGAATCCTGCCCCTGTGGACGATCTGGCTGCTGCTGGCCAGGGAACTGCTGATTTCGGGCTGGCGCGCTGGCCAGGGCAGCGGTGGACCGGCCTCCTGGGGCGGGAAGGCGAAAACAATCCTGCAGTTCCTGTCGCTGCTGTTGCTGCTCTGGCCCGCCGAATGGGCCCTGGCCATCGGCTCCGGCACGTTCGAGCTGCCGGCACTGTTGCGGGGAATCGGCTGGTGGCTGTTCTGGCCCTCGTTGCTGCTGGCGCTGAGTTCGGCCCTCGGCTACATGCGCCAGGGGCGGCAGCAAGGGGGGGCCCACGCCAAAGCTCAGGAACCCGAGCGAAGCGCAGCCGGATCCTGAACTCGCCTGGTACTTCCCGCCCCCAGGCCTCAGCCGGCGAGCAAAGCCTCATCACCGGAAAAATCCGGCTCGGTGGGCATCGTCAGCTGGTAATCGTTGGCGTAGCTGTCGGCCAGGGTGGCCTCCAAGTCAAAGGCCGGCTCCCAGGCGAGTTCCCGCCGCACCCGTTGGATGTCGGTGAGGAAGTGATCCAGTCGCAGCGGAAAGGCCTTGCGGGCCTTCTTGTCGAGGCCAGCCGGATCAAAGGAGCGGATCTCGACCCCGGCCGGATCCTTGCCGCAGGCCCTCGCCGCCGCCGCCACCAGCCCGCGGAAAGTCACCCCCTTGGCACCACTGCAGTTGTAGATGCGGTTGGCGGCGGCATCCACCTCGATGCAGCGGGCCATGGCCGCCGCTAGATCGGCCACATGGCCCAGCTGGGTGATCGTGCTGCCGTCGCCGGGCAAAGGCACGGGCCTGCCGTGCACGATCCGATCGAAGAACCACCTCTCGACGGGGTTGTAGTTGCCGGGACCGACGATGTAGGTGGGCCGGAAGCTGGTGAAAGGGATTCCCTGCTGCCGCAGCCAGGTTTCGGTTTCGGCCTTGCCGGCGTGGCGGCTGGCCGGATCGGTGGGGCTGTCCTCATCCAGGGGCCAGAGCTCGCTGTCGGCATAAACGCCGGCGGAACTGACATAAACCAAGCGATGACTGGGGGCACCGGTGCGGTCGATGACGCGCCGGCTGTCCTCAAGGCTGCGACCGGAACTGTCGACGATCACGTCGAAGCGACGGCCGTTGAGAACGATCAAGCCCTCCTCACTGCTGCGATCCCCCGCCAGGTGCTCCACCCCTTCCGGCAACGGCTGGCGCCCGCGGGTGAACAGGGTCAGTTCATGACCGGCAGCGAGCAGATGGGTCACCAGGGGACGGCCGACGAAGCGCGTACCGCCCATCACCAGGATCTTCATCAGCCAGCCCACAGGGTGCCGAGCCATTCAAACGCCCGGCCCGATCGAGCGACCCGATCTGCGCGATCGCCACGCTGCGGTCCCGGTGCTAATCCGGCTGGGTCGGAGCGTGAAGCCGTCCTGGCCGATCGGCAACGATCCGATGCAGGACGCTCCATCACCAGAGATCATTGAGTAGCACTGAGGGCGGAGAGCCGCTCGCCAGCGCCCCTTCCTCATCTGCTGCCAGCCAGGCTGAAATGCCGCTTCCCGAGCCTGAATCCAAGGCCCTTCAATCCTCTCAACGACCACCCCGCTGGCAGTGGATCATCGCGGCCGCCTTGGGCGTGCTGCTCGCCGTTCTGGTGCTGAGCCGTCCAGATCTCGGAGCGGTCCCCCGTAGCATCGAGGTAGCACTCTCCGCTCTGTTTCTCGCCTCCAGCCCCACTGGATCCACCACCTGGCTCTCCCTGCTGGGGCCGACCGCCGCCGCCGTCGCCATTGCCCTGGTGGTCTCGGCCCTGCCGCGACGACCCTGGAGTTCCGTGCTGACGATGCTGCTGCTGGCGGGTATGGCCATCCGCTACCTGATCTGGAGAACCGGCACCCTGGACCACCGCACCTCCCTGGGATTCAACGCCGGGGCGCTGATGCTGGCGGTGGAGATTCTCTATTTCTTGATTCAGGGGCTCGCCCTGGTGCCAGCCCCGTTGTTTGACCCCTGGCGGCGCCGCCGACAGGCTGATCAGCTCGAGAGTTGGAGCCTGGAGCACGCTCCCACGGTCGAGATCTGGATCCGCACCGCCAACGAAGAGGATCGATTGATCCGTCGTGCGCTGATCGCCTGCGGCAACATCGATTACCCCGACATCAGGATCAGCGTTCTCGACCCTGTCGGCCGCGATTCCGTCCGGCGCCTGGCCGAATCCCTGGGGGCCCGCTATCTGGATCCCATCCAGGCAGGACGCTTTGCCGGCCAGGGCGCGGATCCCCTGGCGCTGGCCGCCATGGAAGGGGGGAGCAGCGACCTGGTGGCCGTCTTCGAGAGCGGTTACATGCCCTTCGCCAACTTTCTCAGACGCACCACGGGCTTCTTCCATGATGAACGGGTGGTCATGGTGCAGACACCCCTGAGCCATTTCCGCTCGGAGTTCTACAACCGCAATCTCGGCGCCGATCAGGTGATGCCCGGCGACCGGGATATCTTCTTTCACTATGGCGAAGTGGTGCTCGATCGCTTCAACAGCGTGCAGGCCTGTGAAGGCAGCTATCTGGTCCGCCGGCAGGCGCTGAACACCATGATCGCCTCTGGCCACAGCCCTGTCGGCTGGGAAAGCCTTGGTGCAGCGGCCCTGCAACGCCAGGGAAACCAGGTGGTCTATCTCGACGAAATACTCAGCATCGGTGAAGCGCCACGCACATTCACAGCGTTTCTCCAGCAGCAGATCAACCACCGGCACGAGCAGCTGCAGATCGCACTGAATGGCGGCACGGCACCCCCGTCCGTGGGGTTGGCGATCCTGCGCCTGGGTCATCGCATCAGCCAGCTTCTCGATCAGCTCACCCCACTGCTGCGTCTGAGCTTCATTCTGCTACCGATGCTGGCGCTGTTGCTGGGGCTACCGCTGATCAAGGCCACGTTGAGTGATTACCTGATCTATGGCGTTCCGCTGATCATCCTGCTCCACACTTTGCCAGCCTGGCTGACCAATCAGCACTACTCAAGGTTCTGGAAAGAGGTCTCCGAATCACTCACCGCCGTTGCATCGCTGGAACGGCTGGTCCTGGCACTTCTTCATCGGGGTCGCCAGCACCCTGACCGACGGAACATGAGCGTGACGTCGGTGGATCAAACAATCAATCTCAACCTGGCCTGGCCCTTTCTGCTCGGCCTTGGTGAACTGATCACGGTGCTGCTGCTGCGCTACATCCTGCCCTTGATCCCTGGATTCGATCCACTGCTCAAACCTGGCTATCTCGGAGAAACCCTGATGCTGCTGTGGAATCTTCACAATGGCTGGGTGATGATCGTCTGTCTGATCTGTGCCATCGATCAACCGGTGCGCCGCCAGGGCGACCGGGTGCCCATCCAGCGCTCCGGCCACCTGGAGCTGGGTGAGTTCCACGGCGGCGGGATCACCTGCGACCTGTCCGAATCGGGAGCGGCCTTCCAGCTCAATGCCGGTGTGGCGGCTCCCAGCCAGGACAGCGGCTGGCTGATGCTTGATGACACCGAGCTGAGGCTGCCGGTGGAGGTGGTGCGTCTCAGTGGCAAGGGATCGAACATCCGCGTCGCTCTTCGCTACAGCCCTCTCGATGCCAGCAGCACGGGCGAATTGCTGAAACTCCTCTACGGAGGCGGCGTGGGCCTCCCCAAAGCACGCCAGATCGGCGCGATCAATGCCTTCATCAGCCTGCTCGGTGGCCTCTGGGGGGCCAACCCGGTGGTGCGGCGCTACTGATGATGGTGCCAGTGCTCCGCGGCTCCCATGCAAGTCATCCCCGCCATCGATCTGCTTGACGGACAGTGCGTCAGGCTTCATCAGGGTGATTACGAGCAGGTCACCCGTTTCAGCGATGACCCGATTGCCCAGGCCCTGTCCTGGCAGAAGCAGGGGGCGCAGCGGCTGCATCTGGTCGATCTCGATGGTGCCCGGACCGGGCAACCCATCAATGACGCCGTGATTCGGCAGATCACGTCGACCCTGTCGATTCCGGTGCAGCTCGGGGGTGGCGTGCGCAGCGCCGAACGGGCCGAAGCACTGCTGGCCTGCGGCCTGGACCGGGTGATTCTCGGCACCGTGGCCGTTGAACAACCCGAACTGGTCCGCGATCTGGCTGAACGCCATCAGGGCCGCATCGTCGTCGGCATCGATGCGAGGGATGGACGGGTGGCAACCCGGGGTTGGATCGAAGCCAGCACGGTCGAGGCCAGTGCCCTGGCCCGCAGCTTCACGGGGTCGGCCGTCGCCGCCCTGATCACCACCGACATCGCCACCGACGGCACCCTGGCGGGGCCCAACCTGGAGTTTCTGCGCTCCATGGCCCAGGCCAGCTCGATCCCCGTGATCGCCTCCGGTGGCATCGGCGATCTGGCCGACCTGCTCTCGCTGCTGAGCCTGGCGCCCCTGGGTGTGGAAGGCGTGATCGTCGGCCGTGCCCTCTATGACGGGCGCATCGATCTGGCCGAAGCCCTCGAAGCGATCGGCCCGGAACGGCTGCAGGATCCGATCACACTGCCCGTGGCCTGAACCATCGATCGGCTCGGAGCGGGATCGACATCACAGAGATCCAGACCATCCCTGCCGGGCACTCTCTGACGGTCCGAGCCAGGCAGGCCAAGGCATCGCAACAACGGCGCCCTCTCAAATCCTGAGACACTCCCCTATAACAGAGGCAGTACCCCGGTCACCCGCGTGGCCATTGACACCGTTCCTGCACCATCGAACCGTACAGGCCGTGAAGCGGAGCCCGGAGCTGATTGCGCTGGCAACGACCATGCCCGCCAGGCGTTGCCCCTCCCTTTGCAGAGCGTCGAAGACGTCTATCGACGCTGCCGGGAGCTGGGCATGCGGCTGAGCCGGCAGCGCCGCATGGTGCTGGATCTGCTCTGGGCGGAAAAACTTCACCTCAGCGCCAGGGACATCTTCGAAAAGCTCAACGACCATGGCCGCAACATCGGCCACACCTCCGTCTATCAGAACCTTGAGGCTCTCCAATCCGCCGGGGTGATCGAATGCCTCGACCGCGCCAGTGGCCGGCTTTACGGCTACCGGGCAGATCCCCACAGCCATCTGATCTGCAGTCAGTCCGGTGCGATCCGCGATCTGGATGTGACCCTGCCTGCCGAGCTGCTCCAGCAGATTGAAGCCCTGACCGGTTTCTCGATCGAGTCCTATACCCTCCATCTCTGCGGCCGGCCCCGCCCATCCTGAACAACCCGCACCGGTTGCCGCCGACGGATCCGTTCACCCGGTGACCGCCCGCAGGCCATGCCGGAAAAGAGTTCTAGGGCCTCAGCCCCTGGATCCATCCCGCCAGCCTCGTTAGCGTGGATGCATTCGCTCCCTTCCGTGGCCCGCCGCGACCCGAAGGTCCAAACCCACCCCCAGGGTCCACTCCAGATCCTGATCTTTGCCGAGCCGCTGCAACGGGAGGGCCTTTCGGTCTGGCTGACGGCGGCGGAACCGAACTGGAAGCCGGTCTGCACGCCTGAGGACCTGGAAGGCGCGCCGCAATTGCTGATCTGGAGCCTGAGGGGTGCCCCGGAACCGGCCTCGCTGATCGCCGAGCTGGAGCAGTTGCAGGAGCGCTGGCAACCCGCACCCGTGCTGGTGCTGCTGCCTTGCGGCCATCCCTACTCCACCGAACTGCTGCTGCAGCTGCCGCTGCAGGGTCTTCTAGAGGATGCGGATGCCGCCGGGCTTGAGCAGGCGGTGGCCACCCTGCTCGGTGGCGGACGGGTGGTGGAGATCGGCGGCGGCCAGGGGGCGGTGCCCAGCGACGACGCTGCAACAGCGCTGAGCCTCGGCCAGTGGCTGCTGGTCAGTGGCCTCCAGCAGATCGATGCTGAAATTCGAGTCTGCCGGCGCCTGCTCGATCCTGCGCCAGCCTCCTGGCTCGCCGAACTGCTGCTGCTGGGCCGGCTGCGGGAACTGGCGGCCGCCCGTCAACTGCTGCTGTGGCTCTGGGGCCCTCTGGGGCTGGCCTGGCCAGCCAGTACGGCTCAGTCGTCGGCCCAGGCTTCATCAACCTCCAGAGGGGTGGCGATCACCCTGAGGCAACGAACCGCCGACGGCCTCTGGCAGGCCCTGCGGGAGCGACTCAACCAGTCCGCCGAAGCCAGTGCTCCCAGCGGCGGCACTCCGCTGCTGGCCCTCGACGGCCTCCACCCAGATCGGCGCCGCGATCTGCTGCTGGCCCTGCTGGAGCAGTTCGAACTGCTGCGCCAGCGGCTCCAACACGATGGTGTCTCCGGAGAGGCCCTGTTGCGCCGCTGGCAGGATCTACAACCGGAGCTGCGCCGCCAGGCTTTGCGCAGCATGGCCGGCGGGTATGTGCAACTGCCCTGGCAGGGCGATCTGCGCCCGGTGGCGACCAGCCTGATCGCGAGCAGTGAACTGTCGATCCAGGATCGGGAGTTGCCGGATCCGGTGCCGATGCTCGGCACCCTGATCCAGGCCCGGCCCCTGCTGGTCGAAGGGCGGCTGCTGGCTCCCGATGAGCCGCAGGCGCTGCTCTATCTGGAGTTGCTGCTCAGCAACTGGCTGGTGCGCAGTGCCGAGCTGATCAGCGCCGAAGTGCTCGCCGCCTGCGCTGACTGGCCCGAGCTCCGCCGCTACCTGCTACGACCGGATCTGCTGCCAACCCGCAGCCTGGAGCGGCTGCGCAACCAGCTCAACGCCCGCCAGCGCTGGAGCAGCTGGTTTGAGCGACCGATCCAGGTGTACGAGAGCCGCCGGCCCCTCTACCGACTGGAGCAGGGCTCCGTCGAGACGGTGGATCTGATGGAACCGCGTGACCAGGAGTTGCGCCAGCTCGGCTGGTTGCAGCAAGCGGTCACGCTGAGCCTGGAAACCCGCGATGCGATCGGGCCGCAGCTACGGGCGCTGGTGCGTGGCCTGGGCCAGCTCGTGGTGACGCTGCTCACGCAGGTGGTCGGCCGGGCCATCGGACTGATCGGCCGCGGCATCGTCCAGGGCATGGGTCGCAGCATCGGACGAAGCTGAGGGCATATCCAGCGCTTGGGGCCGCAGGGCACAATGCACCCATGCGAGCTTCAGTCCCGGCATTCCTCCCCCCTGGAGGGCTTCCCTGCCCGTCCAGCGGCGCACTCCTCAGCGCACCAGGCAATCTGATCGGTGCTGGCACCGGTCAGGCCCGAGGCACGATGACCTCGATCCAGCGGATGGCGAGCACCCTGGCCTCGCTGCTGGCGATGGTGCTGGCGGTGGTTGTCAGTTTCAGTGGCCTGGCTGCTCCAGCCGCCGCCGCCCTGGACGATGACCGTTATGACGGCAATATCTTCGCGCTGTATGCCGGCAACGGCTCCCTGGTGCCGCCGCGCAGCAACCTGGCCCAGGCGCTTGCCGATGGCCGAGTGGCGGTGGTGATCTATTACCTGGATGACAGCTCCGTGAGCAAGCGCTTCGCCCCGGTGGTCTCCGAGTTGCAACGGCTCTGGGGACAGGCGATCGAACTGATCCCCCTGGTGACCGATCCGTTGCAGAACCGGCCGATCGAAGGGCCGGGTGATCCGGCGGGCTACTGGAAGGGCACGATTCCCCAGGTCGTCATCTTCGATCAGCAGGGCAAGGTGGTCTTCGACGCCAGCGGCCAGGTCGATGTTGATGCGATCAACCTGGTCGTCAGCCAGCTGACCGGCATCGCCATGGCCCCCCGTAGTGGCAATAGCGCCACGATGAGCTTCAACGAGCTCAACAGTGAAGTGGTGCCTTCCAGCTGATGGGAGCCCAGCACAAGCCCATCGCCCCGCGAAACGCAGCCGGCGATGGCCAGCGGCTGGAGAGCGACAGCCTGGGCAGCATCGCCGTGCCAGCCGAGCACTACTGGGGGGCCCAGACCCAGCGTTCCCTCCGCTTCTTCGCCTTCGGCGAACCGATGCCAATCGCAATCATCCGCGCTTTTGGGCAGCTCAAGGCTGCCTGCGCCGAGGTCAACGGCGCCATGGGCCGGCTGGAGCCGATGCTGCAGGCGGTGATTGTGGCGGCGGCGGAGGAGGTGGCGGCGGGACAGCTCGACAGTGAATTTCCCCTGCGCATCTGGCAGACCGGATCCGGCACCCAGACGAACATGAACGTCAACGAGGTGATCGCCAACCGGGCGATTGAGCGCAGTGGCGGCGTGCTGGGCAGCAAGAGCCCGGTGCACCCCAACGACCACGTCAACCT
>JAPLID010000185.1 GCA_026389285.1 Cyanobacteriota bacterium
TCCGCCAGAAAGACCGTGGTGGCGGTGGAGAGAAACACCCCTCCCCAGCTGCCGGCTGCCTGCGACCCGGAGGTTGGGGCAGCCTCGGCTACAGCGTGTCCGGCGGGCTCAGGCTGGGACGGCGGGCCCAGGGAATCGGGCAGCTCATTCATCGTTGGTGGCGAATGACGTGGCGAACGGCGTGGCGAACTGAGCGGTTGAAGCGCCGCATCACCTTGCCACGGCCTCCCCACTCACTGCGGATCTGCTGGCGGCAGCAGGCGATCGCCAGTTCATCGAGACAGCCGTGCTGCTCCAGGTTGTTGCTGTGCGGGCTGTCGGGGTTGTCTCCTGCCGCGGCTGGGGTTTCAGCGCCGCCGCCACAACCACCGGCGCTGAATAGGCCCAACAGGTTGTCCACCCGACAGAAGTCGGGCCGCTGCGCGTAGATGCGGCAGCGGCGGGAGCCGGTATCGAAGTGAATGCACCAGCCATCGGCTCCCACCATCGCCAGGTAGGTCAGCTGTTGCTCGGGATCAAGGGCTTCCAGGGCTTCTCCCCGCAGGGCCGGATCCAGACGGCAGCAGGCTCCACAGCCGCTGATGCATTGCCACTGCTCCTGGGCCTTCATGCCGCCGTCTCAAATCTAGGGCCTTGGGCCATTCAGCCACAACGGCAGCCCGCCTGACAGTCACCGTCCTGGCTGCTCAGGCTGTGACAAGGCGTCACAGTGACTGCCGCTCGGCTCTAAGGCACGGTGCGGCAGCTTATGGTGCAACGCGAGCGTCACCCTCTAGAGCCAGCTGTCATGGGCATTGATTTCCATCTCATCGCCAACTTCGGAGCCCTGGCCCTCATCACCTTGGCCGGTCCTGCGGTGATTTTCATTCTTTTTTATCGTCGCGGCGCGCTCTGAGGCTTCTGCTGGGCAGGACGGTGTTTCCGTCTTATCGATCTTTGGCGCTGCACCTGTTCGGTTGCTGGTCAGCTTCAAGACTTGATTTTATCACTACAGTTCTGGCAAGGTTTTCCTTCACCGATTCCACACTTTTTTATCGGCCTCAGTGATCTGGGCTTAATCCTGGAGGCTCCAACGTCAGGGGCTGAACTTCAGGTTTTTTTGTTCTAAAAAGCTCACAGTTCTCCTGTTAGCCACGCATGGGTCAGGGAGGGCAGGCACCTGATGCAGATGAAAATCTTCTCCCAGATGTCTTGATCGATCCGGTGAGATTCTTGATTGTGAGCATTCTCCGGCTCCAGGACAATCCCACTTGACGTGGCATGGGTTCGACTGTTGGTCAGCAGCCTGCCTTGGCAGGCCTTCCCATGCTTTGTTGCCATCCCTCTGCAACACCACTGGCTAAAGGATGTGTTGAGGCCTCGCCCGCCGGCGGAGCCTTTCTCTGGTGGGCTCGATCTGATCCAGCTTTCCGAGCGGGGCGCTCAGACGGCCAGGCCCAGGGCCATGGCAGCCTCCCGGAACAGGTCCAGCACGTAGGGATGCTGCGGATTCGCCGGTTCGCCTGGGCCGGTATCGGCGGTCATGGCGGGTTGGCGGCCCCCGGTCACGGGCGCCTCCAGCTCCAGGCCATCGGCATTGCGGATCACCAGCAGATCCCCGCGCCGCCGGCACCAGTAGGTGCGCTGTTGCCGCTGCAATACCACTTCATCACCGCCACTGGCGCGCAGGCCCAGCATTTCCAGTTGCAGCCGCTCTTCCCCCTGCCAGCGATCGAGGCGCAGGCGGTAGGCCACATCCAGCGGACCCTGCACCGTCTCCGGTCCCTGCCAACGCCAGGCCACGGCCCGTCGCTGGATTCCTGACTGCTCCAGCACCAGCTGCAGATGGCCACCGCGCATCAGCTTCTGGCTGACCACCCGGCAGCCGGCGCTCCAGAAAATCGGTGCGGGATGGCCGATGCCGAACGGCTCGAGCCGGCGTAGATGCTGCCAGAAGTCGCGGTCGATGGTCTCCAGGTTCAGCAGGGCCTCCGGTTCCACTGTGCGACCGCCGCCGCCTTCGCCGAGCCATTGGCGGGCCAGGTCGTCCAGCCGTTCGTGCAGGCGACTGACCTGAGCGGCTTCAACGGTGAAGCCACCGGCGGCCGGATGGCCGCCATGGCGCAGCAGGAGGTCGCTGCAGGCGCTGAGGGCTCCGTCTACCGCGAATCCGCTCGGGGCCCGCACCGAGGCCCGCAGCCGGCCGTTTCCCTCGCCGGCCAGCAGGGCGGCGGGCAGACCGAAGCGGTCCACCAGCCGCGACGCCACGATGCCGATCACGCCGTGATGCCAGTGGCTCTGGGCCAGCAACAGAAAGGCGGGTCGTTGGGGACCGTCGGCCTCGAGCAGGGCCAGGGCCTCCGCTTCGATCGCATCGCAGAGCTCCCGTCGCTGGCGATTCATCGTTTCGCAGCTGCGGGCCAGATCCAGGGCCTGCTCCCGGTCTTCGGTGGTCAGCAGATCGACCACCAGCAGGGGATCGCCCAGGCGCCCTACGGCATTGATGCGCGGCGCCAGCTGGAAACCCACGGTCTCGGCGTCCAGGGGGCGCTGTTCGATCCCGGCGATCTGTTGCAGGGCCTTCAGTCCCGGCAGGCTGCTGCTGCCCAGGCGGGGCAGACCCTCCATCAGCCAGCGCCGGTTGACACCCGTCAGGGGGGCCATGTCGGCGATGGTGCCGATGCAAAACAGGTCCAGGGCGATCGCCAGTCCGTCCTGGCGCTTGAGCCGTCGGCAGAGGCCCGAGGCCAGCACGTGGGCCAGGCCGACGCCGGCCAGCCCGCGGAAGGGGGAGTCCTCCGGGGTGACTGCCGGGTGCAGCAGGGCCAGATGGGGGGGCAACGCCGCCGGCAGGGGGTGGTGATCCGTGAGGATCACCTCCAGGTCCAGCGCCCTGGCCCGATCCAGCGCCTCCTTGGCCGCCACCCCGTTGTCGACGGTGATCAGCAGCCGCACCCCCGCAGCGGCCAGCCGTTCGACCATCGCGACGTTCAGGCCGTAGCCCTCGGCCATGCGACTCGGGATCGCCGGCATGGCGATCGCCCCCAGCCGCTGCAACACCCCGGCCAGCAGGGCGGTGCTGGTCATGCCATCGGCGTCGTAGTCGCCGCAGATCGCCACGGTTTCTCCCTGGTGGCAGGCCTGCACCAAGCGTTGTTCCGCCCGCACCAAATCGGGAAAGTGCTCGCGGGGATCCGGAGCTTCTGGCGGGCTCAGCAGCACCTCGATCGCCGCCGGATCGCGATGGCCCCGGCGCCAGAGCACCGCCAGCAGCTCCACTGGCAGATCTGACGTTCCCGACCAGGGAGCGTCACCGCTGACCCGGGTGGGAAGGGAACAGGGCAGCAGCCAGCGTTGCTCGTCGTGGGCGGGGAGCAACGGCAGGGGGCAAGGCTTGTTCATTGTGCGGTCCGGCAGCGTCCGCGGCACCCTTAGCCTTCCCGGGCAGCGACATTCCGCGGCTGACCAGCGGCGGCGGGCATCAATGGCGGAGCCTCTGAAGGCCGTGTTCTGGGACGTTGATGGCACCCTGGCCGAGACCGAGATGGCTGGCCATCGTCTGGCGTTCAACCGGGCCTTCGCCGACTCCGGCCTTCCCTGGCGGTGGGATCCCCTCACCTATCGCCGCCTGCTGAATGTCACGGGAGGTCGGGAGCGGCTCGGGGTCTTTCTGAGCGAGGTAGAGGGCCGCGTGCCCGAGGCCTCCCGGCTGGACCAGCTGCAGGCCTGTAAGCAGGCTCACTACCTCGAGCTTGTGGGCGAAGGGGATCTGGTGTTGCGTGCCGGTGTGGTCCGCCTGATGACGGAGATCGCTGGGGCGGGCCTTCTCCAGGCCATCGTCACCACCAGTGGTCGGAGTGCCGTCACCGCGCTTCTGCAGGCCAGTGCCGACGATCTGCAGCCGCACCTGCGCTTCTGGATCTGCGGTGAGGATGTGGCCTGCAAGAAACCCGACCCGCAGGCCTACCGGCTGGCGATCGCCCGTGCCGGGGTTCAACCGGCTCAGATTCTGGTGCTGGAAGATTCGTCCCCGGGCCTGAGGGCCGCCGCCAGTGCCGGCCTGGCCACCGTGGTGACCCTCAGCCAGGTGTCCGCGATGGAGCCGGTTGAGGCGTTCGCAGAGGCGCTGGCGGTGCTGGATGGACTGGGTGATGAGCTTGAACCAGCTCGCGTGCTTCGCGGCCCCACTTGCCCCGGCGACCAGGTGACGCTCTCCTACCTGCAGCGTCTGCTGAGCGAGCCGGCGACCATGGAGCCTCAGCCGCCTACAACGCCGGTGAACCCCGATGGCTGAACCGCGCTTGCAGCAGACCCGACTGCAGGCGGTCCAAAGCCGGGTGGGCGGATCTTTGCTGAGCCAGCTGCGTGAGAGCTGGAGGGCGGCCAGCCTGTCGTTGCTGTCGCTGCTGATCGGTTTCTATCTGGCCCAAAACATCACAGCCATGCTGCTGGTGCGGTTCCAGGGCGGCCGTCCGATGCTGGTGCTGGCGCTGGTGCTGCTGTTTGAGCTGGTGGTGAGGCTGCGCACCCGGCTGATCAGCGGCCCGGCACCGCTGGGCTGGGTGATGGCCGACAATTTCAGAATCGGTGCGACATACGCCATGGTGTTCGAGGCCTTCAAACTTGGAACTTGAACAGGCCCTCAGCACCCTGCAGGAGGCAGGGTTGCCGGCGATCGATTCGCACTTGCTGAGCGGTTTTGCCCTGCCCTTGCTGCAGACCATGGCCGCCCAGCGCAGTGTCTCTAGCGCCCGCCTGCCGATGCTGGCCCTCAATGGGCCGGTGGGAGCCGGCAAGAGCACGTTGGGCCGGGTGCTGGAGGTCCTTGCTCCCGTCCTTGGCCTGCGCCTGATCGTGGCCTCGATCGACGACCTCTATCTGCCCTGGCCGCAGCGACAGCGGCAACTCGCGGGCAACCCTTTCGATGTGTGGCGGGTGCCTCCGGGGAGCCACGACCTGCCTTTGCTGCTGGAGGCCCTGGGCCGGTGGCGGCAGAGCGGCTTTCTGCGTCTGCCGCGCTTCGATAAGACCCTGGCCGAGGGGCAGGGGGATCGCTGCGGCTGGCGAGAGGGCCCCTGCGACGCGCTGGTGCTGGAGGGTTGGCTGATGGGTTGCCGGGCCCTGGGGCCCCAGGCACTGGCAGCCGCTCGGGCCCATCAGGATCTGAGCCTCCCAGGACCGGACGGCGCACCGGCCCTCACGGCGATTGAGCAGGACTGGCTACCGCACTGGGATCGGCAACTGCAGGCCTATGAGCCTCTATGGCAGGCCTGTGACGGGCTCTGGATGCTGCGCCCCCGCAGCTGGTCGCTGCCCAGGCGCTGGCGCTTCCAGGCCGAGGCGTGTCAGCGCCGCAGCGGTGGTGGCTGGTTGAAGCCTGCCGAGTTGGGTCGGGTCGTACGAGCCAGCCTTTGTTCCCTACCGCCGCTGCTTTACCAGAACCCTCTTGCCGCAGATCCGCAGCTGCTGGAGGGCGATCTTGAGCCGGCAGGTGGGGTGGATAGCGGTGAGTTGCTTGTCTCAGGCCTCTCTGAAAAAATCCTAGGCTTGCCTGCTGAGAACGCCGGGCTGGCGGTGATCAGCGACCTATCGGACCCAGATTCGGCCTACAGAGATCCGGGAAGCCAGAACGATTCCGGTCCTTCCGAACCTTCAGCGACGCGTGCCACAGAACCGGTGTCTGAACGGCAGTTGCCGGAAAGGGCAGGAGATCGATGGACCGCCCAGCTGCAGGAATCAGACGTGGCGCCGATCGCTGCAGCTTGGGGCTTGGTGGGCTCGGTTCTGCCGGTGCAGGCCGTGGCCCTGCTGGATGGCCGGCGGCGGTGCCTGGCCATCCAGCGGCGCCGGCCTCAGGCCTCGCCTTCGGTTTCCTCTTCGCTGATCGGGTAGACGAAGCCCTGGGCGCGACCGCTCAGCACAGCCTTGCCGATCGACATGGCCTTCTGGGCAGCGACGCCGGCCTTGGCCTTCCAGAGGGCGTGGCGCTGGTTGCGCTTGCCTTTGGAGGTTTTCTTTTTAGGAACAGCCATCCCTAACGCTCAAGTTTCAAACCAAGATCTTCCGCTGCCACCTGACCTTTCGTCAAATCGCTACAGTCGATTTCTGCAACGAAAGCCAGTGACCAGTAGCTCCAGTCCCGCCCTGGCCACCCCTGGCACTCCGAGCCAGCCCGCACGGGCGGAGGTCAGCGGCCCTTTCACCTTCGGTGGCTTCAACGCCAGCACTCCGTCCTACAGCCAGTTGCTGCAGGACCTCAACAAGGGCCGCGTGAAGTCCCTGGAGCTCGCACCGCGGCAGCGGCTGGTCAATGTGCAGTTCAAAAATGGCCAGCAGGTGCAGGTACCTGTCTTCAGCGACAACCAATTGTTGCTGCGCACCGCCGAACAGGCCCGTGTACCCCTATCAGTGCGCGATGAGCGCGGCGAGGATGCCACCGCCAGCCTGGTGAGCAACGGCCTATTGCTGCTGCTGTTGCTGGTGGGGCTGAGCCTGCTCCTGCGCCGTTCCGCCCAGGTCGCCAACAAAGCGATCGGTTTCGGTCGCAGTCAGCCCAAATTGCAGGCCGAAGGGGCGATCCCGGTCCGCTTTGAGGATGTGGCCGGCATCAACGAGGCCAAGGAGGAGTTGCAGGAGGTCGTCAGCTTTCTCAAGGCCCCGGAGCGCTTCACCTCCATCGGCGCCAGGATCCCCAAGGGTGTGCTCCTCGTGGGGCCACCCGGCACCGGTAAAACCCTGCTGGCCCGTGCCATTGCCGGTGAGGCCGGCGTGCCGTTTTTCTCGATGGCGGCTTCCGAGTTCGTCGAGATGTTCGTCGGTGTGGGTGCCAGCCGTGTCCGGGATCTGTTCCGCAAGGCCAAGGCCAAGGCTCCCTGCATCATCTTCATCGATGAAATCGATGCGGTCGGCCGCCAGCGCGGTGCCGGCATCGGCGGCGGCAACGACGAACGGGAGCAGACCCTCAACCAGCTGCTGACCGAGATGGATGGCTTCCAGGATAACTCCGGTGTGATTCTGCTGGCGGCCACCAACCGGTCCGATGTGCTCGATTCGGCTCTGATGCGGCCCGGCCGCTTCGACCGACGCATCACGGTCGATCTGCCCGATCGCAAGGGTCGCGAAGAAATCCTGGCCGTCCACGCCCGCACCAGGCCTCTTGATCCATCGGTATCCCTGGCGGACTGGGCGGCGCGCACACCGGGATTCTCCGGCGCCGATCTTTCGAATCTGCTTAATGAGGCGGCGATTCTCACCGCCCGTCGCCAGCAGAGCTGCATCGATGACAGTTGTCTAGGCGACGCCCTGGAGCGCATCACCATGGGCCTCACCGCTGCTCCGCTGCAGGACAGCGCCAAGAAGCGTCTGATTGCCTATCACGAGGTGGGCCATGCCCTGCTCACCTCCCTGGTGCCCCATGCCGACAAGCTCGACAAGGTCACCCTGCTGCCCCGGGCCGGGGGGGTCGGTGGCTTCGCGCGCACCATGCCCGATGAGGACATCCTCGATTCCGGCCTGATCAGTCGCGCTTACCTGCTGGCGAAGCTGGTGGTGGTGCTGGGTGGCCGGGCTGCTGAGATGGTGGTCTTCGGTCCCAGTGAGGTCACCCAGGGCGCAGCCAGTGACCTGCAGATGGTCAGCCGCATCTGCCGGGAGATGGTCACCCGCTACGGCTTTTCCGAACTGGGTCCGATGGCCCTGGAAAGCGACGATGGCGAAGTTTTTCTGGGCCGCGACTTGTTCCGGGCCCAGCCCCACTACTCGCTCAGCACCGGTAATCGCATCGATCGACAGGTGCGGGAGCTGGCTTGCTCTGCCCTGCAGCGGGCGGTGGTGATTCTGAGCCCGAGGCGCGGGCTGATCAATGAGCTGGTGGATCGCCTGATCGCCGAGGAAACCATCGATGGCGAGAGCTTCCGCCAAACCGTGTCGGACTGGGAGGCTGGCCATCCCGAACTGGCACTGCCGAGGCAGCCGATCGGGCCACTCGTGGCTTTACGACAGACTGCTGCCATCGGCGAATCCTGAGCGAGAGCTCTGAAGCCTTCACTCCTCCCCCGGGACTGGGCTGCCGGCTGCTGGTTACGGCCCAATCTCAGGATTGCACCCTCCGGCTCAGCTCCCTGCGGAAAAGCGGATGTCCAGGCTTCTCAGGTAGGTGTGCAGTCCGGCGTCCTGGATGGGCAGCAGCCTGGCCATGCGGCCGCTTTCATTGACATGGCCATGCCAGAGGCCCGGCGGTGTGATGAAGGCGCCGCCGGCTTGCCAGTCGATGCGTTGGGGATCACGGATCCGGCCGTGCTGATCGAGCTCCTTGCCCACCAGGGTGTAACAACCGGGATCACAGTCCACGATCAGATCGAGGGCGACCGATTGATGGCGATGGGGCGGCTGGCTCGCCCCATCGGGCACCAGACCGAGCATCGCCCAGAGGGTGTGGGTGACGGTGCGACTGGCCGGCAGTTCCTCATGGGCCAGCAGGATGCTCAGCCGGTTACTGCGGGCGGCACTGGGATCGGCCAGCAGGTTCTGCAGTTCGGCCTCCAGTCGTTCGCTGGGGTAGTGGCTGGCCTTGAAGCGTGGCTGGTTGGCTTCAACACCCAGATAGGTCAGCAGGGGCCCGTCGTGAACCCAGTAAAGAATGCTCTCCGTCTCGGCTTGGAGCAGCGGATCAGGGCCCGCCGGCAGCACGAAGAGATCGCCGCCGGACCAGGAGAGATCCAGGGCTGCATGACCCGGGCTGGCGGGTCGCAGCAGCTGGCCTGAGCCGCGCAGCACATAAAACAGAGAGCTGGTGGCGTTGGCGCTCGGCTTGAGGCCCTCGCTGACCAGCAGACGCAAGAAATGGGCCGCCAGAGCCGGACTGGTGGCGGGACCGGGGCAGCCCAGCTCGTCGCTGAGATCGAGGGGCAGAATCGCCGTCGGCCCGTGGGCATGCAGCTCCGGACTCCACTGGTGCAGGAGAATCGGCTCGGTGAGGCCGGCCCGGATCGGATTGGCCGCCTGGCGGTAATCGAACAGCTGAATGCCGGCCTGCCAGAGGTCGTATCCGGTGAGCGATTGGATCGAACTCTGGTTCATCGTTCACTCCCTTGCTTGGACCAAACCTATGGGATCTGGAATGATCATGACCCTTCCCAATTATCAGGGTTGCTGGGGCCTGCGCTCGTGATCGCTGATACCGGAAGGCTGTCTGCTCAGCCGCCGGCGACGGCCGGCACGATGCTGACCTCATCGCCATCGGCCAGGGCTGTGCTTTGGTTGTCGAGGAAGCGGATGTCCTCGCTGTTGACATAGACGTTGAGGAAGCGCCGTAGCTTGCCGTTTTCATCGCAGAGACGTCCAAGGATACCCGGGAAGCACGCCTCAAGGGCCTGCAGCAGGTCTTCGACGCTGCTGGCTTCAACACTGACACTGGCCTCGTTGCCGGTGAACTTCTGCAGGGGCGTGGGGATCAGAACCTGAACGGCCATGGGGCGTTGGGGGCGAGGAAAGGGAACGGGCCGGATGGACGGGGCCAGCGGCAAGAGCAGAGGCTGTGGAGCTCAGGGGGACGTTGAGCTCACGGGGAAGTTCAGCCGACTGAGAAGGGGAACTCAGAAGCGGAACTGTCGGCGTTGGACTGACTTCAGCTGCCGCTGGCTGAAGTGACAAGGATGGACAGGGTGCGCGGCTTAGCCGACACTTTCCGAGGTGGTCCGATGCAGGGACTGGGCTCGCTTCCAGGCGGCGTCGAAGCTGTCGAGCTGGGCCTCGATCAGGAACGGTTCACCGATGGAGGAGGCGATCGCCTCGGTGGTCTTGAGGCCGTTGCCGGTGATGTAGGCCACGGTGGTTTCACCGGGATCGATCTTGCCCTGTTCGACCAGCTTCTTGAGCACCGCAATCGTGGTGCCACCGGCGGTTTCGGTGAAAATGCCCTCCGTTTCCGCCAGCAGTTTGATGCCCTCAATGATCTCCTCATCGCTGACGGCGCTGATGGTGCCACCGGTGCGATTGGCGATATCGATCGCGTAGGGCCCGTCGGCGGGATTGCCGATGGCGATTGATTTGGCGATGGTGTTCGGCTTGACCGGGGTGATGAAGTCACGGCCCTCGGCAAACGCCTGGGCGATCGGCATGCAGCCTTCGGCCTGGGCACCACTGAAGCGCACCGGCTTCTCGTCCACCAGGCCCACTTTGATGAACTCGTCGAATCCCTTACGGATCTTGGTGAAGAGGGAACCGGAGGCCAGGGGGGCGACGATGTGATCGGGCAGGCGCCAACCCAGCTGTTCGATCACTTCATAGCCGAGGGTCTTGGAGCCCTCTGAGTAATAGGGGCGGAGGTTGATGTTGACGAAGCCCCAGCCGTGGGTGTTCGCCACCTCCGAGCAGAGCCGGTTCACCTGGTCGTAATTGCCTTTTACCGCCATCAGTGTGGGGTTGTAGACCAACGTGCCCAGCACCTTGCCCAGCTCCAGATCGCTGGGGATGAACACGCAGCATTCCAGACCGGCATGGGCGGCGATCGCGGCGGTGGAGTTGGCGAGATTGCCGGTGGAGGCGCAGCTGACCGTGGTGAAACCGAGTTCTCGGGCGCGGGTCAGGGCCACCGACACCACCCGGTCCTTGAAGGAGAGCGTCGGCATGTTGACGCCGTCGTTCTTGATGTGGAGCTCCTTCAGGCCCAGACGTCTGGCCAGCCGGTTGGCCCGCAGCAGGGGCGTGAAGCCGGTGCCGACATCGATCGGATCGCCTTCGATCGGCAGAAATTCGCGATAGCGCCAGATCGAGATCGGGCCCGCTTCAATCGTGGCGCGGCTGACCCGGGCGCGGATCGCGTCGTAGTCGTAAACGACTTCAAGGGGCCCGAAGCAGACGTCTTCGCAGACGTGCCGGGCTGTGGCTTCGTAATTATGGCCACACTCCTTGCAGCGCAGGCCCGTGAATGTGGAGCGAGACAGGGTGGCAGTCAAGGAACCAACCGTGATTGGAGCTCAGATTACCAGCGGCGGATGGTGAACCCCCGAAACCCCGACCCAGCGGGTCGGGGTTTGTGTCGCTTGTTGTTTTCTGCGGCTTGTCTAGCCTCGGGCCGTGGTTTTCCAGCGCTCCCCTTCACCGCATCGTCGCCTCGGCCTGCTGCTGGCGTTGCTGCTGCCTGTCGTTCTGGCGCTGGCGTTAATCGCCGCTGCCCGCCTGGCGATCGAATGGCAGTGGTTCGGACAGTTCGATGTCCAGGCCGTGCTACTTCGGCGCTGGATTCTGCAGCTGCTGGCCTTCGTCCTGGTCTTCGGGCCGGGCTCTCTGCTGCAACTGCAACAGCTGCAGCGTTGTTGGCGTCTGCGCGGGGAAGCCGGTCGCAAGCGGCTTTCGTCGCTGCCATTGCTGCAGCTGGGGTCCAGGCAGCTTGTCGGGGCGCTGCTGGCTCTGCTGATGCTGCTCAGTGTCGGGCTCAGCTACGTGCTGGTTCAGGCCCGCGACCTGATCCAGGCCCCCTTCAGCGGCCAGGTGATCACGGGCTTCTCTCTGGTCCGGGATCTGCCGCCGCTGCTTCCCTTGGGCCTCACGGCCCTGTTGGCGCTTCCCCTGCTGCTCGCACCCCTGACGACCTTGCGTATCACCCTGGCGGCTGCTCTGGCGAGTGCCGCCACCGCCGTCGCCCGGGGCTGGAGCCTGTGGCTGCCGGCCCTGCTGGCGGTGCCCTTCGGCCAGGGGGATCCGCTCACTGGTCTGGACCTGTCGTTTACCGTGCTGCAGCTCCCGGCCCTGCGGCTGGTGCTGAGTGTGCTGTTTGCCCAGGTGCTGGTGGGGCTGGCCGCTTGCCTGCTGGTCACCCTCAGTGAGGGCACCAGCCTCTCGGACCTGCGCTTCGTGGGACTCAGCCGTGAACAGCAGAGTGTGCTTCAGCCCCAGCTGGCTGTGCTGGCGATCGTGGCGGCGATCAGCTCGGCCCTGGCGCCCTTTGATCTGCTGGTGCATGGCAGTGGCGTCGCCGCCGGCGCCGGCTTTGTCGATCTGCATGTGCGTCTGCCCCTGCGGCTGCTGCTGGCCCTGCTGCTCTTGCTGACGGCGGTGGGCCTGCTGGTGCCCCTGCCCCGTGGCTGGTTGCGACGCGGTGCCCTGATCCCCCTGGCCGGCACGATCCTGTTCGTGCCGATCACCGAGTTGCTGCTGGCTCCGCTGGTGCAGCGCGTCTGGGTGCAGCCCCGAGAGCTGGCGATTGAGACCCCCTATCTGACCCGCAGCATCCAGGCCACGCGCCGGGCCTTCGGTCTTGAGCGGGTCAAGGCCATTTCTCTGCAGCCCCGCCAGCGCATCACGGCGGCGGATCTCAAGGCTTCACGCGGCACCCTCGACAACATCCGCCTCTGGGACAGCCAGCCCTTACTGGCCGCTAATCGCCAGCTGCAGCAGCTTCGGCTCTACTACACCTTTTCCTCGGCGGCGGTGGATCGCTACCCGCTACAGGGTCGCAGCGGTGCCCAGACCTTCAGCCAGCAAGTGCTGATCTCGGCGCGGGAACTCGACAGTTCGGCCCTGCCCCTGCAAGCGCGAACCTGGCTGAATCGCCATCTGGTGTTCACCCATGGCCATGGCTTCACCGTGTCGCCGGTGAACGCGGCCGGCCCCGATGGCCTCCCCCTGTTTCTGGTGAAGGATCTGGGCAGAAGTGGCAAGGTGCAGGGCATCCCCCAGCTCGGCATCAGCGATCTTGAAGCTCGGGCCGCACTACCGGTGGGCCGACCCAGTCTGTATTACTTCTCGGGGCCCGCGCCCTACGCGATCGCGCCGACCAAGGTCCAGGAGTTCGCCTACCCCGATGGCGAGGTCAATGTCTACACCCACTACGGCGGCCGCCGCGGCGTGCCTCTGGCCACGGCCTGGCAACGTTTAAGTGCGGCGATCTACCTGCGGGAGCCGCGGGTGTTGTTCACCGGCTCATTCACCCCGGATTCGCTGCTGCTGCTGCGTCGCCAGGTGAATAAGCGCCTGGAAACCCTGGCCCCTTTCCTGAAATTTGAGAGCGAACCCTATCTGGTCACAGCCAGGGTCGGTTCGGTGGCTGGCTATCGCCGAGGGCAGCATCAGTACTGGTTGCTGGATGGCTTCACCAAGAGCCGTTCCTATCCTTACAGCGATCCCAATCCAGCCGGACTGCGCTATTTCCGCAACCCGGTTAAAGCGGTGGTCGATGCCCATGACGGGCGGCTCTGGCTCTATGTCAGCGACCCTACCGATCCCCTGCTCGCCACCTGGCGGCGTGCCTTCCCCGAACTTTTTCAGCCGCTTTCGGCGATGCCGCCGGCCCTGCTGCGCCACATCCGCGTGCCCCAGAGCCAGTTCAACATTCAGACCGAACGGTTGCTGAGATACCACGTCACTGATGTGCGCACCTTCTACAACGGTGACGACGTCTGGGCGATCCCCTACGAGATCTACGGCAATGCCAACGTGCAGGTGCGGCCTTATCACTTGACCCTGCAGCTGCCTGGACAACAGGATCCAGAGTTCGTGCTCCTGTTGCCGTTCACGCCTCTCCGGCGTACCAACCTGGTCGGCTGGCTGGCGGCTCGTAACGATCCGCCCAACTACGGCGAACTGCGGCTGGTGCGTTTCCCCCAGCAGCGGCTGCTGCTGGGGCCCCAGCAGATCTCGGCGTTGGTGGATCAGGATCCGACGATCAGTTTCCAGTTCGGCCTCTGGAACCGACTGGGCTCCAGGTTGTTCCGCGGCAACATGCTGGTGCTGCCCGTGGGCGATGGTTTGCTCTATGTCGAGCCCATCTATCTGCAGTCGCGGAACAACGATCTGCCCACTCTGGTGCGGGTGGTGGTCACCGATGGTCGCCGCTTCGTGATGGAAAAAGATCTGGGTCAGGCCCTGGCCCGGCTGGTGTCACCCTCCGTCCCGCAGCCTGCCGACAGCATCTCCGGTCCCATGCTCTCGGGGCGGTTGGGGGCCGATCTGCCCATCCCGGCGGCGCTGCCCTGAGACAGCGCTCCGGCAGCTGTTGTTTGGAAGAAAGACCCGCCTAAGAGCATGAAAAAGGGCCCCTTGCGGGAGCCCTTCAATCCGAACTGGGAACAGTCGGTAGCCTGGATCAGACAGCAACGGCGGCCTTGGGATCCAACGCGCCCTTGGCGTAGAGGGCAGAGTAGTAGTTGATGTCGCGCTGCTTGATCTTGCTGGCCTGGCCGGCGCACCAGAACTGCTGGTAACGATCGAGGCAGACCTGCTTCATGTACTGGCGGGCAGGCTTGTTGAAGTGACGGGGATCGAAGTTGGCGGGATCCTTGAAGGCCGCCTCGCGAACCGCGGCGGTGAAGGCCAGGCGGTTGTCGGTGTCGATGTTGACCTTGCGCACGCCGTTGCGGATGCCTTCCTGAATCTCCTCGACGGGGACGCCGTAGGTCTCGGGGATGGCGCCGCCGTACTTATTGATCATGTCCAGCCATTCCTGGGGAACGGAGCTGGAGCCGTGCATCACCAGGTGGGTGTTGGGGATGGCCTTGTGGATCTCCGCGA
>JAPLID010000087.1 GCA_026389285.1 Cyanobacteriota bacterium
TCGAGAGGTGCCGGCTCGGTAAACCCCGGCTGGGAGCAAGGCCCAGGGACAACGGTTGGCCGACTTCCCCGTCCCGATTCAAGCGAGCCGCTCGAGGCCGTCGGTAACGGCGGTCCCAGACAGATGATCGCCCCCGCCAGCGCTGGCCTTCGGGCCGGGGCTGGCGGAGAACAGAACCCGGCTTACGTCCTGCTTTCACCCCCTTTCACGCCCCTCTCCACCCCTTTTCTGGCCCCATGACCCCGGAGCGCCACCAGCTCCTGATCGCCTTTCTCGTCAGCCTCGGGCTGGATCCCACGGCCCCAGGCGGACCCGGCGACAGCGCCGCCGCCCTGGCCCCGATCGAGGAAGCGCTCAGCCACAGCTCCGCCGGCCTGGGCCGCAACCACGAGCAGCTGGAGTTCCTCGGCGACGCGGTGCTGCGCCTGGCCGCCGCCGAGTTCCTGGGCCGCCGCCACAGCAATCTGAGCGTGGGCCAGCGCTCCAGCCTGCGGGCCCAGCTGGTGAGTGACCGCTGGCTGGCCGAACTGGCCGAGTGCATCGGCCTCGAACCAGTGCTGCACCTGGGCCCCGCCGCCACCGGTGACCGGGCCGGCCGCGCCACGGTGCTGGCCGAAACCTGCGAAGCCCTGATCGGCGGCATCTATGGGGCCTGGGGCGGCCCCCGGGGCGGCCTGGAACCGGTGGAGCTCTGGCTTACACCCCACTGGCAGGTGAGCTGCCTGGAGCTGCTGGCGGACCCCCACCGCCACAACTGGAAATCGGCCTTGCAGGAATGGAGCCAGGGCCGCGGACTCGGCCTGCCCTGCTACCGGGTGGAGGAACGCAGCCGCCTCCACGGCGACCCCCGCCGCTTCCAGGGCTACGTCGAGCTGGCCAGCGACCTGCTCGGCGAAGGCTGGGGCGGCTCCCGCCGCGACGCCGAACAGGAGGCCGCCCGGATCGCCCTGGAAGGCCTGCAACTCAGTCCGGCGCCGCAGGGGTGAGGACTTGCGGTCACGGACTTGAAAGAGAACGAAGGGACCAGCATTTCCGGCCGCATCAGAGCCTGCGACGAACCGAACGCTCCCGGTGCCATCCAGGGCCTTCACCGGCACCCATGAGAAGCGCGGAATCCGGCAGCGCGGCCAGGCCCATGCAAGCCCTGTACAAGCCTGGGGCCGTGACGAAGAGCGGTAGCTACGCCCAAAGCGATGGCCCAGAGAACAACAGGGGCAATGGCGACGAGCGACAGGTACCGGAGGCCGTTGGATCCAGGACCCTCAGGCCTGCTCGAGGGTGGTCAGGGGCATGGTCACCAATTTGTCCCAGTTGCCGCCTTCGAACAACACGGCCGCCATCGAACCGCTGATGCGCTGCACAAAGCCCTTGTAGCCGTTGTAGATGGAGGTCTGATCGCGCACCACCACGGTGGAGCCAGGCAGGATCGGCAGGCTGGCCATCACAAACCGCCGCGGGCGGGACTGAACGCTGTCGCCATTATCGGAGCCGGAGTCGGCTATTGGGCCGGCAAGCCGTTGGGCGGGCCGTGTTGCCCCGGCCGCCGAAGGCTTTTAAAGACGTCTGAAAACCCAGACTTGCCTGCCTTTGGCTGCCTCTGTGCTGGCTGGCAATTCAGTGACGATCAGCTTTCTGCACAGCCAACAGAATGCTCGCCAGGTCGCCCGATGGGGTTTTCAGCCGTCATTGAAGAGCATCCCGTTGAACTGCCGGTCTGAGAGGGCTTGCGCCAGGCACGAACCGTTCGCGCAAAGCGAAAGCAAGCATGGCCTCGCTGCCGACTGGGTTTGCCGGCCTGCTGGCAACCTGGCCCCAGGCCTGCAGGCCGCCCGCCGCCGGCAAGCGCCACCGCCGGCGCACCCACCCACTCCGGACGCCCCCAGACACCTTGCCCAACACCCCGCCCGTCGACCACAACACCCCCACGCCTCCGGAAGCCGACGCCACCCCGCCCGAGCTGATGGCCGTCGGCAAGCTCGTGGCCGCCCAGGGGCTGCAGGGGGAGCTGCGGGTGCTGCCGATGAGCGATTTTCCCCAGCGCTTCACAAGGCCCGGCCGCCGCTGGCTCCAGGGCCGTCCGCCCCAGCCGCCCCGGGTGGTGGAGCTGCTGCGCGGCCGCCAGCTGCCGGGCAAGGAGCTGTTCGTGGTGCAGCTGGATGGCATTGACAGCCGCGAGGCGGCCGAGGCCCTGGTGGGTCTGGAGCTGCTGGTGGCCGCCAACGATCGGCCGCCGCTGCAACCGGGAGAATTTCATCTGCTGGATCTGGTGGGCCTGGAGGCCCGCCTGCTCGAGAGCGACGGCAGCCCGGGCGCGTTGATCGGTCGGGTGCGCGACCTGCTCCATGCCGGCAACGATCTGCTGGAGATCGAGCGCCCGGGCGAGCCGGGCCCTTCTCCTCTGCTGATTCCGTTCGTGCAGGCGATCGTGCCGGTGGTGAAACTGAAGGAGGGCTGGATCGGCCTCACGCCTCCGCCCGGCCTGCTGGACCTCTGAACGCTCAGGGACAGCCTGCGTCCGGTTGAATGGTCGCAACCAGCGCCCCTGACGGGCCGGCGATCGCGACCATGACCCACGCTCCGACACAAACTTCTCTTATTCCGGTGATCCTCTGCGGCGGCACCGGCACCCGTCTGTGGCCGCTATCGCGGGCGACCTATCCCAAGCAGTACTGGCCCCTGGCCGGTGGCGGCGAGGAAACCCTGCTGCAACAGACCCAGCTGCGGCTCACCGGCCTGGCGCGCCTGGCCCCGCCACTGCTGATCTGCAACGAAGATCACCGCTTCATCGTCGCCGAACAGATGCGCCAGATCGGGGTCGATCCGGCGGCGATCATGCTGGAGCCGATGGGTCGCAACACGGCGCCGGCGGTGGCGGTGGCGGCCCTGCAGGCCAGCGCCCGCGGCGCCGATCCGCTGCTGCTGGTGCTGGCCTCCGACCATGTGATCCGCGATGCCGAGCGCTTCCGGGCCACGGTGGAAGCGGGCATGGCGGCCGCCGAGGCAGGCCAGCTGGTCACCTTTGGCATCGTGCCCACGGCCCCGGAAACCGGCTACGGCTACATCGAAGCCGCCCAAGACCTGCCCGATGCCGGAGCCATGGCTCCTGGTGGCTCGCACCTGCAGGGCCCGATCCCGATCGCCCGCTTCGTCGAAAAGCCGGATCGGGCCACCGCCGAGCAATTCCTCATCTCCGGCCGCTTCACCTGGAACA
>JAPLID010000053.1 GCA_026389285.1 Cyanobacteriota bacterium
AGCACCGGTCAACGAGCTTGACGCCTGGGGCCGATCAGAAGATCCCGGCTCCATGCCAGAGAACCGGAGCAGGGGGGCAGATTTCGTATCACCTGCGGTGGCTCACTTTTCGCTGTCGCCTCCCCCTGCCATGGCAGGGGGCGGACACGGGGTAACCCGCCTACGTAATTGACGCGACCCGCCTACGTAGTTGACACCGGGCACCTGGGCAATGAACGCTGGACCACCACCGGCGGTGGGCTCGATCGAGCCCCGCAGTGTCTTGCCGTCACACGCCAGCTGGTCGATATCCGCTGCACCATCTGGGATCTGGGCGATCGTCCAATCACGGATAGCACCGCAGATGGCCACCACGTCCACCTGCAGGAAGAAGTAGCGAAACGCTGAATCCGAAGGCGGCCGCAGCAGTTTGAGCCCCAGCTGCTCACCAAGCACCACATGGTGGCGCCGTGCGAACCGCTCCAGATACCTCAAGCTTTCGCAGCAGCTCAGGATGCCCAGCACGACCAGCAGCAGCAGATACCAGGGGGGGATACGAATCCCACGCCGCCATTTCACCGCCGGGATGGGAGACCATCAGGGTGAAGTGGAGGGTGGCATCGAGCTTGGTGTTGAGCCGCACCACCTCACCGCTGTCAAAGAGCTGCTCGGTGTCACGTGTGGCGGAGCGATTTGTCCAGCCGACCAGCACGGTGGCGGCATCGAGCAGGGGATTGGCCATGTAGGCGCTCATGGGTTGTTCTCCAAAAAACCGACGTACCAGTCGATGCGGGTGCGGAAGACGGGGGCGTTGGGCACTTCGCCGAGGACTTCAGGCCCTGGGCGTCGCGGTCGACGGTGAGGATCTGGCACTCCTGGTAGTGATGTGCCATCACGCCCAGGTTGTTGGTGGAGACGTTGTTGATCGCCATCTCGGCGCCGGGGGTGAGGCGCTTGGCGAGGCCATCAAAGCCGCGGGCCTGGCTGGCGATGGCATCACCATTGATCAGGGCAGCCTCCAGGGTGAGGCGCATCGAGCGGGCCTTCATGTCCACCTGGGAGGCACGGGCCTCGGGGCCCTGCAGGTCGACGATCGAGCGGTCCACTCCACGTCGCCGCCAAACAGATGAACCGCTTCTGATTGGGGATCAACGACGCCGTAGCTCTGCTTGTAGCCCTCGTTCACGGCCCGGAAGCCCACCGTGGGGAGCTCCTTCTCGACGGAATAGAAGAGGCCGCCGCCAGAGATGTTCATGAACGGCAGCCGGCTGAGCAGTTCGCCCTCAGCGAAGGTCTTGATCACCGCCAGGTGCTCCAGGCGGCTCTCGGCCGGTTCAACGCAACCAGTGGCTGCCTCGATCAAGGTGAGGCCCATCGGTGCTGCACTCCCGGGGATCGGCCCCAGTCACGTCACGGGCTATTACCAGCGCCGCCGAGAGGTCAGGCCTGTGGGCTTACGGACTGATCCGGTTCGAGTCGCAGCACCTCGATCGGTGCCTGAACGAGCTGGAAGGCGCGGTCATTGGTGAGCAGCGCATCACAGCCC
>JAPLID010000115.1 GCA_026389285.1 Cyanobacteriota bacterium
ACCCACACCGAGCGGCCACCCTCCTCAAGACCGATGGTGCGCCAGGGAGTGCCGTTGATGTTCATGGGTCCCCCCTTCAGTGCCCCAATCCTGAAGGATCGGCTGGGGAGCTCATCCAAAGGTAGCTAACGACCATCCAGATACTGAATGACGTCGTCGACTGGAAGCACATCGCCATACTTACTGTCCATGTCGAAGAGATTGGCCTGGTGCGGTTCCTGGGCGCGATCCCCCACTGCTTCCAGCGGAATGATGGGCCGAAAACCATGGGAGATCGCATCCACTACGGTGGCGCGGACACAACCACTAGTCGTACAACCAGCAACCAGCAAGGTGTCGATCCCTTGTGCCTTCAATGTTGAAGCCAAAGGCGTGCCAAAGAAGGCCGAAGGGCACTGCTTGATGATCACCAGATCATCAGCCTGGCGCTGCAGACGAGGGTCAATCTCTGCGCCGCTGCTGCCGACTGTGAAGCGACTCAGGGTTGGGATCTTCTCAATCCAGAGATCAGCATCAGCTTGCTTCGGGTCAAATCCGATCGCCGCAAAGATCACGGGAATCCCATGTAAACGTGCCGCGGCGATGAGGCGATTGATCACGATGATCTCTTGATCAAGGTTTGCGGCCAGGGGCGACTGCTCAGGATCCGTGAAACCAATCTGCATATCCACAACCACCAAGGCCGGCGCCAAACCAAAGCCCAAACGATGCGCCAGGCCAGCCCGCTGATAGAGATCGTGGGTATTCGAGACCGTTTCAGTAGTCATAATGCCCATTCTTCAACATTAAAGGGTGTTGCGGTCATGTCTTCCAAAAGACCCTCCGCCTCGCGGGCGACTGGCGAGACCAGGCACGCGTGGCCACATTGTAGCCGGAGGAAAGTGTGCTAGTCATGGCTTCAGCTTTGGCTAACGCTGCCCCTATAGAGAACTGCATCGGTATAGGCGTTGTATCCAAACAGCGGCGAGTTCCACAGGGAGTCGCTGAGAATGATCGCCTCGCCCAGTCGGGCGAGGCGCCATAGGCGGCAGCATTGAGATCGGCGAGGGCCAGCCGGCCGGCCTCGTCATCGATCCGGCGCGTTTCCACATCGGGCAGGGCCCGCCGCGGAGGGGCAAGCTGATCGCTCACCATGCCAACCGGGCTCCCTGTCCTGCCCAGACCCAGACCCGCCAGCATGGCCTCGCCACCATCACCGAGCCATGGCTGGCTGACCGCCAGGAACCAGGGTCTGTTCTCCTGTTGGTAGTAGCGGATCGCCGCCGTGGCGTGGGCAGCGAGATCAGCATCGGAAGCCTCCGGCGCCGGGAGCAACGCCGCGTTCATCAGCGCCCAGGGCTGGCGAGCGTTGGCGAGGCAAAGCCCGGCCGCATCGATCACCTCACCGTCTGGGCAACTCCGCGCATACAGGCTCCAGGCGGCCCGCATCTGCTCATGGGATTCCTTCAGGTCGGCCTGATCGGTTGTCATGGAGGGTTCCCGGCGGCGTTTGGAGTTAAGAAGACTCTGCTGGCTCGACGCGACATCCACCGGTGGCCAAGCTCAGCCCATGGCGTGAGCCCTTCGATGCCGGCCCCCTTGGGCAGCCCCCTCCCTCAGAGCGTCGCCCGCCCCCGGTCGTAGGCGGTGAACCCGCAGCGCTGGGCGGCGTCGCGCCAGGCGGCATCAAACGCCTCCCAGCGGAAGCTGCGGGGATCGCGGCGGCTGTGGCTGCGGTCCACCGACTCGTGGGTGGTGAGCCGGCTGATCGGGATGCCGAAGGCCGCCTGCCAGAGCAGCACCTGGCCCGCCGCCACCCGGTATTGCTCCAGCGTGTATCCCGAGTGGGCATCGCCATCGCCGCGGCCATCGGTGGGGCTCTCGAGGCTCAGATGCAGGGCCACGTTGTTGAGCGATCCCACCGAGGCGGGCCGAATCCGCACCGTGAAATCGCCGAAGGCGGCCATGCCGGCCCCGAAGGCACGGCCCGCATCGGGCACGATCAGCTGGGGCTTGTGCGGCACCTCCCAGCCGAAGGCATCACGGGCCTGGCGCTGGCCGAAGTTGCTGGCATCGGCAGGGCGGCCCCATTCAGGGGGCAACTGCAAAGCCGCCGCGCAGGCCGCCAGCTTGCCTGCGGGCAGGGGTTTCAGACCGGCATCGGCCAGGGTCTGCACCGGAAAAGGAGCCTTGGCGGCCCTGGGTCCGCAAGCACTCAGCAACACCAGAAAGGGAACCAGGAGCAAGGGTCCGACCCAGGGAGCCTGCCTGTGACTGGCTCTTGGCGGCTCCGTAGCCCATGGGTTTCGAGCAGCCGCACCGGTCACAACGGAACCGGGGTGGCTTGCCGCGCTTTGCGGGTGGCGCTAGCACCGGCCCAAGGGCGAACCGGCTCATCAGCGAGTCATGGCCGAGCTGTTCGAGGAGGCTCATGACTTTGCACCACTACAGAAATTCTGCCGCAACTAAAATTGCCTGCCACCAATCAATGCTTATAACTATTTCATGGGAACATAAGCAACCAAGGCGTTGGCATTTTCGCAGTAGCAAACAATTGCGATGGAGCCAGCATCCTTTAAGTAGGCTCCGGCTGGAAGCAGATAGGACTACGCGCCTTTGTCTTTGGCCAACGGCTTAAGTGGCATGACGTATCACATGCAACCCTTTAACCTGGAGATACTCAAGTTTTCACTAAAGACAAGCACGGTCTTGCCATCAACACGCTTTACAGAAACAGAACCCTTAACATTGAGCACAGCATCTGCTACACGCAGCGGAACCGGATTGACAATGGAAGAGAAAGCAATTAACTGACTAGAATCAATAGAGTGATTGAGATGAAGCAGTGCATGGCCCTCCTTCGTCTCCATGGCTTATACTCCATTGGCACTAAAACTAGCAACCGAAAAAGGAGCAAAGAGAGAAAACCTAGAAGGCGATACATTCAACTTACCTAAAAACATAATATAAATATGCCACAAGGATTCTCCCAATAAGTCAATAGAGACACCTTAAGTCGAAGACTATTCAAAAGTTGATCCTGAAGCAGCAATGCGTCCCTCTGGGGGAAGTTTCGCCTGCGCATCCACAACTCAGGCTCAGATCGGCCGATAGCCGTACCAGTCGGGGACCAGGGGCTGCTGACGTCCATCGGTGATCAGATGCAGCCAGAATCGAGGCGAGTCCTCAAGTGCCAGGCAGGATTGCACCGTCCGGCAATCATCCTCCTCAGCGTCAGACTCTGCCTGCCCCCCAGCTCTGGGCTGATCTGCTGCGCCGATAGCCGTCTCGACCCCGTGAAGATCATCCTTGTGGCGCTGCAGGGCCCCCGGCAACAGCTGGCGGCGGGCTGGGGCACGGGCCAGCTGGGGGCTGGTGGCCACAAACAACCCGAAGGCATGCAGTTCAGCCAGCTGGGCGGGGTCATAGCCGCCCATGTTCACGAACCACAGGCGCTCCGGGGCCGTGGAGGGTTCGGGCCGCAGTTCCACCCGATAGCCATCCACGGAGTGAACCCGAATCCAGCTGTCGAGATGGAGACCCCGCCGAGCTCCGAACCACTGGCGGCGCAGCTCCGGCAGGGTGTCTTCGATCGTGTTACCGACCACGAAACGCACATCGTGGAGCTCGATGTTGGCCGCCTGAACCCGGCCTCCTAGCACCACCAGAAACAAGCTAGACACCAGTTCAGAGAGATCCGAGCAAGGTGCGTTTGTAGCCTCCTGAACCGATTCAGTTGGCAGCTGAGGTCATGTGGACCGGCAGACGGGGCACGGGGAAGCCAGCCTTGGACAGCACCTGGAAAATCATGCGATTTGTATCAAAATAGACCTGCCAGTAATGTTCGTTATTGACAAAGGGACGAACTGCCAATTTAGGGCCGCGTTCCGTGAACTCCAGAAGCTCAACAACCGCCTCTTGTCCAGGATATTGATTGGGCACTGCCTTGATACCCTCCTTAAGTAGAGCGATAGCCTTGCCAACATCAGCAGTAATATCCAACTGGGCGGCCAAATCAACTCGACGGTAAGGGTTAGTCGAGAAGTTTTCGATCGTATCACCGAACATTTTACCGTTCGGAACAACCAACCGAACATTCTCCAGTGAGCGGATAATGGTGACAAACATATCAATTTCCTCAACAACTCCAGTAACTCCACCGCCAGTAACGAAGTCACCAACCTTGAAGGGGCGATTGATCATCAAGAAAACGCCGGCGGCAAAATTGGCGAGCATGCCGCTCCAAGCAGCCCCAATAGCTAGGCCAGCACCAGCCAGCAGCGCCGCAAAGCTGGCCGTTTGCACCCCGAAGAAGCCGAGGATCGAAACGACCAGGATGACCTTTAGCAGTGCCGCAAGAATATTGACAAGGTAGAGGATCAAGCTGGGGTCAAGATTGCCCCCGCCTGCCATGGCCCGGCGCGCCAACTTCATGGCGAAATTGATCAACCAACCCCCAACAACCCAGATGGCTAACCCTCCGAGAAGCTTGAAGACAAAGGGAACGACTATGGCCGCGAGGATCGAAGCGTTGAGCGGCACGGTATCAAAATGATTGAAAGAAGGATTTAAGCACACTGACTGCAAGGCTGCTTGTGCTGTTACGGAAATTAATGTCTAGCCTCCAGCTCCAGCGGCATAGGCGCTCCCGTTGAGAACTGGAATCAGGACGCACCCATGTCCGCAACCATGCCAATAATTGTGGCCGGAATCCTGCGCGGCCGGGGAGCTACGTACACCAGATCAAGAGCCAAGAGAGTTGATACCACCCAGCGCCCAATCCTGCAGTTACGAACCATGCTCCAAGGCGTGTCCCTGTACACCGTCATTCCATAGCAATCCCCTCCCACCCGCCACCACCGCTCGTGCTCACTGACATCAAGGGACAGGAGGCAGGAGGCAGGAGGCAGGAGGCAGGAGGCAGGAGGCAGGAGGCTCCAGAGCACCGCCAATTCGTGCACCAGCGCCGCATTCGATCATGCAGAGCGCCCTCGCCTGCGGCGCTGGTAAACCGGCACGGCCAGGACCAAAAGCATGAGCCTTACGGGCAACATCGTGGGTTGGGGGCGTGGGGCAGTCATGGGGACAGACTCCAACGTCTACCGAGCTCCTAACCTGCGATCTCAATATCCATTTCCCGTGATCAATCCCAACCGGATCCGGGTGCTTGCGGTGGGCAAGGTGCGCAAACACTGGATTCAGGAGGGGTTAGACGTTTACCTCAAACGCCTGCCGGGGCTGGGGGTGAGTGAACTGAAGGATTCCAATCCCCAGCGGGAGAGCGAAGCAATCCAGGCCGAATTGCGCCCGGAGGAGCGGCTGGTGGTGCTCTGCGAGGAGGGCGAACTGCTGGGGTCGGTGGCCCTGGCCGAACGCCTTCAGGGCACGGGGTCGGAGCGGCTGGCCTTCGTGATCGGCGGAGCCGATGGACTCGATCCAACCCTCAAGGCTGGCGCCAGCTGGAAACTCAGCCTCTCACCCCTGACCTTCCCCCACGAACTTGCCAGGCTGCTGCTGCTGGAGCAGCTGTACCGGGCCCTGAGCATTCAGCAGGGTGGGGCCTACCACCGCTCCTGAGATCGGTACCTCCAAACCCTCCAAACCGATTGACCGATCAGCTGCTCCGATCAGCGGCAGCCAGGGATCGACCAAGTCAGCCCCTGGGATCTCAAGGACATTGGGCCGCCGAACAATACGGATCCCAGGCGACCGGCTGGCGAGGGACGATGGGGCTGGCTGGGAGACACACGGTGGAGGCCCTGGCCGTGCTGACAGTGATCCGTTCGCTCAGCTGTGCTCCCGCAGGAAGCCAATTGTACTCTGCAGCTCCTCGGCGAAGCGGTCGATCTCCTCAGGGGTGGTGGTGAAACCCAGGCTGGCCCTGGCCGTACCAGCGAGGCCGTAGTGGCGATGCAGGGGCTGGGTGCAGTGATGACCGCTGCGAATGCAGATCCCGGCCGAATCGAGTAGGGCGGCGATGTCATTGGCGTGCAGCCCCTCGACGGAGAAGGCGGCCAGGGCGGCGCGATCCGGTTGCTGTTCCGGGGTGGGGCCGAGGATCGTCAGCCCTTCGATCGCCTGCAACCTGGCAAACAACTGGCGGGTGAGCCGCTGCTCCCAGGCGTGGATCCGGTCCATGCCGATCGCCTGCAAGTAGTCGATCGCGGCACCCATGCCGATCGCCTCACCGATAGCGGGCGTGCCGGCCTCGAACTTGTGGGGCAGATCAGCCCAGGTGCTGGTGTCGAGGCCCACGTCCTGGATCATCTCGCCGCCGCCCAG
>JAPLID010000195.1 GCA_026389285.1 Cyanobacteriota bacterium
GGGATGAGCGAAGCCTGCTACCCCGATTCGCTGATCGGGGCTCTGCCGAATCTCTATTACTATGCCGCCAATAATCCTTCCGAGGCCACCATCGCCAAGCGGCGCGGCTATGCCTCCACGATCAGCTATCTCACGCCGCCGGCTGAAAACGCCGGCCTCTACAAGGGGCTCAAGGAACTGGGTGAACTGGTGGGCAGCTACCAGCAGCTGCGCGAGAGCTCCCGCGGCGTTCAGATCGTCAACGCCATTGTCGAAACGGCGCGCCAGTGCAATCTCGACAAGGATGTGAGCCTGCCGGAGGTGGATGGCTCCGAGCTGGATCTCGACGGCCGGGATGGCGTGGTGGGCGCGGTGTATCGCCAACTGATGGAGATTGAGAGCCGGCTGCTGCCCTGCGGCCTGCACACGATCGGCAAACCGCCCACCGCCGAGGAGGCGATCGCCACTCTGGTGAGCATCGCAGCCCTCGAGCGCGAAGAGGAGGGTCTGCGAGCCCTGCCAGCCCTGCTGGCCGAGAGCCGCGGTCGCACGATCGACGCGGTCTACAAAGGCAACGACGCCGGTGTGCTGGCGGATGTGGAGTTCAACCAGCTGATCACCGAGACCTGCCGGACGGCCGTGGGCGCCATGGTGCGTGAAGTCACCGGCAGCGACGGCCGCGTCAGCCTGCGCCGCAACTTCGGTTGGTTCTTCGAGTTGCTCGAGCGTTTTGGCTTCAAGTTTCCGTCCCCCTGGCTATCGGCCTGCCGCAGCGCCGGTTTCGGCGCGCTGGACCAACTGGAACTGGACAAGACCTTCGTCTACCTGCGCTTCTGCCTCGAGCAGATCTGCGCCGACATGGAAATGGAGAGCCTGTTGCGGGCCCTCGATGGCGAATATGTGCTGCCGGGCCCCGGCGGTGACCCGATCCGTAACCCGGGCGTGTTGCCGAGTGGCAAGAACATCCATGCCCTCGATCCCCAGTCGATTCCCACCCGGGCCGCCATCGCCGCCGCCAAGGTCGTCGTCGATCGCCTGATCGAGCGCCAGAAAGCTGAGCAGGGCACTTGGCCGGAAACGATCGCCTGCGTGCTCTGGGGCACCGACAACATCAAGACCTACGGCGAATCCCTGGCCCAGATTCTCTGGTTCATCGGGGTGCGGCCCGTGGCCGATTCCCTGGGAAGGGTCAACAAGCTTGAGCTGATTTCCTTGGAGGAACTGGGCCGGCCCCGGATCGACGTGGTCGTCAATTGCAGCGGCGTGTTCCGTGATCTGTTCATCAACCAGATGGGCCTGATTGATCAGGGCGTCAAGATGGCCGCCGAAGCTGAGGAGCCTCTCGAACTCAACTTCGTGCGCAAGCACAGCCAGGAGCAGGCCCAGGAGCAGGGGATTTCGCTACGCGATGCCGCCACGCGCGTGTTTTCAAATGCCAGCGGTAGCTATTCCTCCAATGTGAACCTGGCGGTGGAGAACAGCACCTGGGAAGAAGAAGGGGAACTGCAGGAGATGTATCTCTCGCGCAAAACCTTCGCCTTCAATGCCGATAACCCCGGCGAGATGAATCAGAAACGCGAGGTGTTTGAATCGGCGATGAAAACGGCTGATGTTACTTTCCAGAACCTGGACTCAGCCGAAATCTCCCTCACCGATGTCAGCCATTATTTCGACTCCGATCCCACCAAGTTAATCGCTGGCCTCCGCGCTGACGGCAAGGCTCCAACCAGCTACATCGCCGATACCACCACGGCCAATGCTCAGGTTCGCTCCCTGAGTGAAACCATTCGCCTGGATTCACGCACCAAGCTGCTCAATCCCAAATGGTACGAGGGCATGCTCGATTCCGGTTATGAGGGAGTACGCGAAGTGGCCAAACGGCTCAACTTCACCCTGGGTTGGAGTGCCACCAGCGGCGCCGTTGACAACTTTGTTTACGAAGAGGCCAACGACACCTTCATCAATGATGCCGAGATGCGCAAGCGGCTGATGGAGCTCAACCCCCACAGCTTCCGCCGCATCGTCGGCACCCTGCTGGAAGTCAATGGTCGAGGCTACTGGGAAACCAGTGACGAGAACATCGCCCAGCTGCAGGAGATCTATCAGGAGATCGAGGATCGTATTGAAGGAGTAACGGGGAACTGAAGCGCTGGTTGGGCCGTTCTGGCTCCTGATTCGGGCCAATCCTTGATGGCGAATCGGCCCACGACCTGGTTGATCCTCAATGTCGCCCATGGTTTGGAGCTGGCCTGGAACACCCTGCAGGCCAGGCGAGTGAGGAGCGAAAGGGGACGGCCCATGCTGGTCACAACGTCAAGAGTCAAAAATCTGGACCGTGATGCTGACTGGCAACAATCCGGCTGCCTTGATGGGTGAGTGGATGAGCGAATCAATGCCGACTGCAGCCGACTGACATGGGTCTTGCCACACACTCCAGCGATCGCCAGAGCCGGGGACCATTCAGTCTTGCGTGGACTTCTCGGGTTGCAATTGCCCCGTCGATTCACCCTGGACCAGCTTGTAGGTCCTTCACCTCCGCTCCCACCACCGTGCCGTCCAGCTGCTGCTGCTTCAGCGCCAGGGGTTTGCCATCGCGCTCGGCCTGCACCGTCAACTTTTGGCTGGAGCCTGCTCCCACGGCCTTCGGTATGAAGGCCACCCCCTGGAGTTCGCTGATGGGACATCGTCTGAGAGGTCGAAGGTACCATCTTCTTGTCGGCTGTTGATCGCCATTGCCGGTTCGATCGGTTCGCGGCCTGGGAGGCCCTTAAGCAAGGCAAGTAGGTGGATCAGGCTGGGCCGGAGCTGATCGGGGGTCTGGATCGCCAAGATTGATCCTCAAGTTTGACGATCAATAAGGATTTGCGAACCATGCCGAAGGGTGAGTGGTAATGGGGTATAATGTTTTTGGAACGCAATGATCTTCGAACACGATTCGGCAATGTCAAAAGAATCACTTGAAGCACTGCTTGCCAAGCTCAAAGACGATGAAGGGCTGCAACAGAGCCTCAAGAGTGCCAGCAAGCTTGACGATGCCGTGGCCCTGGCCCAGGGAGCTGGTTTTGATGTCTCTAAATATGATTTTCTCGAGCACAAACGCCTAATCGGGCCCCATTTGCTTTGGGAGTGGGACTGGATTTAAGGGATTTTGCGTCAAGCAGGGGCGTGACGTCTGCTGTCTCACCTGAACGAAGTACAACTGCTGCTGAGGCATGAAGTCTACGAACTCTTTTCGAGCAGAGCAGCTGCTTCAAGTACTTTATTTCTGCGCCAGCTTTTCAACGAAGACATCCTGATCAGTCCCGGTTGCGTCCATAACCTGATTCCTGGCACGTCCTCGTGCATCGCGATCGGTTGGCGTTGATCAAGGTGAGATGGGCCGCAGAGCATCCGCCATCCGCGCCACCTGCACGATCGGGCCGACATCGTGAACCCGAAGCACATCCGCCCCGACCGCAATCGCCTGGGCGCAGATCGCCGCTGTGCCCCACAGCCGGGCGCGGGGGCGGGCCTCGCCCAGCACGGCGCCGATGAAGCGTTTGCGCGAAGGCCCCACCAGCAGCGGGAATCCGGCGCTGCGCAGCTGGCCAAGGCCACGCAGCAGCGCCAGGTTTTGTTCGGTGGTCTTGGCGAAGCCAAGGCCCGGATCCCAGATGATCTGCTCCCTCCGCACCCCCGCCGCCAGCGCCTGCTGCGTGGCGGCCCACAGCTCGGAGCACACCTCGGCCACCACGTCGACGTACATCGCCAGACAATCCATGGTCTTGCTGGTGCCGCGGCTGTGCATCAGCACATAGGGGCAGCCGACCCGGGCGATCAGCGCCAACATCTGCGGATCGCGCAGGCTGGTGTCACCGTCCCGGTTGGCGCCGCGCACGTCGTTGATCCAGTTCGCCCCAGCC
The DNA here is from genome assembly GCA_026389285.1 of Cyanobacteriota bacterium. GTDB lineage: Bacteria > Cyanobacteriota > Cyanobacteriia > PCC-6307 > Cyanobiaceae > Cyanobium. The sequence goes on from JAPLID010000195.1 coordinate 3,882, forward strand.
GCCAGGGTGGCTTCGGCAACGGAGGCCTCAAATGTATCCACCGAGATCAGCAGATCGGGATCGGCGACACGCAGCGCCTGCAGGGCTTCCAGCACCGGCACCAGCCGCTCCAACTCCACGGCCGGCCCGACGATCTCGGCGCCGGGCCGGGTGCTCTGGCCGCCGAGATCGAGCAGATCGGCCCCTTGGGCCAGCATCCGCTTCGCTGCCTTCAGGGCCGCTGGCACGCTGTTCAGGCGGCCGCCATCACTAAACGAATCGGGGGTGAGATTGAGCACCCCCATCACCAGGGTGCGCTCACCCCATCGGGGCAGGACCTTAGTGGTGACTTGGTCGAGCATCAGGTCGGCGGCCTCAGGCCCTGACCGGCACCTGGTAGTTGGCGATGCGGGCAAAGCTGATCGGATCGAGCGAGGCGCCCCCCACCAGCACGCCGTCGATGTCCGACTGAGCCATCAGGTCGTCGATCGTGGCTGGATTGACCGAGCCGCCGTATTGCACAGTCACGTCGGCATTGCCGGCCCAGCCGCGGATCAGGCCGCAGATGCGATTGGCCTCCTCGGCGGCACAGGTCTTGCCGGTGCCGATCGCCCAGATCGGTTCGTAGGCCACGATTACTAGCAATGGATCGAGGCCCTCGAGCCCTTGTTCCACCTGGCGGTGGATGACTCTCTCGGTCTCACCGGCCTCCCGCTGGTCCAGGCTCTCGCCCACGCACAGGATCGGCATCAGCCCGGTGCGTTGGGCTGTGCGCGCCCGCAGGTTGATCTGCTCGTCGGTTTCGCTGTAGTACTTGCGGGGCTCGCTGTGGCCGACGATCGCGTGGCTGACGCCATGCTCGATCAGCATCGGCGCCGAAATCATGCCGGTGTAGGCCCCCTGCTCCTCCCAGTGCACGTTCTGACCGGCGAAGAACACACCGGCCCCCTCCAGATGGCGGCAAAGGGTGGGAATCGAGGTGAACGGCGGGGCGATCACCACCTCCCGATCGGAGGGCAGTGCCGCGATCAGGGGACGGAAGACAGAGGCGAAGGCCCGCGTCTCGGCACAGGTCATGTGCATCTTCCAGTTACCGGCGATGACGGACTTCCGCACCAAAATGACCTCGCTACCACGTCAGAGCCAAGTTAAGGCTTAGGGGCGCCCCCCCCCCGCGGCATCACGATCAACTCGCGGCCGTCGATCGCCACCGCATCGCCGGCGGCCAGCTGGCGGCCCCGGCGGGTCTCGATCAGACCATTGACCAGCACATCCCCCCGCTGGATGCGTTGTTTGGCCTCGCCGCCACTGGCGACCAGAGCCTGCCATTTCAGGAACTGATCCAGTTTCACAAGCCGTCTCCGGCCCCGGCAGGCGGGACGTAATGTGCCTCGATGCTTGCACCTTCGCCGGCCGGCTTCCGCAGGTTGTTGCCACTGCTGAGGCCCCATCGGCGCCGTCTGGGCGCCGGTTGGTTGTGCACGCTGGTGTTCGTCTCCAGCTTCCCGGTGCTGGCCTGGCTGGCGGGCCAGCTGATCCCCGCCATCGGCGCCGGCGACATCCCGCGGGTGCTCAGGGCTGTCGCCTCGGCTTTGGCTGTCTTTTTGCTGCAGAAGCTCGCCCAGTTCGGCCAGGACACGCTGCTAGCGGGTCCGGCCCTGCAGGTGAGCCAGGAGCTGCGCCGCCAGCTGTTCGCCAGGCTGCAACGGCTTGATTTCAGCGCCCTCGAGAAACTCTCCGCCGGCGACCTCACCTACCGGCTCACCGAGGACGCCGATCGAGTCGGCGAGGTGATCTATGAAACGATTCAGGACACCACCCCAAGCGCTCTGCAGCTGGTGGTGGTGCTGGGCTACATGCTCTTTCTGGACTGGCCCCTGGCGTTGGCCACCCTGCTGCTGGCTCCGATCGTGGCGCTGCTGGTCAGCGCCTTCGGCGCCCGGGTGATGAATGCCGCCGAGCGCAGCCAGAAACAGGTGAGCGATCTAGCGGCCCTGCTGGGCGAGGCGATCGGCGGTCTACCTCTGGTGCGGGCCTATGCCGCTGAACCTTGGCTGCAGCAACGCTTCGACATCGAGACCGACCTGCACCGCCGGGCCCGCTACCGCACGATGACCCTGCTGGCTCAGCAGCATCCGGTGGTGGGCTTCATCGAGGCCTTTGGCATCCTGGCGGTGCTGGTGATCGGCGCCGTGCGCATTCAGGCCGGCGGGCTGGATGCCCAGGGATTCGCCACCTTCATGACGGCCCTGCTGATGTTGATCGATCCGATCTCCCATCTCACCACCAACTTCAACGATTTCCAGCAGGGTCAGGCCTCGCTGCGGCGGCTGCGGGCGATCGAGTCCGAGCCGGTGGAGCCCCCCGATCGCCCAGGGGCCCGCTCCCTCGGCCAGGTTCAGGGTCGGCTTGTGCTCGACGGGGTGAGCTTCGGCTATGCGGCCGGTCAACCGGTGCTTCATGGTCTCGATCTCGAAATCGAGCCAGGCCAGATGGTGGCTCTGGTGGGCCCCTCGGGTGCCGGTAAGAGCACCCTGTTCTCGCTGTTGCTGCGCTTCAACACCGCCCAGCAGGGTCGGGTGTTGCTCGATGGCCAGGATCTGGCCGAACTGCAGGCCCGGGAGCTGCGTCAGGCGATTGCCCTGGTGCCGCAGCAAAGCAGTGTCTTTTCGGGCACCGTGGCCGAGATGATCGCCTTCGGGCGACCGGCCAGCCGCGATCAGGTCAAGGCGGCAGCCTATCTGGCCAATGCCTCGGCCTTCATCGAGGCGCTGCCCCACGGCTACGACAGCCGCATCGAGGAGCGGGGCAACAATTTCTCCGGCGGCCAGCTGCAGCGCCTGGCGATCGCCAGGGCCGTGCTCGGTAACCCGGCGATTTTGCTGCTGGATGAGGCCACCAGCGCCCTGGACGCGGAGGCCGAAGCCACCGTGCAGCAGGGCCTGGATCAGGCCATGGCCGGCCGCACCGTGCTGGTGATCGCCCATCGCCTCTCCACGGTCCAGGAGGCGGACCGGATTCTGGTGCTGGAAGCCGGTCGCATCGTCGAGCAGGGCAACCATGGTGCGTTGATGGCCGCAGGTGGTCGCTATCGCGATCTCTGTGAGCGCCAGTTCATCCAGATGGAACCTCGGACCGAGCTGGTCTCACCAGCCAGTTCAGCCCCGTAGAGGGGCAACCCTCACTGGGTTTAGGAGCAGCGGAATCTGGCTGGGCTGAGTTGCTGGCAAACGGCGCTGCGGGTGGTTGCTGCTCTGCAAGGGGCTAGGGGGCAGAGGGAAACTATTGTTGACTCTCTTGCCCGGAAAAGCCTTGAACACACCTTCCCAGCAGCCTCCCGTTCTCACCTTCGAAGGCAAGCGCTACAGCCTCAACGGTTTACCTGAGGAGATTCAGGAACTGGTTCGAGGCATGCAGGTGGCCGATGCCCAGTTGCGCTTTCATGAGGACACCCTCAAGGTGCTGGCGATCGGTCGTCAGTCGATGGCGATGCAGCTGAACGAGCGGCTCAAAGATGTGCCAGAGATCGTCGACTGATCAATCTCGCTATCAAAAAACCGGACAGATCAGCAACCAGATCTGTCCGGATTCATTGTTTCGTACCTTCGCCAGCACTGGGTCAAACAGCCTTGAGCTCCCGCCCGACTGGCTATGGGTCAGCCGGGCAGATGATCAGCGCTGCGTTACTTGATGACTTCGTTGGCCGATTTCAGCGTCGCTTCGGGGATGGTCAGACCGATCGCCTTGGCGGTTGTCTCATTCAGCCGGATAACAATCTTGGTGAGGGGCAGGAAGGCCATCTTGGCGGGGGACTCTCCCTTGAGAACTTTGACGGCTAGCTGACCGGCAGCGACACCATCGTCGTAGTAGGACCAGCCAAGGGTGGCCAGCGTGCCTGGCAAGTTGATGTCGTCCGCATCGACCGAAAAGACTGGAATCTTGTTCTTCAGTCCCACCTTGGCGATCGAGGCAAAGCCCTGGATGGTGGCGTAATCACCGATCTTGACGAAGGCCTGCACCTTCTTCTGAGCCAGGGCTTCGGCCGCCTGCAGCACTTCACCGGAGTTGGCCACCGATTGCTCCTCGACGGTGATGCCCAGCTTGGCAGCCGCTTCCTTGATCACCTTGGCCTCGAACTCCGAGTTGGCCTCGCCGGGGTTGTAGATCAAGCCCACGGTCTTGAGGTTTGGCACGATCTCCTTGGCGAGTTCGAGCTCCTTGCCCACCGGGTTGGTGCCGATGGTGCCGATCACATTGTCCCGGTGCTGACCGACGCCCCCGGGAGGGTGCCCGCACCGGCTCCCCAGGGGTTGGAGGTGTAGGCGAACACTACGGGAATCTTGCCGGGGATCTCTTTCATCGCCGCCTGCAACGGCGGTGTGCCGATCGCGAAGACCATGGTCGGGGCCTCACCGGCAAACTGCTTCATCACCAACGTGGTGTTGGGAATCTCGCCAGCGGCATCCTTCTCGATGAAATTGACGGTCTTGCCCTCGGTGTAGCCGGCCTTGGCCAGGGCTGCGATGAAGCCGCGCCGCACCTCATTGGGGGGCTGGGAATCCACCATCTGCAGCATCGCAATGGTGGGGCCCTTGACCGCGGCCTGATTGCCGCCCCCTTGGCGGCCGCAGGCAGCTAGCACCACCGTGCTGCCAAGGCCCGTGCCCATCAGGACCAGAAAGCTGCGGCGGTCGAGGGGCACGGAAATGGCTCAGGAGTTCTGGGTGACATTGGCCGATACGTACATCTTGCGCAAGTCATCCGGTGTCAAGTGTTGCCGTTCCTGGGCGCTCCAGTCCCCCAGCATTCGCCCCTCATGGAGCATCACCAGCCTGTCGCCGAACCGCAGGGCCTGGTCCAGGCTGTGGGTGACCATCAGCGTCGTGGTTCCCAGCTGGCGCACCAGGCGGTCGGTGAGGGCCATCACGGTGGCCTCCGCCTTGGGATCAAGCGCGGCCGTGTGCTCATCGAGCAACAGCATCTGCGGCTGGCCCAGGGTGGCCATCACCAGGCTGATCGTTTGGCGCTGGCCGCCGGAGAGCTGGCCCACCAGGGTGTCGATGCGATCGGCCAGCGGCAGGCCCAGCTGCTGCAGCAGCTCCCGGTAGCGGCTGCGATCGCCCCGGCTGGGGTGGACTCCGGTCAGCGCCCGCCAGCCGATGGCGGAGCGGCGGCGACCTGCAGCCAGACGCAGATTCTCAGCGATGGTGAGGCCCGGGCAGGTGCCCTCGAGGGGGTTCTGCATGACGCGGCCGATGCGTCGGGCTCGGCGATGGTCCGGGAGCTGTTGCAGCGGCTGGTCGTTGAGACGGATGCTGCCGGTCGAGCAGCGCAGGGTGCCGGCCAACAGGTTCAAGAAGGTGGACTTGCCGGAGCCATTGCTGCCGATCACCACGGTGAACTGGCCGCTGGGGCTCAGGAAATCGAAATTGCGAAACAACTGTCGCCAGCTGCCACCCGGTACGGGATGGCCCCAGCTGAGTTGGTCAACCCGCAGGCTCATGGCCGCTCTCCCTGGCTGGGATCTGCTGCGTCCACCTCACCTTCGCTGCCGGCCAGGGCCGCAGGTTCACTGGCCAACTCCAGCGGGCTGGCGTTGACGCCGGGCAATTTGATGTGCCCCAGGGACATGGCGCCCAACAACAGCACGGCCGTGGTCAGCTTCAGGTCCACCGGCTCCAGGCCCAGCTGCAGGGCGATGGCGATCATCAACCGGAAGAAAATCGCTCCGACCACCACGGCGAACAGGGCCAGCGGTACGGATCGAGGCCGGAACACCGATTCGCCGATAATGACCATGCCGAGACCCAGGATCAACGAGCCGATGCCCATGGTCACGTCGGCAAAGCCCTGGTACATCGCCACCATCGCCCCGGCCATGGCGACCAGGGCGTTGCCGGCGGCGATGCCAATGGTAAGGCCCAGGCCCTGATTGATGGCGTTGGCGCGGGCCATGGTCGGGTTGTTGCCGATCGAGCGCAGCGCCAGACCGAAATCGGTGGCCAGGATCAGGGCCAGCAGGCAGACCATGCCCAGCATCACGCAGGTGAGGGCGACTCCCCAGCGGCCGTCGTCCCCTTGACCGAGGGTGGGCCAGTTGACCACCGGGGTGATGTCGGTGATGGGGATGTTGGAGCGGCCCACCACCCGCAGGGTGGTGGTGTAGAGCCCGGTGGTGGTGAGGATGCCGGCAAACAGGTCATTCACCCCCAGGCGGGTGTGGATCAGGGCGGTGACCGTGCCCGCCAGGCCCCCGAGCACCATGGCCGCTAACATGGCCAGGGGAATGGGCACCCCATTGGTGATCAGCACGGCGGCGGTGCCTCCCCCGAGGGCGAAGGAGCCGTCGACGGTGAGATCGGCGAAGTTGAGAACGCGGAGCGTGAGATAGGTGCCCAGGGCCAGGCTGGCGTAGGCCAACCCCTGGTCGTAGGCACCCAGCCAGAGAGAAATCATCGAGGCATTGTGCCTTGCCATGGCCGGATTCCACGGCTTAACGGGCCACAGCTGACAGCAGCACGCCGCCGTTGGCCCTCAGCTGAGCGGGGCCAGATCCTCGAAACGGAACGTCTGGGTGCTGTTCTGCGCAGTGGTAGCCCTGGATCCCCCGACCTCAGCACCATCGGGCTGGCTGGGTTCGGCCTCGCTGACCACGACCCGCTCCGCCAGCACCCAGGGTCCGCCCCCTGGCAGGGCGACGAAGGTATCCGTGAACGAGCTGACACCGCCGCGGGGCTCGCCGCTGGCCGGGTCGCTGTACTGGCTGGTGTAGGTGTGGCTCAAGTAGCCGGCGCCGGTGTCGGTGATGGCGGTGGTGAAAATCGTCACGACCGTGCCATGGATGTGGCGATGCACCATCGTCACCACGTCGTCCTTGATGCGGTAGCGATCGCCTTCGCCCTTGCCGCCGACGATCACCTCGGTGCCGACGCTGTCGGTGTCACCGGCCGTGAACGTGTTGTCGCCGTGGGTCTGCTCAAACGGGCGGCGTACCCGATGGATCGCCACCTCCCACAGCTGGGAGGCCATGGCCTTGTTGATCTCGGCATCCTCAATGCCGCTGACGCTGGCCTTGAGGTCGGCGCCGACGCTGAACTGGCCCTCTTCACGCCGCTCGCCCTGCAGCCAGACGCAGCGGCCGCTGTAGCCACCGAAACCAGGCTCCCAGGTGTACCGGTTCTGGAAGGCGGCGCGGAAGGTTGTACGCAGATCGCTGCCGGGGGCTGGGGCCTCGCCGCTGGTGGCGGGAGTGGAGGCTGGAGAAGAAGCGACGGTCACGCGGCAGCTTGCGGCAATGATTTCACCTTAACCACCGGAGCCGGCCCTCCATCGCTCCCTGCGAGGCCTGCACCCCGCGAGTGGCGTCCCAGCGGCCTCAGCGGTGCCTGCACTTGCGCAGCCGAGCGGGGCCTGATTCCGCGAGCGCAGTCCTGGATCTTCGATCGCCGGCTTGCCCCCCTCTGGCAGGAAGGTGGACATCCCGGCATCCCTTTCCAGCCTCTTCGTTCCAGGGGCTCACCGATGGCGGGGGCTTCACCAGGGCTTGTGGATGTCCTGCAGGGCGGTGACCTCCACCTGATCCTGCTGCTGCAGGGCGGCGATCGCCTCGACCGCTGCCCGGGCTGCCGCCAGGGTGGTGACCGTGGGCACGGAGTAGTCGAGGGCGGCCCGGCGCAGGTAGCGGTCGTCGTGGACCGCCTGGCGCCCGATCGGCGTGTTGACGATCAGCTGGATCAGCCCCGAGCGGATCGCATCCTCGATGTTGGGGCGGCCTTCGTGCACCTTGAGCACCGAGTCCACCGCCAGCCCCGCCGCCGCCAGCACCTGGGCGGTGCCGCTGGTGGCCATCAGGGCGAAGCCCTCCTCGGCCAGCCGCCGCGCCACCGGGATCAGGGCCTCCTTGTCGCGATCGTGGGTGGAGAGGAATACGGTGCCTCCAGTGGGTAGGGCCTCGCCGGCGGCCAGTTCGGCCTTGGCGTAGGCCAGGCCGAAGCCGGGGGCGATGCCCATCACTTCGCCGGTGGAGCGCATTTCCGGTCCCAGCAGGGTGTCAGAGCCTGGGAAGCGCTTGAACGGCAACACCGCCTCCTTGACGGTCTGGAGCGGCGGCACCGGCTCGCTGGTGAGGCCGAGCTCCGCCAGGGTGCGGCCGGCCATCAGCTGGCTGGCGATCTTGGCCAGGGGCACGCCCGTGGCCTTGGCCACGAAGGGCACCGTGCGCGAGGCGCGGGGATTGGCCTCGATGATGAACACCCGCTCCCCCAGTTCCGGATCCACCTGCACGGCGAACTGCAGATTGATCAGGCCCCGCACCTCCAGAGCCAACGCCAGGTCCCGGCTCCACTGGCGGATGGTGGCCAGGGCTCACCACCCGGCCTTCACGATCGCAGAGGGCATCAACATCCACCTCGATCGCATCTTCCAGGTACTGATCGATCAGTACCGGATGGTCCGGTTCCACCTGCACGGCCTCGACCATGTAGCGGTTGAGCTCCTCCTCGTCGTAGACCACTTCCATGGCCCGGCCGCCGAGCACGTAGCTGGGCCGCACCACGACTGGGTAACCCACCCGGGTGGCGATCGCCCGTGCCTCGTGATCACTGCGGGCCAGGCCATTGCGGGGCTGGCGGATCTCCAGATGGCGCAGGATCGCCTCGAACTGCTCCCGGTCTTCGGCCCGATCGATCGATTCCGGCGAGGTGCCCCAGATGCGGCTGCCGCTGGCCTGGCCCTGGGGCGTGGCCAGCCAGTGCAGCAGCGGAATCGCCAGCTTCAAGGGGGTCTGGCCACCGAACTGCACGATC
>JAPLID010000060.1 GCA_026389285.1 Cyanobacteriota bacterium
ACAACATTCTCTCGCCAGCCACGGGCGAACCGATCATCACCCCGTCCCACGACATGGCCCTCGGTGCTTACTACCTCACGGCCGAGCAGCCCGGCGCCATCCGGCCCACCTATGGCGATCGCAGCCGCACCTACGCCGACCTCGACGATGTGATCGCTGCCTTTGAGGAGAAGCACCTCACCCTCCACGACTGGATCTGGGTGCGCTTCAGCGGTGAGATCGAAAGCGATGACGAGGAGCTGCAACCCCTCTCGGCCGAGACCCTCAGCGACGGCACCCGGGTCGAGCAGTGGAAGTACCGCCGCGATCGTTTCGATGAGGAAGGCGCCCTGATCAGTCGCTATCTGCTCACCACCGTCGGCCGTGTCGTCATCAACAGCACGATCATCGCCGCCGTGGCTGCCGCCTGAGCACCTCCTGGCCACCCGATACCAGCTTTTCCTTTACGCGCTGACCCAGTAGACCGCCCATGACCGCCACTCCCGCCAAGAAGTCCAGCAAGAAGAGCAGCAAGGCCGCCGCCAAGGAGGTCGTCCCTGTTGAGCCGATCAATGGCAGCTCGGCCCTCAGCAAGGAGGCGCCTCGGTTCCGCAACCGGGTCATCGACAAGAAGGCTCTGCGCAACCTCGTCTCCTGGGCCTACAAGCACCACGGCATCGCGGCCACCGCGGCCATGGCCGATGAACTCAAGGATCTCGGTTTCCACTACGCCACCCAGGCCGCAGTCTCGATTTCGGTCGACGATCTGCGCATTCCGAGTGATAAGGCAGCTTTGCTGGCGGAAGCCGAGGAGCAGATCACCGAAACGGAAGAGCGCTACCGGCTTGGTGAGATCACCGCGGTGGAGCGCCATACCAAGGTGATCGACACCTGGACCGAGACCAACGAGCGCCTGGTGGCGGCGGTGCGGCGGAACTTCAACGACAACGATCCGCTTAACTCGGTCTGGATGATGGCCAACTCCGGCGCCCGGGGCAACATGTCCCAGGTGCGCCAGCTGGTGGGGATGCGCGGTCTGATGGCCAACCCCCAGGGGGAGATCATCGACCTGCCGATCCGCACCAACTTCCGTGAGGGTCTGACGGTCACCGAGTACGTGATCTCCTCCTACGGCGCCCGCAAGGGTCTGGTGGATACCGCCCTGCGCACCGCCGACTCCGGCTATCTCACCCGCCGTCTGGTCGACGTCGCCCAGGACGTGATCGTGCGCGAAGAGGACTGCGGCACGACCCGTGGCATCGTCATCGACGCCGATGAGAAGGGTCGTTTCGGCACCAAGTTGATCGGCCGTCTGGCGGCCGCGCAGGTGCTCAGCCCCGCTGGCGAGGTGCTGGCGGAACGCGATAGCGAGATCGACGTGCCCCTGGCAAAGCGCATCGAGGAGTCAGGTGTTCGCAGCCTGTTCGCCCGCTCGCCGCTCACCTGCGAGGCCTCCCGCTCCGTCTGCCGCAAGTGCTACGGCTGGGCCCTAGCCCACAACGAACTGGTCGACCTCGGTGAGGCCGTCGGCATCATCGCCGCTCAGTCGATCGGTGAGCCCGGCACCCAGCTCACCATGCGGACCTTCCACACCGGTGGTGTGTCCACAGCCGAAACCGGCGTGGTGCGCTCCCTGGTGGAAGGCACGGTCGAGTTCGGTGCCAAGGCCCGCTTGCGCGCCCACCGCACGCCTCACGGCGTCGAGGCCCATCTGGCTGAAACCGACTTCATGCTGAGCGTCAAACCCTCGGGCAAGGGCAAGCTGCAGAAGCTCGACATCACCTCCGGTTCGATCCTGTTCGTCAACGACGGCCAGTCCGTCCCCTCCGATACCACCCTGGCCCAGATCTCCTCCGGCGCCCAGGTCAAGAAGAGTGTCGAGAAGGCCACCAAGGATGTGATCTGCGATCTGGCCGGTCAGGTGCGCTTCGAGGACGTGATCCAGCCCCGCGAAGTGACCGATCGCCAGGGCAATATCACCCACAAGGCTCAGCGCCTGGGCCGTCTCTGGGTGTTCAGTGGCGACGTCTACAACCTGCCCCCCAATGCCCTGCCGGTGGTCGGCACCGACAGCGCTGTCACCACCGGAGAAGTGCTAGCCGAAAGTCGACTGCAGAGCGAATACGGCGGCGCCGTGCGCCTGCGCGATTCAGCCGGAGACTCCCGCGAGGTGCAGATCGTCACCGCCAGCCTCACCCTCAAGGACTGCAAGCTAGCCGGCGAATCCACCCACTCCGGTGAGATCTGGCACCTGGAAGGCAAGGGCAACATCCGCTATCTGCTCAAGACCCAGCCGGGCAGCAAGATCGGCAGTGGCGAGGTGATCGCCGAACTCGCCGACGACCGCTTCCGCACCCAGACCGGTGGCATCGTTCGCTTCGCCCCCGGCCTGTCGATTAAGAAGGCCCGCTCCGCGAAGCACGGCTACGAGGTCAGCAAGGGCGGCACCCTGCTCTGGATTCCCCAGGAAACCCATGAGATCAACAAGGACATCTCCCTGTTGATGATCGAGGACGGCCAGTGGATCGAAGCCGGCACCGAAGTGGTCAAGGACATCTTCAGCCAGACTGCCGGCATCGTCACCGTCACCCAGAAAAACGACATCCTGCGCGAGATCATCGTGCGCTCGGGCAAGTTGCATCTGGTGTCCGACAGCAAGGTGCACAGCCGCTACTCCGGTGACGGCAAGTTGGTCAATCCCGGCGAGGAGATCGCCCCTGGCCTCACCGCCGAGGTGATCCAGTTCGTCGAGGCGGTGGATACACCCGAAGGTGGCGCCCTGCTGCTGCGGCCGGTGGAGGAATACAGCATCCCCGATGCCGCTCACCTGCCCGAGCTCGGCTCCGTCAAGCAGACCGGTGGTCCCTCCCTGGGGCTCAAGGCTACCCAACGCCTCACCTACAAGGACGGCGAACTGATCAAATCGGTCGAAGGTGTGGAACTGCTGCGCACCCAGTTGATCCTCGAAACCTTCGACACCACCCCCCAGATGACGGTCGATGTCGAGGCGGTCGCCGACAAGCGGGCCAAGACGATCGAACGGCTGCAGCTGGTGATTCTCGAAACCCTGCTGGTTCGCCGTGACACCCTCTCGGATGCCAGCCATGGCTCCACCCACACCGAGCTGCAGGTCGAGGATGGTCTCGCCGTCAAGCGCGGCGATGTGGTCGCCACCACCCAGATCCTCTGCAAGGACGACGGCGTGGTGCATCTGCCGGAGCCGGTTCCGGGTGAACCGATCCGGCGTCTGATCGTCGAGCGTTCCGGCGATACCCGTGAGATTGATCTGGGCACTCCCAAGCCCGAAGTCGTCATCGGTCAGCGCATCGTCGATGGCGATGTTCTCGCCGAGGGGGTGGGAGCTCCCTGCTGCGGTCGGGTGGAGGCGATCGACGGCCATCGTCTCACCATCCGCCTGGGACGCCCCTACATGGTCTCTCCCGATTCGGTGCTGCACGTTCGCGACGGTGAACTGGTGCAACGCGGTGACAGCCTCGCCCTGCTGGTGTTCGAGCGCCAGAAGACCGGGGACATCGTTCAGGGTCTGCCCCGGATCGAGGAGTTGCTGGAGGCCCGTCGCCCGCGGGAATCGACGGTGCTCTGCCGCAAGGCCGGTGTGGTGCAGATCAAGCACAGCGAAGACGACGACGTCATCACTGTGACGGTGATCGAAGGCGATGACGCCATCGCCGAATACCCGATCCTGCTCGGCCGCACCGTGATGGTCAGCGAGTCTCAGCAGGTCACCGCCGGTGAGATGCTCACCGACGGCCCGATCAATCCCCACGAGTTGCTGGAATGCTTCTTCGAGGATCTGCGCAGCCGCAAGCCCACCATGGAGGCGGCCCAGGAGGCCATCTCTAAGTTGCAGTTCCGCATGGTCACCGAGGTGCAGAACGTCTACAAATCCCAGGGGGTTTCGATCAGCGACAAGCACATCGAGGTGATCGTCCGCCAGATGACCAACAAGGTCCGCATCGAGGATGCCGGCGACACCACGCTGCTGCCCGGTGAGCTGATCGAACTGCGGCAGGTGGAGCAGGTCAACTCAGCCATCGCCATCACCGGTGGCGCGCCCGCCGAGTTCACGCCCGTGCTGCTGGGCATCACCAAAGCCTCGCTCAACACCGACAGCTTCATCTCGGCGGCCTCCTTCCAGGAGACCACCCGGGTGCTTACCGAAGCCGCCATCGAAGGCAAGAGCGACTGGCTGCGCGGTCTCAAGGAGAACGTGATCATCGGTCGTCTGATTCCGGCGGGCACCGGTTTCAGCGGCTTCGAGGAGGAGCTCCGCGCCGAGGCTGGCCCCCATCCCGACATCCTCGAGGAGGAGGCCGCCGGCTACCGGCGCATGCAGAACCTCCGCCCCGATTACACCGTCGAGATGCCAGCGGCGCCGTCGGTTTCCGCGGCCGTGCTCGACGATCCCTCCGAGGAGGATCTGGAGGCCACCCGCAGCCGCCACGGCATTGAGGCCAGCACCAGCGGCTTTGCGGCCTTCATCCGGCCATCGGTGGAGGAGGGCCTAGAGGAGGAGCTGATCGCTGATCCTTCGGCGCTCGAGGGTCTGCAAGAGGAGGGCCTGCTCAGTGACGACTGAAGCCCCTGCCGCTGCCCGCAGCCGTGCCTCTCGGGCGCCTGTGACCGAGCTGGGCACCCCGGTCCCGATCCGGCGGGTGCCCCGCTGGGGCTTCCATCAACACAACGAGCTGTTGCATGGCCGCATCGCCATGCTCGGCTTCATCGCTCAGCTGGCGGTGGAATTGAAGCTTGGCCACGGCATCCTGACTTGGCCCTGAGAGCATTGTTCCCCCTGCGATCCCTTCCCTGACCACCCCCGCCAAAGCTGCAGCCGCAGCCTCACCCACCTTCCCCGAGTCCACTGAGGCTGGCGGTCTGCACCTGCTCGGCCTGGGTCAGGCGGAGCTGGAGCAGTGGGCTCAGAGCCAGGGCCAGCCGGCCTTCCGCGGCCGTCAGCTGCATGACTGGATCTACGCCAAGGGCGCCCGCAGCCTCGAGGCGATCACCGTGTTACCCAAGGCCTGGCGTGAGGCCCTGCTGGGCGGCCAAGCCCCGGGCCAGGGCCAGAGCCAGGGCGCCAGCATCGGCCGGCTGCCCCTGTTGCACCGCAGTGATGCCCGCGATGGCACCACCAAGTTGCTGCTGGGCACCGCCGATGGGCTCAGCCTGGAGACCGTCGGTATCCCCAGTGATGACCGGCTTACGGTCTGCGTCAGCAGTCAGGTGGGCTGTGCCATGGCCTGCCGCTTCTGCGCCACCGGTAAAGATGGCTTGCAGCGGTCCCTGGCGGTGCATGAAATCGTCGACCAGGTGCTGAGCATCCGCGAGGCGATGGACCGGCGCCCCAGCCATGTGGTGTTCATGGGCATGGGCGAGCCCCTGCTCAACATCGAGGCGGTGCTCGCCGCCATCGACTGCCTCTGCCGGGATCTCGGCATGGCGCAGCGGCAGATCACCGTCTCCACGGTGGGGGTGCCCCGCACGCTGGCTACCCTGGCGGAGCGGGCCCTGCAGCGCCTTGGGCGTACCCAGTTCACCCTGGCGGTGAGCCTGCATGCCCCCGATCAGCGCTTGCGGCAGGAACTGATCCCTACAGCGTCGGCCTATCCGCTCGATGCCTTGCTGGATGACTGCCGCCACTATGTGGCGATCACCGGCCGCAGGGTCAGCTTCGAGTACATCCTGCTCGGCGGTGTCAACGATCAGCCGCGCCATGCGGACGCTCTGGCCCGCAAGCTGCGCGGCTTCCAGAGCCACGTCAATCTGATCGCCTACAACCCGATCGCGGAGGAGGACTTTGATCGTCCGTCTCCCCAGGCGGTCGAGGCCTTCCGGCGGGCCCTGCTCGATCGTCATGTGGCGGTGAGCGTGCGTGCCAGCCGCGGCCTGGATCAGGATGCGGCCTGCGGTCAGCTGCGGCGGAGGCTGGCTGATCGCCCTGAGCCCGCAAGCCTCTGATCCCGATCCCGGACGTCCGTATCAGGTGGCGTCGCGGGCAGGATCGAAAGCCCCGCGGCAGCCGTCCCCGTTCCAGGGCACCAGCCGGACCATCAACAGGAAGGCCGGCAGGGCCGCCAGGGCCGTGGCCAGAAAATATCCGCTCCAGCCGAGCCTTGCCGCCAGCCAGCCGGAGGGCAGGGCCAACAGGGTGCGGCTGAAGGCGTACACCCCGGAGAAAAGTGCGTACTGGGTGGCTGAGAAGCGGGGGTTGCAGAGGCTCATCAGCAGGGCCACGAACCCGGCCCCGACCATGCCGCTGGAGATATTCTCCAGGCTGACGGCGGCCATCAGCGCCGGCAGGCCGCCGCCGAAGCGGGCCAAGGCGGCGTAGCCGAGGTTCCCCGCCGCTCCTACAGCCGCGAACAGCCACAGGCAGCGGTTCATCCCCAGCCGGGCGAACAGCACACCGCCGATCACGGTGCCGATCATGGTGGCGGCGATCGCCCAGCCGCCGTCGAGTAGGCCGATCTGGGCATCACTGAAGCCGGCCTGTTTGAGGAAGGCGATCGAAAGGGCGGCCAGCAGGCCATCGGGCCAGCGGTAGAACAGCACCAGCAGCAGCAGCCACGGGGCCTGGTTGACGCCGGTGCGGCGTAGGAACTCCCGGGCGGGTCCGACCACGGCCTGACGCAGGCTGGTGACGGGATGCTGCACCGGATGCAGGGTGGGGGCAGCGAGGGTGAAGGGCACCACCGCCAGCATCAGCGCCGCACAGCCCCCGAAGGCGGCTGGCCAGCCGAAGCGGCCCGCCAGCAGGAAGCCGCCGGAACTCACCACCAACATGCCGGTGCGATAGGCGAAGTTGTGGCTGGCGGCTCCCTGGCCGCGCTCATGTTCCGGCAGCAGGTCCGTCCGATAGGCATCGATCACGATGTCCTGGGTGGCGCTGGCGGTGGCCAGCACCAGGGCCAGCAGGGTGATCAGCTTCAGATTGGCCGCAGTCGGTGCCTGGGTGGCGGCGAGGGCCAGCACCAGCAGTACCACCACCAGGCTCAGCTGCAGCACCAGCATCCAGCCCCTGCGACGATCGGGCCGGGGGATCGGCCAGCGATCGAGCAGCGGGGCCCAGAGGAACTTGAAGGCATAGGGCAGTCCCGCCAACTGCGGGATCACGCCGATCAACTCGAGGGGCACGCCATTGCTGGCCAGCCAGCCCTGCAGCAACTTGCCGACCATGTTCAGGGGGGCTCCGCTGGCCAGCCCTTCGGCGGCCACGGCCACCAGTCGCTGCCGCTCGGTTCCCGGCGCTGGGGCGGGCAGCATGGACTTGGGTGGCTCGAGGGCAGAGCTGCTGCTGGCCATCAGGCGTGGATACGGAGATCGGATCGAACGCTACTTGTCGCCGGTGCGTTGATTCCTGGCAGTAAATCGAAGCGATTCTCGTCGCTGAAAAGAGAGAACGGCACCAGCCAAAGGAGCAATGCATTCTCTGAATGCCGACCTGCCGGCGGATCGCATGACCTGTTTTGATTGCAGACGTTCACGGGTGAACTGCGGCGCCTGATGGGTCAGCCACTGCCGGGTGATCAGGCAGCCAGCCGGTTCAACCTGAGTCGCCAGCGGGTGATCGTCCCGAGGTGGGCATGGGGTTCCTTGCCCCTGATGGGCTGCGGGTGAGGGGAACTGTCGCAGCGGCGATCCAGGCTCTGCATGCCCCTGGCCATGCCCGTGCCTGTGGCCGAGGGGACTCGCTGCCGGTCAGAATGAGATTCGCCGTAGATCTCCCGTGCAGTTCCTCCGCTCCACCTTGCTGCCGGCCGCGATCGTGCTCCTGTTCGGGCTGGCCCTGTTCGCGGTCAGTGCCCGCATCTGGCTTCCCGGGGACATGGCGGCACCGGCACCGATGGGCTGAGAGAATCCT
>JAPLID010000117.1 GCA_026389285.1 Cyanobacteriota bacterium
ACCGCGGTGGTGTGATGCCCTCACTACTGCCAGATCCCTGAGCCGGTTGTTAACGATCGTGGTGTCTGTGGTCGCTCGTTGATTAACAATCAGGGGTGGAATGCTGCGCTGCTGCGTTACGGCCCCTGAACGGGTACAAACGTTCTTGGCGGCAGCGACTGCATTGCCAAGATCCCCTTTTTCTTGCTTCAGCTCTGTGATCAAGGTCAGGCCGAAGTCGTTCCTGATCGTTTGGGTTCCATAGCCGTAAGGACCAAATCTTCCGATTAGACCAAATGTCTGCTTCTTTTTGCCATTCTCTAGCGGGTCGAATCCTTTTCTGGAATTCCAAAGTGTTACAAAGAAGTTCTCTGCCACCCCAGCCTCGCGCCGCCCAGCAGCGTTACTTGGCCGAAAATCTATCTGTGGTGAGGAGTTCGGGATCTGCAGCTGCCAACGCGTGCTGGTCTGTCCTAAAGCAGGCCCGAAAACCCCAGTGTTCTGCCCTTTCGGATTACCAAACCTCGCGGCTGTACCACCACTCCATCCCACTGAGCCGCCCGATGAACCGGGCATTTCGCTTGATGCACTTAGCAGCGATGTTGCCTTTAATACCGCTGCTGGCGATGGTGCCAGCAGTAGATCAGCCCTGCTGAACTCGGTGCTTCCAGCCGTGGCTGAAGCCGGTGCCACAGGGGCTGGCTCCTTGGTCGGTGTGACGTCCTGCGGCGGCTTGCTGGCTGTCTCGTTCGTGAGTTGATATCCAGTCGCATCACTGCCGCTGAGGCTGAAGCTCTGCTTAATCAGTTCGCTATCGGAGCGGGCTCCTGTGATCGTCTGCAGCGTGTTGCCGGGATCTGCCGCGACCGGCTCTCGCCGCTGGCTGATGAGTTCAAAGCTGCCATCGCCGCTGCTGCGCAGTCCGATCGCCTCGGTGACCGTGCCGCTATCGCTGAGCAGCAGCGGCTGGTTCCAGCTCAGCTCGCCGTCGCTGCCCCAGCGCCCAATCGTGGCGTACACCTTGGCGGCTTCGCCCGTGCCAATCCGGTAGGCCAGCACGATTCCAGGCGTGTTATCAGCCTGGTTGCCACTTGTTCCGCTCGTGGGCCAGAGGTTGTCAACCAGCAGGGCCTGCAGCTTCTCGCCGCCATAGGCCCCAGGCACCACCTTGGCCTTGTCCCAGCGCTCTGCCTGGGGGTTCCACTGGCACTGCCACAACAGGCCGTCACTTTCCAGGAACGCGTAGGCGGTGCCGTTGGCGTCGTTGAAGGTCTGAATGCTGCTGGCGTAGGGCATGGGTACAGGGAGTGATCAGGCCTGATTCAGTCCAGCTGGAATGGGATTAAAGGCAGAGCAGATACCCTAAGCCCGAACCTCACTTGGTTGAATTCAGTTTCTTGCGCCCGGGGCCGGATGTAAACCCTCCAAATGAAGGGGTGCATGGGCTCGGCTGCCGGGAGGTCCTAACGGGTGTGTCACTGGCTACATGTGACCGGATGACTTGACACGGGAAAGAAACGCATCATGCCATTCCGATAGCAATGGCTGAATTAATCAATCCCAGCTCCAGTCCCTGAATGTGTCCGAAAGTTCAGATCATGACCATGGATTGGATATTCCCCGCCGGGAGTTCGTGATGAGAATCGTCGCGCTTCCATCTCAACGTTGCAGCGGATTTGATCAGTGCTTCTCCATGTCCATCCCGCGGGTTTCGATGCGGTAGAACCAAGTGATCAGCGCTCCCACCAGCGAGGTCAGCGCCAGCAGCGGCAGCAGGCGATCGCTGCCCAAAGACCGCAACAGGCTCGGAAAGAAAAAGGCGGTGATCACGGCACCCACCTTGCCGGTGGCGGCGGCGAATCCGGCACCCAGGCCCCGAAGGCGCAACGGGAACACCTCGCCCGCCAGGAGATAGGTCTGGGAATTGGGGCCGAGGTTGGTCATGAATTGGAACAGGAAAAAACCCGTCACGATCACCGGCAGATTGGTGCTGGATCCGGCACTGCCGGCCGCGGCGACCAAGAGACCCACGGCACAGCCGATGAAGCCAGTGATCTGCAGCGGAATTCTGCCCCAGCGATCGGCGAGGACGATGGCTAAAGCAATACCGAGCAGAAAGCCCACATCGACAAGAGCCGTTCCCTGGGCACCCCGCAGGGCGTTCTGCATCAGGGCGGCCACATTGTGTTCATCACTATCGGCACCAAAGGCGGCCGCGATGATCACCGGGGTAAAGATGCCGATGCCGTAGGTGGAGAGATCCTGCAGGAACCAGGGCACACTGGCCAAGATCGTGGCGCGCTGGTATTTTCCACTGAATAGCTGCCGCCAATCGACGCTGGGCTTCAGCCGCCCCTCCTCAGCGATTTCAAGTTCCTTGAGCTCGATGTCGCGGCGATCCAAAAGCTTGCGCAGTTGTTTCTCAGCATGTGAGAACTTCCCCTTGCTGACCAGCCAATGGCTACTTTCCGGTAGAAAAAGGCGCCCCCAGGTCACGAACAGAACGGGAATCACAGGCAGCAGATACAGCTGACGCCAGACGTCCAGGCTGGTTTCCAGTGTAAGGAAAAGGGCCGAGATGGCTGTGGCCGCAACAGCACCCAGGGCCTGGAAGCTGAAGGCTCCCAGTACCAGCCGGCCGCGGATGTTGGCGGGGATGCTCTCGGAGATCACCAGATGGGCCGTGGGGTAGTCAGCGCCCAGGGCCACGCCGATCACAAACAGGGAGGCGACCAGCATCGGTGTGTTGATGCTGAAGGCCGCAGCGATGAGGGCAGCGGCCAGAATCAGCATCTCGCCGATGAATACCGGTTTGCGGCCCCAGTGATCCGCCAGGCCGCCCAGGCACATCGCTCCGATCAGGATGCCGAACAGGGTGGCAGCGGTGACCAGACCCTTGTCGGTGCTGTTCATTCCGAACTGGTGAGCCACCAGCGGCAGGGAGATGCCGCTCATGAACACGATCAATCCCTCGAAAAACTTGCCAGCCGTGGCAAGACTCCACACGACCCACTGCGTTCTGGAGAGGATTGGACCACTGAGAGGTACTCCCGTTTCCCATGCAGGAACCTCCTCGATGTAAGCCTGTACGGTCTTGTGTTTCATGCAACCCATTGCAATATTCCATTTTGGCGTTTGCTCTCAACCTTTTCCCTAAGCTTTGGTTATGGATTTGTGACTGGCTTCCAGCGGCCTCTTCTCATCGATCAGGCATGGGTCTGGGCCTGGAGTGGCGAAGGGAGCGTTGCCTTCGTTCGCGTTGTCTCAAGGAGGCTCTTGCCCTGTTCCTGCTCTCCATCGTGGCACTCCTGTGAGCAGCCAGTCCGATGGCCTCGGGCTGTGCCTTCGCTTCGTCCCTGGGCTCTGAGGTCTGCCGCTCCGGAAGGCTTTCCCAGGTTCCCTACCGCGATGCTTTCCGCCGTGCGGACGCCCTGAGATCGGTTTCCGTTTCAGTGGCGTGCCAATCGGTCATCAAGGAGCTGTGCAGCCTTTTTGGCCCCCAGGGGCTGTTTGGCCGGTACGCCCACCGCCCGGGGGTAGGTCTTCGGGCAGGGCCCGAGGGGGTTCAGCACCAGGGCATGGCGGATGCCGCGACCCCCGGGCAGCTCCAGGGGCATGGTGTGCTCGATCGCGGCTCGCAGGGGATCCAGGGCCCGCTCTAGATCGGCCTGATCGGCGGCGTTCCACTGACCCCGATAGAGCAGGGCCCGTCCCTGGGGCCGCAGCAGCGGCACCAGGTATTCGGCCACCACCGGCGCGCTGGCCACGGCCCGGGCCAGGGCCCAGTCGAAGCGACCGCGGCAATCGGCCGCCTGACCGCAGCGCTCGATCCGGTCACAGCGCAGGCTCACCCTGCCCTCCAGGCCCAGCTCCGTCACCATCGCGGCCACGGCGTCCACCTTGCGGCTGACCGAATCCACCAGGGTGAGCTGGGCCGCGGGCAGGGCGATGGCAATCGCCAGACCGGGGAAGCCGCCGCCGGTGCCCACATCGATGATCTGCAGCGGCTCCTGGGCGCCGGCCCGTTCCGCCTGCAGTAGGGGCAGCAGGGGCCAGAGGCTGTCGAACACCTGGGCGATCCAGTAGTCATCCCCCTCCACCAGCCGGGTGAGGTTGACCCGTTCGTTCCCCTGGCGCAGGGCCGCCTGCAGGGCGAGGAGCTGCTCCAGCTGCTCGGGCTTCGGTTGCCAGCCCAGGGCCTGCCAGAGGCCGGACGGAAGCTCAGAGGTGGCAGGGCTGGCAGCCATCCGCACTTGCTATGGGTTGGGTCTACCCAGAATCATGCCCAGCCGGCGGCCAGGCGTTGGCAACACGAGCGGCTGGCAGGGACGAAACCTGGGTCGACGGTTTCGGTCATCCGGTTTCGGTCATCCGGTTTCGGTCATCCGGTTTCGGTCATCCGGTTGCGGCAATCCTTCAAGTTGCAGCCCAGCCCGCCTGCCCAACCCAACGGCCCTGCCTAACCTCACGGCCATGCCCACCCACTACGAGACGCTGGGGGTCTCTCCCGACGCCAGTACCCAGCAACTGCGCCAGGCCTTCCGGGCCCTCAGCAAGCGCTATCACCCCGATACCACCTCCCTGCCGGCGGCGGCGGCGGATGGGGCCTTTCAACGTCTGCGTCAGGCCTATGGGGTGCTGGGGGATCCGCTCACCCGCCGCGCCTATGACGAGCGGCTGCTCCAGCCAACCCGGCCGGCGGTGGTGTTCAGTCCCCCCGCTAATCCCGCCGGCGTTGCTTTTCAGCCCCGGCCCGCTTCGGTGCGGCGCAGCCTTTCGGGTGGGGAGTGGTTCGCCCTGGTGCTGCTGGCGGTGGCCCTGGTGTTCAGCCTGGTCCTCGGCGTCGGCCTGGCCTGGGCCCGCGGCACCGAGCTGATGACCCGACCCAGCTGGTGGGTCGAGCCGACTAGCGCCCCGGCGCCTGCCAGCCGTGAACCGGCGCCTGCCAGCCGTGAACCGGCGCCTGCCAGCCGCGAACCGGCGCTGTCCAGCGGCGAGCCGGTGCCGGCGCTGCGCCAGGCTCCCTGAATCCTCCCGGCGAGCCGATGCCGACCTTGCCTTCCGATCGCACCCCCCTGTATCACCATCCCCTGCCGGCGCTGGAGGAGTGGCTGCGTCAGCTCGGTGCCCGCCAGCAGAGCGCCCGCTCGGCCATCTGGGATCTGCACCGACCTCAGTGGAGCGCCCGCATCGAGCTGGCGATCGAGGAGCTGCAGGTGAGCTGGCATCACGACGGCCTCGAGCGGGTTCGTCATTTCTCCTATGGCCTGACCCGCGCCGATGTGGAGGCAGCGATCCTGGTCGGGCCCTGAGTTCCGCCCGAAGAGCATCGCGCTGGGCTTCAGATGTGCTCAAGGGCGCCGGCGATCGCGGCGTAGCAATGGGCCAGCTGGTCGTCGTTAATGCAGAGGGGCGGCAGTAGGTAGACCACCTCGCCCAGGGGCCGCAGGAACACCCCCTGCTCCAGCAGCAGCCGCTGCAGCTGGCGACCGACCGGGTTCAGATACCCGGGATTGTCCACGGCCAGATCGAAGGCGGCGATGCAGCCCAGTAGGCGGGGACGGCGCAGGAGGCGATGGCCGACGAGGGTCTCCAGATAGGGCCGGTGGCGGGCCTCCATGCCGCGATGCCGCTCGGGACTGGCCTCCAGCAGATCGAGGCTGGCCAGGGCCGCGGCGCAGCCCAGGGGATTGGCCGTGAAGCTGTGCCCATGGAACAGCGTGTGGCTGGGCTCCTCATCGATGAAGCCGCGGTAGATCGTCTCGCTGGCCAGGGTCACCCCCATCGGCAGGAAGCCCCCCGTCAGCCCCTTGGAGAGGGCCATCAGATCGGGACGAATACCGGCCTGCCGGCAGGCGAACAGCTCTCCGCAGCGGCCGAAGCCCGTCAGCACCTCATCGGCGATCAGCAGGGCGCCGGCTGCCCGCACCCGCTGTTCCACCTGGCGCAGGAACGCCGGTCGCACCATCGCCATGCCGCTGGCCCCCTGCACCAGGGGCTCCAGGATCACCGCCGCCGTCGGCTGCTCCAGCAGCTGCTCCAGCCGCGCCAGCGCCGCCGCCTCGCGGGCCTCCACGGCGTCATCGCCCCACCAGGTCGCTGGCCAGGGGGCCCGGGCGACATCGAACAGCAGCGGTGCGAATGGGGCTGAGAACAGGGAGCGCTCGCCCACGGCCATGGCGCCGAAGGTGTCGCCGTGATAAGCCCCGTCGAAGGCGATCAGCTGGGGCCGGGAGATGCCCTGGTTGTGCCACCACTGCCAAGCGATCTTGATCGCCACCTCCACCGCGGTGGAGCCGTTGTCGGAGAAGAAGAGTCGCTCCAGGCCACTGAGGGCGCTGAGCCGCTCCGCCAGCGCTTCGGCACCGGGATGGCGGAAGTTGGCGAAGATCACCTGCTCAAGGGTGCTGGCCTGCCGGGCTACGGCCGCGGCGATGGCGCGTTCCGCGTGGCCATGCAGCATCACCCACCAGCCGCTGATGCCATCGATCAGGCGGCGGCCGTCGTCGAGTTCCAGCAGGGCACCTTCACCCCGCACCGCCCGCAGCGGTGGCTCGGAGTGGGCCACCTGGGTGGTGGGATGCCAGAGATGGGGGTGCCAGCTAGGGGGAGAGGTCATCCGGCGGCGATTAGGTCGGAGTGGAACACCGTTGACATGATGGAGGCCGCTCAGGCTGGCCCGCCGCCTTTCCACCTGTGCTCCTCACCCCCAAGATCCTCGCCTCGCTCATCAGGGCAGGGGCCCCCTCGCGAGAGTCCCATGGAACGGCAAGACGCCAACTCCCGTTTCAGATCCAGGATCTAACCGCTTTCTCCAACCTGAGCATTCGGCCTCCCGTCCCCTGGCTCCAGGCCCTGGGCCCCGAGCGAACTGTTCGCCGAAGGGACCTGCCAGGAGATCCGGGTGACCCTGGCACAATCGGGCTGGAGCCACTCTCAGATCGAACCCATCCACGATCAGCTGCGCCATGGCTGGCCGCTGGCGATGGTGCGGCACAACGTCACCGCGATCACCGGTCACTGTCCGCTGCGATCGGGTCGCCAGAGCTGATGCCGTTCAGCGACAGATTTCGGAGCGTTGCTCCTGCGGTCCCCCGAGGGGGCCGCAGTTCACCCAGCGCACAAGGCCGGTTTCGATATCGGTGAAGATCACCAGAATGGCCCCGCAGGCCACCGCCACGGCGCCGCTGATCAGAAGCTGACGTTTGCTCATCGACCCAGCGTATGTGGCAGTGCACTGGTGTGCCAGTGCTGTTCCAGGGCGGCGCCACAGAGGGGGGAGAGGGGCGGTAGTTCGGCCAGCACCGGAACTTTCCCTAGGTGTTCCAGGGTGCGGGGGTTGTCGGGGTGGGGCGGGCCGTTGAGCACCAGCCCCAGCACCGGGATCGAGCGCTGGCGGAGGGCCTCCAGGGACAGCAGGGTGTGGCTGAGGGTACCCAGGCCGCTGCGGGCCACCAGCAGCACCGGCAGCCCCCAGACCGCGATCTGCTCGATCTGCAGCCAGTCCCGGCGCAGGGGCACCAGCACTCCCCCAGCGGTCTCCACCACCAGCGCGCCATCCCCGGCCGGCAGGTTCAGGCGGTCGGGGTCGATCGTCAGGCCCTGCCGTTCGGCGGCCCAGTGGGGTGAGACGGGCGCCTCGAAGCGATAGGCCTCCGGCAGCAATCGCTCGGGGGGCAGCTGCAGCAGCTGCTGCACCCGGCCCGTGTCGCCTCCGTCCTCCAGGCCGCTCTGCACCGGCTTCCAGTAGTGGGCCCGCAGGCCCTGCACCACCAGGGCGCTCACCACGGTCTTGCCGACGTCGGTGTCCGTGCCGCAGATGATCAGGCGCATCCGTCGTGGGCTCCAGCTGCTCGCAAGGCGCTCAGCCTGACGGGTTGGCCGATCTGTTGGCCCGGCATCAGGAGGCGTCCGCTTGCGGCGGCCGGCGCGCCAGCAGCAGCAGCACCTTCCAGCGCAGCGGGGCGCGGGGCCAGTGGGCCAGAAGCCGGCGCAGCTGGCCCGGGCCGAGGGGGGGCTGGTGGCTGGCGGTGGCCCCGAGGCCACGCAGCAGCCGCAGGGCGGCCAGGCCATCGAGCGGCGAGCGGCTGAAGCACAGCTGCTGGCTGTGGCGCAGCTCCAGTCCGGCAGCGGTGGCCACCGTGACCAGGGCCTCGGCCCGGGGCAGGGGCAGGGCGCTGCAGGGCACGGCGGCGGCATGGGCGGCCGCCTGCCAGGTGTCGAAGCTGCCGGCCACGGGCAGCGCCAGGGCCAGCCAGCCGCCGGGCGCCAGGCTGGCGCCCCACTGGGCCAGCTGGCTGGCGGGATCGTCGAGCCACTGCAGGGCGAAGCTGGAGATCAGCAGGGCGGCCCCGTGGAGGGAGTGCGGCAAGCCCTGGTTGAGATCCCATGGCCGGATGGACGGGCCGCAGAGGGGATTGCGGGCCAGCAGTTCAGGGCAGAGATCAAGCTGGATTGGTGGCGGCTGCGCCAGCGCGGGCCGCTGGGCCAGCAGGGCGCGGCTCAGCAGTCCAGTGCCGGCGCCGAGGTCGGCGATGGGGCCGGCGGGCAGGGGCAGAGCGCGGCAGAGGTGGCCGAGTCGCCAGGCCACGCCCTGCTGTAGCTGGGCCTGTTGCTCATAGCTGCCGGCCCGACGCCCGAATCCCTGCTGGACCCGATCGCGGAAGTCCGCCGGCCCGCTCAGGCCCGAATTGGGCCGGTCCGCGGGGCCGGGGATGAGGGAAGTCACCGTCATGGCGGTCCGGTCCGCTCCAACCACTGCAGCACAGCCGCCTGCGGCGATGACCTGAGGAAGGCGTGCCCGGCGTCGCTCAGCAGGATCCTCTCCGCCTCCGGGAGGCGATGTCGCAGCAGGGCGCGGGCCTCCGGTCCGACGATCTGATCCTCGCCGGCCTCCACCAGCAGCAACGGCACCCGGTCGGGAAAGCCCTTGGGCAGGTCGTCGCTGGCCGCCAGAAGGGCCAGGTCGTCGCGTAGGCGCTGGCGGGCCTCTGGACCCACCGGCTGATCGGCCGGCCCCGGGGGCATCAGGGCGGCCGGATCCGGCGCGGCGGCCCGCGCCAGGAAGCGGCCCAGCAGGGTCTGGGCCCTGCGGGTGGTTTCTGCGGGATCGGGGCCTTCGGCCAGGCCCGCGGCCATGCCCGCCAGGGCGGCGCGCAGCGGCCTGCCTTCGCGGCCGGGTGGCACAAAGCGCCCGAAGCCAGCCAGCAGCACCACCCTTTCGGCCGCGGCCAGAAGGGGGGCTGGCAGCAGATGGGCCCCCATCGAGTGGGTGATCAGCACCCGTAGGCCCGCGGGTGCCCACATCGGCAGCCAGGGCGGCGCGCCGCCGTAGCCCCGCTCACCGCTGCGCCAGTGCCAGCCCCGGCTCTGGGCTGCGGCCTGCCAGGGCTGCCAGTCGTTGGCCGTGCCCGCCCAGCCGTGCATGGCGATCACCTGGAGGCTGGGCGGCGCGGAGTCGGCGGGTCCCATGGTTCAGCTGGAGGAGTGCGGGAATGGCCCTGGCCCCAGGGCTTTGAGCAGCCGCTCCAGGCTGCCGGAGGGAAGGCCGTGGCGGAGCACGAGTCGCAGCCGGGCGGTGCCTTCGGGCACGGTCGGTGGGCGGATCGCCAGGGCCAGCAGGCCCGCTGCTTCCAGCCGCTCCTGAGCCGCCAGGGCCAGGACGTCGTCGCCCAAGCGCAGGGAGAGGATCGGACCGCTGCCGGGGGGGCGGGGCCAGCCCGCCGCCGCCAGAGCCCGCCGCCAGCGTTCGGCTCGCTCCAGCAGGGCCAGGGCCAGCTGGGGTTCGGCCTGGATCTGCTCCAGGGCCGCCAGGGCGCCGGCGGCCAGGGGCGGTGCCAGGGCGGTGGTGTAGCGGAAGGCGCCGCTGCTCTGCAGCAGCCAGTCGCCCACCAGGCCATCGCAGGCCAGGAAGGCGCCACCGCTGCCGAAGGCTTTGCCAAAGGTGCCGCTGATGATCGCCACGTCCTTCAGTCCATGGGCCAGGCCGCGGCCGCTGCCGCCGAGCACCCCGAGGGCATGGGCCTCATCGACCAGCAAGGGCGCCTGATGACGGGCACAGAGGGCCGCGATGGCGGCCAACGGCGGGCTGGTGCCCTCCATGCTGTACTGGCTTTCGCAGAGCACCAGAAGACGTGCGGAGGGGCGCTGGCGTCGTTCAGCCAGCAGGCGGCGTTCCAGATCGGCCGGATCGTTGTGGGCGAAGCGCTGCAGGCGGGCGCCGCTGGCCCGCACCCCCGCCAGCAGCGAGTGGTGAATGAGGCGATCGGCCAGCACCAGGCTCTGGCGATCGGCCAGGGCGCAGACGGCAGCCAGGTTGGCCTGGAAGCCACTCGGGAACAGCAGGGCCCGCTCGCGCCCCAGCCAGGCGGCCAGGTCCGCCTCCAGGCGCAGATGAACCGGCCGGGTGCCACTCACCAGCCGCGAGGCGCCGGCCCCCAGCCCACTGACGGCCAGTTCGGCGGCGGCGGCGGCCAGCACGGCCGGGTGGCGGCTGAGGCCCAGGTAGTCGTTGCTGGCCAGATCCAGCAGGGGCGCGGTGAAGGGCGGCTGGAGCTGGGCCGTGGCGGCGGGCTCCAGGCTGCGCAGGCGGCGGCGGCGGGCGGCGGGCAAGGCCTCGAGGGCCGCGCCCAGCCGCAGCCGCCAGGCGGGCTCGGGAACGGGGGGGGGAGGAATCAGGGCGCCCCGGCCGCAGGAATGCTGACCAGTCTGTGATGGCGCCAGGGCCGGGGCCGGCTTTTGCCCAACGCGAGTCAAGGGGCCGCCGATGGGCGCTGTCGGGATCGGGTCCGGTCGTTGGGCTCAGCAGCACCGGGTCGGTTCAGGCGATCGCCACCCGCTCTCACCGCTGCGCGTCATCAGAGGTGATCGGAAGCTCCGGCGTGAGAACGACGGCCCACCAGTTCTTGCCTGCACCTGTTGAACCAAAGCCATCCGGACCATCAGGCACCGGCGCCCACCACGACGCCAGGGGAGGCGATCGGGTGCCGAATTGGACCCGCTACCGACGGGCTCCTGCTGTGCCAGTCTTTTCAATGTCAGGAATTTGTGTGCGTCCGGAAGCCGGTATATCGGTCCACCGGCGTTGTCCTGGCCATCGAGGCAGCCGTTGTTGCTGCCACATAGGCGCTGGTGATGGGGTCCATCGTGGAAAAGGGCAGCCACCTAATGCTCCGGCCGGGGATCCGGCAGGTGGTGCGCCCCCTCTGGTCGGCCTATCTGCTGTGGCTGCGCGCTGATTGTATTGATCTGAGTGCTGCATTCGCTTATCACACGCTGCAGTCTTTTTTCCCAGCGCTGCTGATTGTCTTGTCGGTGCTTTCGCGCCTTATCGGTCGCAATCAGGATCTGCTGGCCCGGGTGCAGCAGCTGGTGGGGCAGGTTCTGCTGCCGGCCAGCATGCCGATGTTCGAGGCGACGCTGGCGCGCTTCACCCGTCAGGGTCTGGGTGCTGGGCTGCTGGGTGTGTTGTTGCTGGTGCTCACGGCCAACAACATTTATCTGACCCTGCAACGGGGGGCGGATCGCCTCTGGTGGAACCGACCCTTTGGTTTTGATGGACTGCCCTGGCAGAAGATTGTGCGGCGATTTGTATTGTTGCGGCTCAAGGCTTTTGTGCTGCTGTTGCTGGTTTCCGTACTGATCCTGGCGGATCAACTGATCAGCAACCTGCGCTTCTTCGGCTTCAAGGTGTTGCGGCAGTGGATGTTGAAGGTCCTGCCCCAGCCTTTCGACTGGCTGTTGTCCGTCTCCGGCGGGATGGATGTGCTGATTTCCGTGGCGATCGGCTGTCTCAGCACTCTGATCCTGCTGTGGTTGTTGCCGTCCAAGCCCATCCGCCTCCGGCCCCTGATGCTGCCTGCCGTGATGGTGGGGTCGGCCCTCACCCTGCTCAATCTGCTGCTGGGCCGCAGCCTGGTGGCGATCGGGCTGCGTTATCAGGCCTATGGCGTGGTCGGCGGGGTGCTGGTGCTGACCCTCTGGGTCTGGCTTGTCGGGGTCATCCTTTATTACGGCCAGTGCCTGGGTGTGGTGCTGGCAAGTCCGGCTTCGGGGGGGCGATCCACACCGCTGGCTCCCTGAGCGTTTGCGACTCCGGCAGGTCAGGATGGTTGAACTGTTTCCGTTGCAGCGATGCTCAGGATCCTGCCCTTGTTCCGTTCCGGTCAGGATCGTCCAGGTCGGATCCGGCCCTTGGTGGCCACTCTGGCGCTCGTTTGCACAGCTGTCGGTGCGCTGGTGGTGATCGGTTTCACCACCCTGGCCCTGGTTCCAATGTTGTTCGCTGTCGGTGTGGTCAGCGCCTGGGTGCTGGCGCTGCTGCTGCTGGGCTGGGCCGGAATCGAGGGTCTGGCGGCGCTGGAGCGCTGGTTTGAAAACGACTCCCGCTTCCAACGCTGATGCAGCGCTCCATTCCCTGGTTCTGGATCGTGGTCGGCGGGCTGCTGTTGCTGGCCCCCGGGGCCATCGGCAAGTTGCTGCTGGATGTGGCTGAAGGGCTAACCTTCTTGTTGGTGGTGCTGCCCTTGCTTTTGGGCGGAGCCGGTCTAATTGCCTGGCAAGTGTTAAAGCGCCGTCTGCACACCTGCGAGGCCTGCGGTGTGACCAGCTTCGCGCGTGATGTCTGCCCGGCCTGCGGCACGATGGTTGCGGTTGATTCCGGCGTCTCCGGTGATTCCGAGACCTCTGTGGCGATTGATGCTCGCAATGTGACGATCAACGTCGATGCGGTGGAGGTACCACGCATAGATCGCTCTTGATGCCGATTTGTAGATCTTTCTCCAGACTTTGTTAGTTATTGACCTGATCCCTGGCGCTGCAGTTCGGCCAGGCGTCGTTCGCGCAGGTGCAGGAACAACGGGGCTCCAAAGGCAAAGGCAATCGTGATGCAGCTCAGCAGCACCCAGCCCAGACCGCGCATCTTCAGCCGCCGGCTTTCGATCACCATCCAGATCGTCACCGCGGTGGCCCCGACAGCCAGATCCCTGGACAGGGACTGGGCGGCTGGATTGGCATTGGCCAGGGCGATGAACTGGCCCAGATCAAAACCCGAGCCATAGGACTGGATGTAATCCCAGTTGGCCAGCCAGGGGAGAATGCCGCCGGCCAGGCTCAGGACCAGATAGATCCAGGCCATGGCTGGCACGGTTGGCGTGGGCGAAATTGGAGCCGGCAAGATTTGAGCTGGAACGACCCCCGGCTCGGAATCTGACTCGCCTGCCTGCAGGGGCTGTTCCTCGGGAGTCATCGCTGGCGTCATGGTTGATAGGGCTTCGGTGCGGCCTCGGGCTGCTCCGGATCCCATTGCATCACGTCCTGCTCGACCTGCTCGAGCAGGGTTTCGCAGCGATTGGCAAAGCTCTGGGCCCGCTCGTAGAGGCCGGCCATCGCCTCGATATCCAGATCCGTGGCCTGCAGCTGGGCCAGGCAGAGCTCCAGGGCCGCCTGGGCCTCCCGGTAACTGAGCTCGGCGCTGATATCCGTCGGCTCTTGCTGCTCCTGCTCCTGCTCCTTTGCCTGTGCCGGCTCGGGAGCCGACTTGCCCCGGGAGCTCTGGGCGGCACGCTCGCGTTTGGCTGGTTGGGGCATGGGGAATCGGGGCTGGTTCGGTGGGAAGCCGATCTGTGGGAAGTCGATCTGGCCGTGAGGGCGGATTGGGCGGCTTAGGGTTATGCCTGCGGGTCTGCGGACGAAGGCAGCCTTTGCAGCACCTGCGCTGCCAGGAGACCGTCGGCCAGCTCGACCGTGATCGGATCGCCGCCGGTCACGGCATTGATCGTGCGCAGCAGGTTTCCCTGGCCATCGCGGACCAGGGCGAAACCCCTCTCCAGCAGATGGCGGGGCGAGAGGGCCCGCAGCAGGGCCCGCTGCTGCTGCAGCCATTGCCGCTGATGTCTGAGCAGTTGGCTGGGGTGCAGGGCCTCCAGCCTCTGTCGATGGCGGGCCAGGTGCTGTCGCTCAGCCTGCAGGCGCAGGTTGAGCAGCTGGCCCAGATGGCGCCGGTGCTGACTCAGGGCCATGCGTTCGGCCTGGCGGTCTGGCAGCAGGGCCACCAGGGCGGCTGTCGGCGTGGCGGCTCGATAGTCCGCCACCAGATCGGCGATCGTCGTGTCATCTTCATGGCCGAGTCCGCAGACGACCGGCACCGGACAGGCGGCCAGGCAGCGGGCCAGCGCCTCGCCGTCGAACACGGCCAGGTCCTCGCGGCTGCCGCCGCCCCGGGCCAGCACGATCGCATCCAGTTCCAGTTCCCTGGCCCGTTCGCCCAGTCGTTCGACTGCGGAGCGGATCTTGCCTTCCACCGGGCCTTGAACCGGGATCGGCACCACCAACAGGCTTGTAGCCGGCCAGCGCTCGCGGGCCGTGCGCAGCATGTCGGCCAGAGCGGAGCTGGGCACACTCGTCAGCAGGGCGATGCGCCGGGGCCAGAGCGGTAGGGGACGCCGGCGCTCGGGATCGAACAATCCCTCGGGAGCCAGGAGAGATCTCACCTGCTCGAACTGGCGCAGCACGGCCGTCAAGCTGGGTCGCAGATCGAGAATCTGCACCGTTAGCCGGGCCTGGGCCGCCCAAAAGTTGAGCCTGCCGACCACCACCACCCCATCTCCCTCCTCAGGGATGAAGCTGAGCTTCTGCAGCTGAGAGGCCCAGATCACCGCCGGAATTGAGGCCTGACCATCGGTGAGGGTTAGCCAGAGATGGCCTTTTTTGAGCTGGGGGCGACCAACCGTGGCATCGACCAGAAAACGGGGTGCAAAGCCTCGCTCGAGCAGGCTGCCGATCGCTTCATTCAGCTGGGCTACGCCGTAGCGCGGCAGAGTGCCATGGGGTGGGGGGCCGCTCAAGGATCAATGCCGCTCACTGGGTGAGCTGGCGGTACTGGAGCCACCAGTAGAGGCTGAGACAGCCAGCGATCAGAGCGATGGTTCGGCCGATCGGATGATCGATGCGCACCAGAGAGACCACTGTGATGACGAGCGCCGTGCTGAGCAACCGGGCTCCATCGCGTCGGTTGCCTGCGAAGAAGCGGATGGGGCGGCTCATCAGGCCTGGCGGTTGTGAGGCCAGCCTAGAAGCAGGCTGTGCGGCATTTTCCAGGCTGAAAGAGGGTCAGGGCCCACGCAACAGGGGAGGGGCTGGACTTTTAGGGGATAACTATGGTCTGGCTGAGTATTGGCCGTGCTTTTCCGTTCCAGGAGGCACCGGTGTTGGGTGGGTCCCTGGGCGTATGGATCGCGGTGCTTGAGGAGTGGATCGCACCACTACGTTGGCAGCCAGGGGTAGGGACGGGCCCCGGAGGCAGGCCCGTCCTTCGGGATCTTCAGCCCAGGCCGATCTGGGACAAAATGCCTTGGCCGGTCAGCACTTCGGTGGCCAGTCCGATCACGAAGCCGAGCATGGCCAGGCGACCATTCCAGGTTTCAGCGAAGTTCACAAAACCAAAGCGGGGTTGGGAAGCGTCAGTCACGGAAAGAATCGCGGGTACCCCATGAATGTAACGTTTGATGGACAGGGCTTGACGGTATCGAGCGCTGCATTGCCTGGTTCGGATAACCGTCGAGGTTGAGGGGCAGGTCATGGTTCTCGACAGTTCGGGTGGGCCTTCCGCCGCTTCTCCCCGCCAGCGTCTGCAGGCCCAGTTGCAGGGCCAGCTGCCGGCCCAGCCGGAGCTGGTGCTGGTCACCGATCTCGATGGGACCCTGCTGGCCGGCCCGGCCCCCTGGCGCCGTTGGTTGTATCGCTGGCTGGCGCTCGAGCGCCATCGCGTCCTGCATGTGTTCAGCACGGGTCGGGATCTGCGCTCGGTGGCGTGGGTGCTGGCGGCCGAGCCCGAGCTGGGCCTCTCCGCTCCCCATCTGGTCATCAGTGATGTCGGTTGCACCGTCGCCTGCGGGCTGAGCCTTGAGCCCCTGCCCCTGGCGGTCGATCCGATCGAGGCGCGCTGGCGCGGCCTGCCCGAACGGCTGCTGCCCCAGCTGGCCTGATCCCCGGCGTCGGCCCCGAGCCCGAGACGGCCGATCGCCGCCTGGCCTATCGCGTTGATCTGGAGACACTCGATTGCAGCCTGCTGCGCGAGCTGGAGATCCATGGCGTGGATTGCCTGGTTTCCGGCTGCCGCTATCTCGATGTGCTGCCGGCCGGTGTGAATAAAGGCAGCACCCTGCTGGCGTTGCTGGAGTGGCTGGAGGTGGCCCCGGAACGGGTGCTGACGGCGGGGGACAGCCTCAACGATCTCGCCATGTTCGAAACCGGACTGGCTTCGGTGATGGTGGCCAATGCGGAGCCCGATCTGGTGGCCCATCTGCCGCGGCTGCCGGCGACCTATCAGGCCCAGGCCGAGGGCTGCCAGGGGATCGTCGAAGGGCTGCATCATTTCGGCTTCTCGGCCCTGCTGGCGGGGCGTCTTCCCAAGCGTGTGGCAGGGCGGGATCGACCTGGTCGGGATGGGGGTCTTGTCTGTGGCAGGGAGCCGCCGTGAGCACCTCAAAACCTGCTGAAGCCTGTGGCGCAGGCTGGTTCGGCTGACCTCCGGTTTTTGCGGCGGCTCAAGCCCGCCAGAGCGGATCAGCGCTTCAGCTCAAGCCAACAGGGCTCCGTACCCCCTGCACACATCGCCTGCTTGGCCAGGCTCCGGCCGGTGTGAGGTCAAGGGCCTTCTGGGTTGGGGCCAGCCCTCGCAAGCGCAGCCTTGGTGAGAGGGGTGGCGATTCCCTGGCGAGGGTCTTCGGGCCAGGGATGTTTCGGATAGCGCCCCCGCAGCTCCCGGCGCACCTCCCCGTAGCCGCTGTCCCAGAAGCGGCCCAGATCCTGGGTGATCGCCGCCGGTCGGCCCGCCGGTGACAGCAGCTCCAGGGTCAGGGGTAGCCGGCCCTGCAGCAGGCGAGGGGTGTCCCGGCTGCCGAACATCTCCTGCAGCTTCACCGACAGCACCGGCCCCTCGCTGCCATAGCGGATCGGCAGCGAGCGCCCCGAGGGCACCTGCAGCGTCGTTGGCAGCAGCAGTTCCAGCTCCCGGCGCCGCTGCCAGTCCAGATCCCCCCAGAGGGCTTCGACCAGATCCAGCCCCTGCAACTCCTGGGCGCTGCGGCGGCTCTCCAGGTAGGGAGCGAGCCAGTGGTCGAGGGTGGCGACCAGGTGCCCATCGGAGCGATCGGGCCAGGGCGGCCCCAGCAGCCGGTGGGCCAGCTTCAGTCGTTGCTGCAGCTCCCGGCTGC
Source organism: Cyanobacteriota bacterium (assembly GCA_026389285.1). Lineage (GTDB taxonomy): Bacteria > Cyanobacteriota > Cyanobacteriia > PCC-6307 > Cyanobiaceae > Cyanobium. Next base: position 17,193 of record JAPLID010000117.1, read on the forward strand.
GCCCGCACCAGGGCAAGGCCTCCAGACCCAGCTGCTGTAGGCCTTCCAGCAGAGCTTTCTGAACCGCCTGCGCATCGGCTTCAGGCCACGGTTGGCGCTCCAGCACCAGCGCTCCCAGGCGCAGCAGCCGTTCGCAGCGCACCCGCCGGGTTTTGCGATCCCAGGCGGCCTGCTCCACCTGTTCGCCCTCCTCCTGGGCGAGCTCGTCCAGCAGCGCGTCGCCCAGGGGCACCGCCAGCATCACCCGTGCCTCCGGACCCTGGTCGTCCAGAGCGGCAATTGCCAGGGCCCGGCAACGGGCCAGGGGGTCATCGGCATGGAGCAGGGCACCCCGCCCGCCGCGCATCAGCAGCCGGCCATCGCCGCCGCCACGGTTCAGGGCAACCCGCTCGGGATAGGCCCAGCTGACCAGGCGGGCGGCCATGGCATCGACGCTCTGCGGCGGCTGGGGTGTGCCGGTGGCAGGCGCAACATGGGCAGGTGCATCGGTGCGGGCGGAAGCGGAAACGCCTGCCAGCACCTGGCGCCGCAGCTGGGCCCGGAGCTGCTGCAGCTGGCGGCGCTGCTGGTCCCGGCCATCCCGTTGGCCATGGGACAGCCAGTCGAGGCGTCGCAGCAGGTCAGAGCCGGCCTCGCGGCGATCGAGAGGATCCCGTTCGCTCAGCAGCACCGCCAGGCTGCAACCCAGATACAGCCAGCCCCGCTGTTCGGCCAGCAGCAGCATGTGGGCCAGGCGCGGATGCAGGCCGAGGCGGGCCATGGCCTGGCCATGGGCGCTGATCCGGCCATCGGCGCTGAGGCCGCCGAGTTGGTGCAGCAGGCGTTGGGCCTCCTGCAGTGCGGCTTCAGGCGGCGGGTCGATCCAGGCCAGCTCCTGCCCGAGGCCCGCCCCCCAGGCGGCCAGCTGCAGACAGATCGGCAGGGGATCCACCTCCAGCAGTTCCGGCGTGTCATGGCTGGGCCGGCGTTGCTGCTCCGCCGTGGACCACAGCCGCAGGCAGCGGCCCGGGCCCAGGCGACCGGCGCGGCCGCGGCGCTGCTCGGCGCTGGCCTGGCTGGCGGGCACGGTGATCAGCCCATCCATGCCTGTGGCGGGATCGAAGCGGTTGCGCCGGCTCAAGCCGCTGTCGATCACCAGTCGTACGCCGGGGATCGTCAGGGAGCTTTCGGCGATGGCGGTGGCCATCACAATCTTGCCGGCGGCCCGGCCTGCCGGGGCCAACGCCTTGATCTGGGCTTCCAGGCTCAGCTGCCCATGCAGGAGGACCAGCTCAGGCTCCAGGCCCCAGTCCGTCGCCCCGATCGCCCTCTGGCAGCTCAGCAGTTCCCGCTGTCCCGGCAGGAAGACCAGCACGGTCTCGCCCTCGCTGCGCTGGTCCAGCCAGTGACATTCCAGGGCCCGCAGCACCTGGCGCTCGAGCCTCTCGTCCGGACGGGGCGCCTGGTGTTGCACCTCCACGGGCCAGCTGCGCCCCAGGCTCTCGATCACTATCGCCCCATCGAGCCGCTCCGCCAGGGGGGCCAGATCGAGGGTGGCCGACATCAGCAGCAGGCGCAGATCGGGGCGCACCAGCGCCCGGGCCTGACGCAGCAGGGCCAGGGCAAGGTCGGTCTCGGCGGCCCGTTCATGGAACTCGTCGACGATGACGCAGGCCACGCCGGTGAGCTCCGGATCGGCCTGCAGGCGCCGCAGGAACAGCCCGGGAGTGACCAGCTCCAACCGCGTGGCGGTGGAGGTGCGGCTCTCGAGGCGGACGCTGTAGCCCACCACACCGCCCAGCGGTTCACCCAGGGCCTGGGCCAGGCGGGCGGCGGCGTTGCGAGCGGCCAGTCGCCGCGGTTCCAGCATCAGGATGCGGGACCCGGTCCCCAGGCCCTCAAGCAGGGTGAGGGGAACACGGGTGGTCTTACCGGCGCCGGGTGGGGCCTGTAGCAGCAGCGTCGAGCCCGCCGGCAGCAGGGCCGCCCGAATCGCTTCGAGCTGGGCCTCGATCGGCAGGCCTTCGTTGCTCAAGGCGATCCGGGGGGCAACTCAGCGCACGTGGCGGATTCCATCGACCGGGTGGTAAGCCTCGCCGGTGGTTTCTTCGTAAACGATGGCCGGCAGACCGGTCTCGAACATGGTCTGCAGCGCTTCCTTGAGATAGGGATTCCAGCCGCCGGTGCTGACCTTGCCGTGGCGGACGGTCCAGTCCCAGGTGCCCTGAAGATCTCTGGGGATGCGGCCTTCCCGATCCCGCCGCGCCACCAGATCCTGTGACTCGACGATGCCGACCAGGATCGGATCCTTGCCGTAGGCGGGGGTGAGGCTTAATTCCAGGCGAATTGGTTCGTCCTTGATCAGCTTCAGCCGGAAACGGGGCGGCAGCTTGAGGCCATTGAGCACAGCAGCCACGATTCGGGTCTTTTGATCCACCATCAACCTCCGACGGAGTGCGTGTTCGTAGCGCTGAGCCTATTCAGCGACGGTCCGCACAGCTTGCTGAGGGCCTAGCGCCGTTCAGCCGATGTCTTCAGGGCGGACAGGCTGCTCATTGTCTCCACTGAAACGGACGGTCAGCAGGTCTTCGCGGGTCAGCTGCCCTTCGCCGTCCAGCAGCTCCGGATGGATGGTCAACCGGCCGGTGCGATCGGTGGTATTGGCGCCAGAGCGATTATCGGCTCGGGCGTTGCCGCTGCTGGAGGCTGTGCCCCGGTCGCCGGGTCGGGGCACAGCCTGGAACCCCTTGGACATGACGCGGAAGGCCTGCCAGAGAAGGACCAGAAAACAAGCTCCATAGAGCAGGGGAATCAGCTGGAAGACAAAGGTGGGCATGGAGAGGAACGACCCTGGCTGGCGGGCGGTGCGGGTTGAACTCGCCGGGTCCCGTACATCATCACCCCTGCGCTGAGGAGCTGGAAGCCAGCATCCAGGCCCAGAGGGTGGTGCAGGCGGCCCCGAAAGCCAGGAAGGCAAGAAGCAGGTGGCTGGAGTCCATGGTGCGATAAGAAACTTTACAAATAATAGGGGGAGTGGCCCGGGTCTGGTCGGTTTGCCTCCCCTTCCCCGGGGTGGCCTGTGCTGACTACGGTTCGATCTCTCGTAGCCCTCCTGCCGATGCCCCCCATCCGCGCCCTCTCCCGCGGCGGCGTCGCTCTGGCGGCGGCGGTCCTGGTGGTGTCACCTCCCGCCCTGCAGCCGGTGGTCAGGGCCCAGTCCGCGGCCAGTCCTGCCACCACCGCCCTGGGCCGCCAGTCGTTCGTGGCCGCGGCGGTGCGCCGGGCCGGGCCGGCGGTGGTGACCATCGACACCGAACGCACGGTGGCGAGCCAGGCCGGCGCCGGAGGCGGCAGCCGGGGCCTGCTCAGTGACCCCCTGTTCCGCCAGTTCTTCGGGCTGCCCCAGATGTCGACGCCACCGGCGCAGCGCACCGAGCGCGGCCAGGGCAGCGGCTTTGTCTTTCAGGCCGATGGGCTGGTGCTCACCAACGCCCATGTGGTGGAGCGCAGTGATCGCGTGACCGTGGGCTTTCAGAACGGCCAGCGTCTGGAGGGCAAAGTGGTCGGCATCGATCCGATCACCGATCTGGCCGTGGTGCGCCTGGTGGGGGGAGGGGCCTGGCCCGTCGCGCCTCTGGGCAACTCCGATGGCCTGCAGGTGGGGGACTGGGCGATTGCCGTGGGCAACCCCTTCGGCCTCGATCACACGGTCACCCTGGGGATCATCAGCAGCCTCAATCGCAATGCCACCAAGCTCGGAATCACCGACAAGCGCCTCGACCTGATCCAGACCGATGCGGCAATCAACCCCGGTAATTCCGGCGGACCGCTGCTCAATGCCGAGGGTGAGGTGGTAGGGATCAACACCCTGGTGCGTTCGGGACCAGGGGCCGGCCTTGGTTTCGCGATCCCGATCAACCGGGCTCGCGCCATCGCCCAGCAACTGGTGGCCAGCGGCAAAGTCAGCCACCCGATGATCGGTGTCGGCCTCGACATGGTGCGCACGGATCAGGGCAGCGTGGCCGCCGGCGCCCTGATCGCCGGTGTTCAGCCCGGTGGGCCGGCCGAGCGGGGGGGATTGCGCAAGGGAGATGTGATCGTGGCGGTGGCTGGTAAGTCGGTGAGCTCCCCGGCTGATGTGATCACTGCCGTGGAGGCAGCCGGTGTCGGTCGACCGCTGCTGATCGGGGTGACCCGGGCCGGGGCGGCGCAGGAGTTTCAGGTGGTGCCCCAGGATCTGGTGCTGCCCCGCTCCCGCTGAGGAGCAGGTTCAGAGGATGTCGGGACTCTGCAGGCTCTGGTCGGGCCTCAGCTCATCGAGGGCGGCGCGGTCTAGGGATAAATCACCCCTAAAGAGGGTCGCCCCGCCCAGCTGTTGGCGCATCACCCATTGGGTGGCAGCCATCTGGCTGTGCCAGGCCTGCAGCAGTTGTTTGGCCAGGCCGCGCAGGGCCTGGGGATCGCTAGTGGCGTCGATCGCCCGGGTTATGCGCTCGAGTTCGAATTTCTGGCCAAGGCTGAGGGCGAGAGGTTCGGACATGACGGGCAACGCGATGGAACGTGGTCGATGAACCGCCATAAAGCTACGAAGTATTTCAAGGGGCCACGCATCGAAAGAGACAGGCTTACCAGCTGCGTTGGCAAATCAAGGTGCAGAAGGCTCCTTGCTGCCGTCGGGCGTCAGCTGATGCCCACAAAAACCGTCTCGCTCGCCTGGATCGGCCTGTTTGCCGCCGCGGCTCTGAGGGCCAGGATTCAAGCCGTTGCGGCTGGGTTGGTCAACAGCCCGCTGAAAGGCTGCTCGAGTGAGGGGTTCTTCAGCCGTCTCCTAAGCCTTGCCGGCCTTTGTCTTGCGGGACTGGGCCTTGCGGACCTCATCCTTCGCCTGCTGCTTGAGCCGATTGGCCTCCCGTTTGCGCTCCTGCTCCAAGCGCAGCTCGTCCTGATTCACCGCATCGGCCTCCTCGCGCTTCTTCTCGAGGTAATAGGCGTAGTCGCCGCGGTACAGCACCAGCTCGCCGTCGCGCAGTTCGACGATCTTGTTGGCCACCCTGCCGATGAAGTAGCGGTCGTGGGAGACGATCAGGGCGGCCCCCTGGTACTCCATCAGGGCGTCCTCCAGCATCTGTTTAGCAGGGATGTCGAGGTGGTTGGTGGGCTCATCGAGCACCAGCAGATTGCACGGGCTGAGCAGCATCAGGGCCAGGGCCAGGCGTGCCTTCTCGCCCCCCGAAAGCTGGCCCACCTCCTTGAAGACAGCGTCGTTGCTGAGGCAGAAGCTGCCCAGCAGTGAGCGCACCTGGGTCTGGGTCCAGTCCGGCACCGCCTCGAACAGGGTGTCGATCACGGTCTTGCTCAGATCGAGGGCTTCGGCCTGGTTCTGCTCGAAGTAGCCGGCGATGACGTTGTGCTCCCCCAGGCCGGCCGTGCCCTCATCGGGGGGCTCCATGCCCATCACCAGGCGCAGCAGGGTGGATTTGCCGGCGCCATTAGGGCCGACGAAGGCGATGCGATCGCCCCGCTCCACCTCCAGCTGGCAGCCCAGGAAGAGGATCTTGTCGCCGTAGCTGTGGGTGAGGTTGTCGATCACCGCCACCTGACGCCCGCAGCGGGGAGCCGGTGGGAACTGAAAGCGGGGCCCGCCGATGGTTTCCAGCGGCGCCTCGATCCGCTCCACCTTGTCCAGCAGCTTCTCGCGGCTCTTGGCCTGGGTGCTGCGGGTGGCGCTGGCCCGGAAGCGGTCGATGTAGGCCTGCTGGGTGCTGAGTTCCTTCTGCGGCCGCTCAAAGGCGGCCTGGCCGGCCTCCCGCTCCAGGGCCTTCTGCTCCAGGTGCTGGCTGTAGTTGCCCAGATAGGTGCGGGAGATGCCCCGTTCCGTCTCGACGATCTGGTTGCCGACGCGATCAAGGAAGGCCCGGGCGTGGCTGATCACCACCAGGGGGACGGTCTGGCCGCGCAGGTAATCCTCCAACCACTGGATCGTCTCGACATCCAGGTGGTTGGTGGGTTCGTCGAGCAGCAGCAGGTCCGGTTCCTGCAACAGGATTTTGCCGAGGGCAATCCGCATCTGCCAGCCGCCG
>JAPLID010000151.1 GCA_026389285.1 Cyanobacteriota bacterium
GCCGGATGCGCAAGATCCCGATCTTCACCTTCATCAACAAGATGGATCGGCCCGGCCGCGAGCCGCTGGAGCTGCTCGATGAGATCGAGCAGGAGCTGGGTCTGGCCTGCTGGCCGGTGAACTGGCCGATCGGCAGCGGCGATCGCTTCCATGGCGTGATCGATCGGCGCAGCCAGGATGTGATTCTGTTCGAGCGGGCTGAGCGGGGCCGCCAGAGCGCTGAGAAGCGCCTGGCTTCCACCGCCCCCGAACTGGCCGATCTGGTGGAACCGGAACTGCTGGCGAATGCCCTGGAGGAACTGGAGCTGCTCGATGGGGCCGGTGCCGACCTCGACCTGGAGCTGGTGCATGCCGGTGAACTCTCGCCGGTCTTCTTCGGCTCAGCGATGACCAACTTCGGGGTGCGGCCCTTCCTCGATGCTTTTCTGGAGCTGGCTCAGAAACCGATGGCCCGCACCAGTAGCGAGGGGGATGTGGACCCCTTGCGGCCGGAGTTCAGCGGCTTCGTGTTCAAACTGCAGGCCAATATGGACCCCCGCCATCGGGATCGGGTCGCCTTTTTGAGGGTGTGTTCGGGCAAGTTCGAGAAGGACATGAGCGTGCGCCATGCCCGCAGCGGTCGCACGATCCGTCTGTCGCGGCCCCAGAAGCTCTTCGGTCAGGACCGGGAGGTGGTGGAAGATGCCTACCCCGGCGATGTGATCGGCCTAAACAACCCCGGCATGTTCGCGATCGGCGACACCCTCTATACCGGAGCCCGCGTCGAATACGAGGGGATTCCCTGCTTCAGCCCCGAGATCTTCGCCTGGTTGCGCAATCCCAATCCTTCCGCCTTCAAGAGCTTTCGCAAGGGCGTCAATGAGCTGCGCGAGGAGGGCGCTGTGCAGGTGCTGTATGACACCGATGCCAGCAAGCGCGATCCGATCCTGGCGGCCGTCGGCCAGCTGCAGCTGGAGGTGGTGCAATACCGCCTTGAGCACGAATACGGGGTCCAGACCCGGATCGAGCCGATGGAGTTCTCCGTCGCCCGCTGGGTGACGGGCGGCTGGCCGGCCCTGGAGCAGGTGGGACGCATCTTCAACTGCAAAACAGTGCGCGATCCCTGGGACCGGCCGGTGCTGCTGTTCCGCAACGACTGGAACCTCAACCAGCTGCGCGACGACCATCCAGAGCTTGAACTCTCGGCGGTGGCGCCGGTGGTCAGCGGCGTCGAGCCCATTGCCCTCTGAGTAGGGAGCCGGTGTCTCCCGGCCACGGAAGCCGCTGGGCCTGGCCAGAATAAAAGCAATATTTCGTCACGCTGCAACCCATGATGCCCGTGATGTCTGCCCCTGCGGCCCAGGGCAATCTCGGATCAACTCCCATCTGGCTGGTGCGTCCCCGTAGCGATGGCGGCCGCGACTACGTCAGCTTCATGCCGGCCCTGGCGGCTCAGGCCGGTGCTCTGGTCGAAATCAGGCTGGGCAGCCATCTCCCCCCCCAGATGCCTCTGCTCAAGAGCCGCTTGAAGCTGGCGCCGGCCGAGGCCGAAGCCTGTCGTCGCCGCCTGCAGCAGGAGGATGGATATCAGCGAAGCGAGCCCCTCTTTTAGGCCGTTCTCGGTACGCTCATGGCTATGAACCAAGGTAAAGACCAGGCTTTCGATTCCTCCAGCTCCTCCGGATCCGGTCCCGGCACGCCCTACCAGCGTCTCGGGGTAGAGCCTGATGCCTCCTTCGACCTGATTCAGGCCCGCCGAGATGCGCTGCTGGCCGAGCTGCCGGCCGATGACCCCATGGCTCGCTCCCGCATCGACGCGGCCTATGACGCGATCCTCATGGACCGGCTCAAGGAGCGCCAGCAGGGCAGGGTAAGCACGGCGGCTCGCAGTGCCTCCCAGCGAGAGCAGGTGCAGCCGCCGCCCAGCAGGCCCGCCCTCAGCGCTCTGCCGCGGCTGCCCCAGATTCCCACCCCGAACCTGGGCCGGCCGAACCTCACCCTGCCCGCCCTTTCCCTGGCGAGTGGTCAGCAGTTCTGGCTGCCTGTAGCGGTCTCCGGGGTGCTGCTGATCCTGCTGTTCACCGTTCCCACGGCCCCGGCCCAGCTGCTGCTGGCCCTGGCCACCCTGGTGACGGTGTACAGCCTGCAGCGCCGCAACGGCCGTTTCCTGCAGGCCCTCGGTTGGAGCTTCGCTCTGCTGACCCTCGGCCTGTTGCTGGGCGGGCTGCTGCTGGCGGCAATCAATCCCGCCCTGCCCCTGGGGCTGCCGATCGGGCCCGACCAGGTGCAGAGCCTTCCCGCCCTGTTATTGCTACTGCTCGGTGGTCTGCTGATCGCCTAGGCCGGCTCCAGTTCGCGGATGAGCTCCTGCAGTTCATCCGCCTCCACCTGGTACGCGGTGCTGCAGAAGTGGCAGATCAGTTCGGCCTTGCCTTCCTCACGCAACATCTCCGAGAGCTCCTCACGCCCCAGCAGCTTCAGGGCGTCGACGCTGCGGCTGCGGCTACAGGGGCAGTGGAAGCGCACCGGCGTGATGCTGGCCTGATCCTCCAGGGGGCGGGGATCAAGGTCGGGAAAGATGTCCTCTAACAGCGCCTGCAGTTGGTTGGCGTGGACGGCCAGGCGGCCGCTGAAGCCGTGGATCTCGCGGCAGCGCTCCTCCAGTAGGGCCACCAGGGCCGGTTCACGGGCTGCCTTGGGCAGCACCTGCACTAGCACCCCACCGCTGCAGCGCACCCCCTGGCTGTCGATCTGTTCGCCGACGAACAAGGCCGAAGGGGTCTGCTCGGAATGGAGCAGGTAGGAGGCCACATCGTCGCCGATGCCGCCGCTCACCAGTTCCACCGTGCTGCTGAACGGTTCACCTTCGCCGATGTCGCGCACCACGTGCAGGTAGCCCGTGCCGGTGGCCCGCCGCAGGTCGAAATGGGGCACCCCATCGGCCCCGGAGACCAAAGGAAGCTCCAGGCCTGGGTTCCCCACGTGGCCGCGCACGCTGCCGTCCCGGCCCGCATCCACCATCAGGCCCCGCAAGGGCCCTTCGGACTGGATGCGCAGATTGACCCGGCCGTGGGCCACCTTCATCGAGCTGGCCAGCAGCAGGCCGGCGCTCATCGCCCGCCCCAGCAGCGTGGTGGTCAGGAACGATAATCCGTGGCGCCGCCGCGCCTCTTCGCTGGTGGCGGTGGTGGTGACCGCCACCAGGCGGATGCCTCCCCCGGCGGCGGTGGCCCGCAGCAGCTGATCGGCCATCACCCCGTCCCGTCTGGCGGCATCGTAAGGAGACGGCCCTGCTCCAGGCGCCAGGCCCGCTGCACCAGCCCCCCAAACAGCTCCGGCTCATGGGTAACGATCAGCAGCGCCCGCTCCCGGGCCAGTTGTTGCAGCAGCTCCAGCACTTCATCGCGCACGGTCCAGTCGAGGCCGGCGGTGGGTTCATCAAGCAGCAGCACCTTCGGATCGCGCAACAACTGCACTGCCAGCGACAGGCGGCGTTGCTGGCCGCCGCTAAGGCGCTCCGGGGCCTGCTGCAGCGAAAGCCCCCCCAGTCCCACCTGCTCCAGCACCTGGCTGGCCCGCTGGGAGTCGAAGCGGCGCTGGCCGAGCCGCAATTCCTGGCCAACACTGAGGCCAAGGAAATGGCGCTCCGGGAACTGGAACACCAGGCCGCAGAGCCAGCGCCGCTGGCGGGCGGTGAGCGCTTCGCCCTGCCACAGAATCTTGCCGTCATCCGGTTTGGCCAGGCCGCTGATCAGCTCCAGCAGGGTGGTTTTGCCGCTGCCGCTGCGGCCGGCGACCAGGGCCGCCTCACCGCTGGGCAGCTGCAGCGATACCTCTCGCAGCACCGGCGAGGCGGCTGTGGCGGGGTGATACGAGAGGGCCTGCAACTCGAGCATCCCCCCAGCATGAAGGCCGGCGGCCTCGGTGCTGCTGTCACCGGTGCGGTCTCCGTGATTGCATGAGGGGGTCACACAGCTTGAGCGCACGTCACCGCCATGGAGGTCCGCTTTCGCGAAGTCGATCCGTTCAACTGCTGGATCTGGTTGCGCCTGCTGGATGAGCCGGGAGCCACCGAACGCGGCTATCTGGAAACTGCCTTCGAGAGCTGGTTCTTTCTCGGCAAGCTGGGCGGCTTCAATGCCGAGAATCTCCAAGCCCACGAGGCCGGCGCCGAGCTCAGCTGGCTGAGCTGGGATGAGCAACAGGTCGAGCGGGCCCTGCCGGCGCTGATGCACAACATGGGCCCAATGGAATACGAGGGGCACTGGGCCCGCTGCTGGCTGGATATGGGCACCAGCGATGCCTTCGCCATCGATGTGCTGATCAACACCCTGGCCTGTCTCAATCAGGACGTGCTGCTGATCGAGGAGCTGCTGATCGGCGGCCTCAACGAGGACTGGCCGATTGAGGAGGAGCCCGAAAGCCTTTTCCCTGATTCCGACGACTGATAGCGCCATGACCCGGGAGCTGCGGCGGCTGCTGATCAATTCCGGACGCCTGAGGGCCCCTGGCGGGCAATGGCTGGCAATCACCCCGGCCGAGGCCCACTACCTGCGCCGGGTGCTGCGGCTCGGAAATGGTGATGCGGTGACGGTGATCGATGGAGAGGGCCGGCTGTGGACAGCCGAACTGACGGCTGATGGACCCCTGCTGTTGCAGCAGCCCCTGGCGGAGCCATTGCAGTGCGGTGCCGCAGCCTGCCCACCGATCGAGCTGGCCATGGCCGTGCCGCGGCGCGATGGCGAGCTGGTCTGGCGCATGGCGACCGAACTCGGCGTCGATCGTCTCCAGCCCTTGATCGCCGAGCGTACCCAGGCCAGGGAGCGCAGCCTTGAAGCCTGGCCTCTGGAGCGCTGGAGCACGATTGTGCAGGAGGCCAGCGAACAGTGCGAACGCCTGTGGCTGCCCCAGCTTCAGGCTCCACGCAAGGCCAAGGAGCAGCTGGCGGAGCGGCCCGGGGGGCTGGGACTGATCGCCACCACCCGCCAGCCCGGGCTGCCCCTGCTGGAAGAGCTGCTGGCGGCAGTTCCAGATGCCTTGATGCTCCCTGGGGTGTGCCTAGCGATCGGTCCGGAGGGGGGCTGGTCGGAGCCGGAGCTGAAGGCGGCTCAGGGGGCCGGCTGGCGGGCCGTCTCCCTGGGGGACACGATCCTGCGCACGGCCACGGCGGCGATCGCCGGGGTGGCTCGCCTGGCCAGCTGGCGGTCCAGCATCAGCTGCGCATCATTCCCTTCGCCATCTCCTTGAAGCTGGACAGGTTGGCACCGCCGGTGCGGCGAGCCATCGGCGTGGCGCCCCCGGCGGTGACGCGGTCGGGGGAGAAGGTGACCTTGCTGGGGGCCGGGCGAGCGGCCTGGGTCGTCGCCAGCTCCGCCGCCATGGCTTCAGCGGTGGTGAGGGAGGCGAGGGGGGCAGCCTCTGCAGCCTGGACAGCACCTGCCTGGGGTGTCTCTGCCTGAGCGGCTTCCGGGCTGCCGGGGGCTGCCGGGATGGTGAGAACCGGCAAGTTCGCTGCAGTTGTTTTGGCTTCAGCCGCCGTGTCCTCATCCTCCAGGGGCCTGGTCGGAGCGACGATCACCGGCTGCTGCTGATCGGCACCGCTGAGATTCAGGAAGAACTTGGGCTTGAACACCATGGCGCCGCATCGAGAACCGATGGCGTCATTATCCGGGCCCAGGCGCTCCAGAGGCCCCCGTCTTAGATCTGTGCAACACGCGATTCCGCCGCCGTGCTGCAGCTGCCGCCCCAGGACAGCATCCACTGGTTGATCGCCCTGGCCCTCAACGCCGGTCTGATCGCCTTCGCCCAGCGCCTGCCCCTGCTCACCCGGGCCGGCTGGATCCATGCCGGGGTGCTGGGCACCGTGCTCTGGGGAACCCTGGGCTGGCCCGGCTGGCTGGCGGTGGTGGCCTATCTGGTGCTGGGTTCCCTCGTCACCCGCCTGGGCTATCGCGGCAAGCTCAGCCGCGGGCTGGCCGAGGGCCGCGGCGGGCGGCGCGGTCCTGAGAATGTCTGGGGTTCGGCCCTGGTGGGCACCGTGCTGGCGATGCTCACCCCGGCGGCCCCACCCCAGGCGCAGGGCATCTTGTTACTCGGGTTCGCCGCCAGTTTCGCCGCCAAGCTGGCGGATACCTTCGGCAGTGAGATCGGCAAGCGCTGGGGGCGCCACACCGTGCTGATCACCAGCCTGAAGGCGGTGGAGCCCGGCACCGAAGGGGCGGTGAGCCTGGAGGGCACCGCCGCCAGCCTGGCCGGCAGCGCCCTGATGACCCTGATGATGCTCGGCCTGGGGCTGGTCAGCGGCTGGCGAGCCGGCCTGCTGGTGATCGCCGTGGGCCTGGTGGCCACTCTGCTGGAAAGCCTGATCGGCGCCACCTTGCAGTGGCGCTGGCTGTGGTTAAGCAACGAGCTGGTCAACGGACTGCAGACGCTGTTGGCGGCCGCCTTGGCGATGCTGCCCGTGGCCCTGGGGCTGCTGCCCTTCAGCTGAGGCCGGGACCTCAGCCCGGACCTGCCGATAAAAAGGCCTGATCGGGGTTGATGGTCCGGAGCGGTGGCTCCGGCTGAATCGCGGCCACGTCGGCTCCGGTCGCGGACTTGGCTGACCACTCGCTGGCCTCCTGTTGCAGGCGGCTCAGGCCGGCCCGGTAGCGGCGCTGGGCCTGGCGCGGGTGGAGGCCCAGGTCCCGGCCCAGTTCCACCCAGGTGGCATCGGTGGTCAGATGGCCGCGGATCAGGGCCTGCTCCAGGCTCGGCAGGGAGGCGAGCCGCTGGCTCAGCCAGCGCCACTGGGGGCTGGTTGGTCCTTCTACCGGCTCTGGCAAAGACTGGTCCGCCCTGATCGCCGGGGCTCCACCACCTCGATCAAGGCTTGCCGGATCGGCCAGGCTCTCCAGCAGGCTGGGGGTCTCGTTCGTTCCAGAGCCCTGGCGGCCGGGGGCATCGAGGCTGCGCATCTCCGTGACCTGGTGCAGGCTCATCGCCTCCTGAAGCTTCAACCCCCCACAGCCCAGGGATCGGGCCAGGGCCCCGAGAGCCAGAGGGGTGCCCCGTTCCTGACGGGAGCGCTCCTGCAGCACCGTCGCCTGACGCCGTAGTTCCCAGAGCTCGCGTGGGATCTTCATCAGACTCTGGCGATCGCGGAGTTCGTGCTGCATCGCCCCGCGGATGTAGGGCACCGCAAAGCTGCTCAGACTGCGGCCTTTGCTGGGTTGGAAGGCTTCGATCGCCTTCAGCAAGCCGAGGCTGCCCACCTGGCTGAGGTCTTCAAAGGGCAGGGAACCGGGGCGGCTCATGCGGCCAGCGATGGCATAGACGAGCGGCAGGTTGTCCCGCACCAGCGCATCCCGGTGGCGTCGCCACATCACGGCATCGTCGCTGCTGGCCAGTTGGCTCAAGGCGATCCGATTGCGCTGGTTGAGGGAAGGGGCTTCAGTCTTCGTGGCGGGGGTCAAGGAAGGGGCTGGAGCTGGGGCTGGGAGATAGGTCTTTGGAGGAGCAGGATTCATCGCTTTGAGATAGGCCTTGTTTGCACCTTGTCACTGGTAAAGAGGTTTGCAATCCGTGCCCTTCATCAATCGTCATGGTCATCCGAAGTTCCGTATTGTCATATACCTTTTGTCCTCAGTGGCTTCAAATCTGGTGAGGAATTCCTTTGCATTTCCTGCCAGCTCTGGTCATCCTGTGCGCTTATGCTCGCTGTTAATTGGTTAGTTTGAATACAGCTTTCGTCTCGATGTTGAGGTAACGACGTTTAGGGATCCTCCTGGGCCTGCTGTCTGTCCCGTTCAGGCCGATGAGCTGGCCAACTCCAGCGTTTCCAGTTGGGCCCAGCGCAGCAGGGCAGGCCACTGGCGCACCTTCTCGTACACCAAGGCGTGACCTTCGCTGCTGAGGTGAACCCCATCGCCATCGAGGCGCTGCAGCCAGTAGGGATCCGCCAGGAAGCTCTCGATCAGGGGCAGGAAGGGCACATCGGCCTCCAGGCAGGCCTCCTCCAGCAACCCCTCGTAGTGGCGCACCGTCTCCAGCTGGTACCAGAGCACGTCCGCCAGGGGCATCACCGCATCGTCGACCGGGGTCAGGCCGAGCACCAGCACCGGCGCGATCGCCCGTGCCTGGCGCAACAGCTGCTGCATGCCGAACAGGAATCCTTCCGGGTCCAGCTGATGGCGGCCGTCCGGCCGACCCACCCGCGCGCTGTCATTGAGCCCCACCGCCACCAGGATGCCCTGGGGTAGCTGGCGACGCAGTTCCCCGCGGCAGCCCACCTCCGCGGACAGCCGCGCCGAGACGCGCTCCAGCCCATCGCCGCGGACGCCCAGGTTGTAAAGCACCGGACCTTGGGGCAGGCCCATCCAGTGGCGCCGCAGCCGCTCACACCAGCCCCCATGCTCGGGATCACCCCAGCCGTAGACACCGCTGTCGCCCAGGACCACCAGCTTGCGGGGAATGGCCAGGGCCATCGGTTCGCGTCCATTCGATGCTCTGGCGCTGTGATCCTGCCTGAAGGGCCGATCAGAGCGCCGCGTGGAAGCGGCTCAGACGCTCCAGACCGTCTTCGATCGTGGCCGGTGAGGCGGCACAGGAGAGGCGGATGCAGCGGTCATCGCCGAAGGCCACTCCCGGCACCACCGCCAGGCCCACCTCATCGAGCAAGCGGTTGCAGAGGGTCATCGAGTCCAGCCCCCAAGCGCTTACATCCGGGAAGGCATAGAAGGCTCCCTCGGGGGCCAGCAGGCGGATCCCGTCCATGGCCATCAGGCCTTCGCTGAGCAGGGCGCGGCGCTGGTTGAAGTGCTGGGCCATCTCCCGCACGCAGTCGCGGGAGCCGGTGATCGCCGCCAGGGCGCCGAACTGGGCGAAGCTGCAGACGTTGCTGGTGCTCTGGCTCTGCAGGGCGCTGGCGGCGGCAATCACGTGGCGGGGGCCGGCCAGCCAGCCCACGCGCCAGCCGGTCATCGCCCAGCCCTTGGCGAAGCCGTTGACGATGAACACCCGGTCGGCCAGATCGGGGGCGACCGCCGCCAGGCTGTGATGGTTGTGGCCCGGTGCCAGCAGGTATTCGTAGATCTCATCGCAGACCACCGCCACCTGGGGATGGCGGCGCAGCACGGCGGCGATCTCCTCCAGCTCAGCGCGGCTGAGCACCATGCCGGTGGGATTGGAGGGGGTGTTGAGCACCAGAAGGCGGCTGGCCGGGCTGATCGCCGCCTCCAGCTGCTCGGCCCGCAATCGGAAGCCGGTGGCGGCATCACTGGGCAACAGGCGCACCGTGGCGCCGGCCAGACCGGCCATTTCCGGGTAGCTCAGCCAGTAGGGCGAAGGCAGCAGCAGCTCATCGCCGGGGTTGAGCAACACCTGGAACAGGTTGTAGAGCGCCTGCTTGCCGCCGTTGGTGATCAGCACCGCATCGGCACGGGTGGGAACGCCGTTTTCGCCGCAGAGCTTGGCGGCGATGGCCTCGCGCAGGGCCGGCTCACCGGCCACCGGGCCGTAGCGGGTGTGGCCGGCCTCCAGGGCCTGCGCGGCGGCGGCGCGGATGAAGGCGGGGGTGTCGAAATCCGGTTCGCCGGCACTGAGGCTGCAGACGTTGCGACCCTCCGAGCGCAACTGCCGCGCCTTGGCGGTGATCGCCAGGGTGAGGGATGGCTGCAACTGCTGAGCCCTGGCGGCCAGGCTGAGGGGTTCGGTTGGGGTGCTGGGGGAGGACGGAGCTGCCGTCGTCACCGGTGTCAGCGGGGCCGGCATCGTGGCGGACTCGTCGCGTGGATCACATTTTCATCCTGACGCACGGTGCAACCGCCATACGTTCAGACGCGCAACAAATCGGTCAGGCCGCCGGCCTTGGTCGGTTGCGGCCATCCAGCCACCCCCATCCAGCCGCCCCCATGCCCTCGGCGACTGCCGATCCAGATCCTCCAGGCTGTCCAAGGCGATCGCCCCATCTCCCTGCCTACGTGCCTTGCCTGCTCTGTCTGCCATGTCTCCAGATCCCACCTCCTGCGCTGATGGCCCTGGGGCCCCTTCGCTGTGGCCCGAGGGCAACCCTGCGGCGCTGGCAGAGCTGGCGGCGGCCTGTGGCCAGTGCCAGCGCTGCGGGTTGGCCGAATCCAGACAGCAGGTGGTGGTGGGCCGCGGCAACCCCCATGCCCGGCTGCTGCTGATCGGCGAGGCCCCCGGCGCCGAGGAGGACGCCAGCGGCCAGCCCTTCGTGGGTCGGGCCGGAAAGCTGCTGGAGCAGCTGCTGGCGGAGGCCGGCCTCGACAGCGAGCGCGATCTGTCCATTGCCAACGTGATCAAGTGCCGCCCGCCGGGCAATCGCAAACCCAGCCGCGCCGAGATCGCCGCCTGCCTGCCCTGGTTGCAGCGCCAGATCGCTTTGCAGCGGCCCCAGCTGATCGGGCTCCTGGGCGCCACGGCCCTGGAGGCGCTGCTGGGCCTCAAGGGCGGCATCACCAAGGTGCGGGGCCAGTGGTTGGAGCCGCTGGAGGGTTCGTTCCTGTCCACGCCGGAGACGCACAATTTCGCTCAGGCCCCACAGCAACAAGGCCAGCCCCGGTCCACCCATCAGATCGGGGATCTGCCGAACCATCTGCCGAACCAGCCAGCAAACAATCCTGAGGCGATCAACCGGCAGACGATCACTATTCAGCCCAGCAACCTGCAGCCCATCGCCCTGATGCCCCTGCTGCATCCTTCGTATCTGTTGCGCAATCCTTCTGGCCTGGAAGGTAGCCCGAAATGGCAAACCCTGCAGGACCTCAGGCAGCTGCGCCGCCGTCTGGATGCCTTGTTGGCAGTCGAGGGTTGAATCAGCGACGTTACTTCTATTTTGCTGATCTTCCTACCGGGATTGAGTCCAAGGGGGATTCAAAGGCAATGAAGAGGACGCAGGGTACAGCACTTGCGCAATAGCCATCGTGTGGCAATTTACTGGGACCGTATGCATAGGTACCGGGTTTTAGGATTGACTTCTTTTGCCCGTCATAGGTGACATGAAGCTCTCCAGCGACCAGCACCATGCGCTCGGCTGAAGTGTGGTAATGAAGCGGAATAGTCGACTTGGGCTGGAATTTCACAAACACATCAACGTTGTCCTTAGCTGGATCGCCGTGGAGAACGGCAATGCCGCACCCCTTGGGGTAGAACGACGGGCAAGGCGCCCACTTGAGCTGCGAATCGCCTGCCGTCCATTGTGTTGCTTGCTCGCCAGCAGAGGCTTGGGGGTGGGCAAACGGGCCGGCCAGACCCAGGGAGAAGACTAGTGAACAAGACAATCCTTGACGCCAGGAACGGTCGGTCCAGGTTGGATAGCCCATGATTGGAAAATTTGACTCCACTCAGCCTATATCTCCTCTGCCCGGTATCAACTACGTAGGCGGGTCGCGTCAATTACGTAGGCGGGTTACCCCGTGTCCTCCCCCTGCCATGGCAGGGGGAGGCGACAGCGAAAAGTGAGCCACCGCAGGTGATACGAAATCTGCCCCCCTGCTCCGGTTCTCTGGCA
>JAPLID010000139.1:0-74119 GCA_026389285.1 Cyanobacteriota bacterium
GGGAAGAACCAGCCGGCCTTGGCTCCTGGCCGGCGAGGGGTGTTCCGATGAGCCGCCCCATCCCTGCCGGCGACTACGTCGAGCACTTCGGTCCCGAGCTGCCGCACCACCGGGCCTGGTTGCTGGCGGTGCTGGAGCAGCTGGGCCGGCTACAAGGTGCTCATTACCCCAAGATCCTTTGATTAGATTTATTGCAACTTACGGGACATCTCACTAGGCAGGTCAAAGCACGAATCTGTCCCGCAGGGCGGTGAGTTTCTCGGCCTGGAGCCAGCGGCGGTACGTCCGAGTGTGGATCTCCAGGGCGTGGCCCATCAGCTGGCAGCCGATGTCGGCGGGGACACCCACGGTGATCAGGCGGATGGCGTAGGCCTGCCGGAGGGTGTAGAGGCCCCAGGGGAGGCNNNNCCCAGGGGAGGCAGCCGCGGTCGTGCAGGTAGTCGTTGGCCACCTTGGCGAGCGTCTCCTTGCCTTGAGGTGGCCGGGGTAGCCCCCCGAGGTCGAAGAGGGTGATCCAGCGCTTGGGCACTGGCCAGGCGATTCGGTTCCCAGTCTTGGTGTTGTCGGCGATGACGCAGTTCCACTCGTGGTCGAGTTCGGCCTTGACGGCCTCGTGGGGGCGTAAGCGGCCTCGGGAGGCTCCCAGAGGTGCCAGGCGAAGGTGGCGGATCGGAGCTGGTGGGCCAGCTCGATGGCGCCGCGCTCGGCCTCAGGGAGAGCGGAGTAGTCCGCGTTTAGTCCCAGGGCGATCCGCTGCTGGCGTTTTCGGGTCGGATCCTCCCGCTCGGGGAGGGTGGTGCGCAGGAAGATGGAGTCCCGACGGCGCTCGACACAGCAGCGGTGGCGGCCAGCCTTTAGGCGGGAGTTGAGATCAGCGAGGGCGGCGTCCAGGGACAAGAGCCAGGACTAAAATGTGTCTATTTTTGTCGCCTGCCTTTGTCAATCTAGGACTAAAGAGCACCGAAACAAAAAGCCGCCTCCCGGAAGAAGCGGCTCTGTGGCTGGAGTTTAAGGCTGGAACTAAATCGGAGCGACAGGATTTGAACCTGCGACCCCCACTACCCCAAAGTGGTGCGCTACCAAGCTGCGCTACGCCCCGGACTGGCTTAACCTATCACAAAGCTCTTGGCGCTTCAGGCCTGGCGTTTGAGCCGTTTCAGCAGCTTCGCCGTGAGCTGTTGCCGGTTCAATCTGGCGTACCCCGCCAGGCGCTGTTGCTGGCCCAGACGACGCAGCTCGGCCAGTTCCATCGAGGCCAGTCGCAGCTCAGGTAGGCGCCGCCAGGCCCCCGAAGGTACGGGTAGATCGGAGCCCTCCCGGCCGTCTCGGAAGCCGAACAGGGCGCTGCCTGCCATCCACTCCGGCACCAGCACGAACAGCACCGCCAACAGGCCATAAAGCTCGACAAGACCCCTCGGCAGGGGATGGAGCTGACGGGATGGCAGAGGATCCTGCGGCGGCCTCGGTTGTCCAGGTGGGTCGGAGGGGGGCAGCGCGTTGACCATCAGATCGTGGATCCGCCTTGGTGGAGCCGGGTGGGCCCTTCACGCCATTGAAGTTGTTGTTCGGGTGCGGGCTGGAGCCTGACGGTCCAGAAGACCAGGGCGAACACCAGGGCCACCGTGGCGATCAGGGCCACGATCACGACACGATCGGACAGGGGGGTCATACTTCTTCGGTGCGCAGACAGATCAAGCGCTGCGGCGATTGTTCCAGGGTCAGTTCATCACCGCGCAGGATCACGGAGAGTGATCCGTTGCGATACGTGAGGCCGGGGTTGTCATTGGCTTCGCGGAACAGAATCGAACTGGATCGGCCGCTGATCAGAGAAGCCTGGGATTCGTTGCGTTCCAGGGTGAGGCTGCCATGCTCCGGGCAGACATAGCGCTCCTTGATGTCGTAGTTCTCCCACCACGGCGACTGCATCGCCTGCAACGGACTAAGCCCCATACTGAAGCTCGACCCCAGAAGGATCAGGCAGACCGGAGCCAGGCGCGAAGTCGGCAGGGGCATGGCAGCGAGGCAGGGACTCAGGGGAGCACGATCGGACTATTGTCTCCGCGCAGCACGCAGTGGGGCACGCTCCAGTCGTAGGCGTTCCAGACCGATGCCGGCAACCGGTAATCGGCGCCGGGGAACTCCTCGAGGCGAACGCCGCTGGGCTGGGCTGAGCAGTAGGGACGGCTGCCCGGCTTGGCCAGATACTGCTG
Organism: Cyanobacteriota bacterium; assembly: GCA_026389285.1. GTDB lineage: Bacteria > Cyanobacteriota > Cyanobacteriia > PCC-6307 > Cyanobiaceae > Cyanobium. Next base: position 2,211 of record JAPLID010000139.1, read on the forward strand.
GTGATAGGCCTCGGCGTAATAAAGGACACAGTCGCTGGCGATCTCGGTGGTGATCGCAGCGAATCCCCTGGCGACCAGGTTGGCCCCATAGCTGAGGGCGCTCGCCTCGGCCAGCTGCAGCAGGCCGGGATCATGGACGACGATCGCCGAGCGGTACTGGCTGCCACGATCGTTGCCCTGGCGGTTGCCCTGGGTGGGGTCGTGGCACTCCCAGAACAGTTTCAGCAGATCACTAAAGTGCAGGCGATCGCTGTCCCACACCACTCGCACCACCTCGGCATGGCCGGTGCGTCCGCTGCAGACCTGGTCGTAGCTGGGATCCTGGATCGCGCCCCCGGCGTAGCCGACGGCGGTGGTCACCACTCCGGGCAACCGCCAGAAGCCCTTTTCAGCACCCCAGAAACAGCCACAGCCGAACAGGGCCTCCTGTTGACCAGTGGTGGTGGCCGCCGTGATCGCGGTGCCGAGCACCGCGTGGCTGACGCCCTGTAGCTGCTGGCCGATCGAACCGCTGCCGGTCGTGGTGGCGTTGTTGAACAGGCCGAACAAGGCAGGTGCGGCAAGGTGAGTTGAGACTAAACAGTCTGCTGCTGGTCTGCGTTTGGCACCAGGGCGATGTGGTTCAGCAGGGTGGTGGTGAAGGCGAACAGCAGAAACGGCAACGACAGCACCAGGATCAGCCCGACACCCACCAGGGCGAAGATCGGTTTGCTGGCCCCCATCAGCGCCAGACCGGAGGCGAGGCTGGCGAAGATCACGCCCATCCAGATCATGATCTGGCCGTAGATATCCCCGAAGCTGAGGGTGCAGCGGAGGTTGTAGGCCTTGCTTGGTTCCATGGGTGGCAGCCGGTCGGCCGGTTTGCTTCACGTAAGCCTCTCGGCCTCCGCAACGGCGTGAAGCTCAACAACTGTTCAGATCAGCCTGCCTTCAGGCTGCCTGCAGCCGTTCGCTGGCCTGTTCCCGCTCCCAGAGGCGGCGGTAGGTGCCCGGTTCGCGTACCAGCTCCAGGTGATGTCCCTGTTGGACCAACCGCCCGTCCTCCAGCACCAGAACCCGATCACAGGCGGCCGCCGCCGAGAGCTGGTGGCTGATCATCAGCACGGTGCGCTGGCGTTGCTGGCGGATCGAGCGCAGGATCTCGGCTGCCGTGGTGTTGTCGACGCTGGCGAGGGCATCGTCGAGCACCAGCAACGGCGCCTCCAGCAGCAGGGCCCGGCCGAGGGCGGTGCGCTGGCGCTGGCCGCCGCTGAGGGTGATGCCCCGCTCGCCCACCAGGGTGTCGTAGCCATCGGGAAAGCCTTTGATGTCCCCTTCCAGCCGCGCTTGGCGAGCGGCGGTCTCGACCTGCTTCATCGCCGCCCCGGGATCGCCGTAGCGGAGGTTGTCCGCGAGGCTGGCGGTGAACAGGAAGCCCTCCTGGGGCACCAGGGCCACCTCCCGCCGCAGATCGGCCAGGGCCAGATCGCGCACGTCGACGCCATCGAGGAACAGCGTGCCAGGGGGCACCTCCACCATCCGGCCCAGGGCCCGGGCCAGGGTGGTCTTGCCGCAGCCCACCGGCCCGACCACCGCCACCAGTTCTCCGGGCTGGATCCCGAAGTTCAGATCCACCAGGGACGGGCGGCTGGCACCGGCGTAGCGGACCGTGAGACCCCGGGCTTCGAAGGCGCCGCGGGCCGGCTGGGCCGGTGGTTTCGGTTGACTGGGCGAGACGATCTCCGGACGGCGGCCCAGCAGCGCCTCGACCCGCTCCAGGCTTACCTGACCGGTTTGAAAGGTGTTGAGGGTGAAGCCCAGCAGCGCCGTGGGGAACACCAAGCGTTCCACGAACAGGATCAGAGCCACCAGGCCACCGATCGTCAGCCGTCCGTTTTCGATCTGACCACTGCCGAAGGCGATCAGCAGCAGCAGGCTCAGGGAGGAGATGCCCTCCAGCAGCGGGAACAGGGTGCTGCGGGTGCGACCCAGGTCCAGGGCCGCATCGCGGAAGCGGCGGTTGCGCACCTCGAACGCCTCCAGTTCGGTGCGCTCCTGGCCGTAGATCTTGATGGCGCCGATGCCGGAGAGATCTTCCTGGATCAGATCGCTGAGATCGGCGAGCGCCTCCTGCTGGCGCCGTTGCTGGCGCATCATGCGGCCCCCGAACAGGCGGACCACCAGCAGCATCAGGGGGTAGAGCCCCAGGGCCGCCAGGCTCAGCCAGGGATCGATCGCCAGCATCGCCGGGATGGTGAGGGCGTAGGCCAGACCCGTGTTGGTGAGGCTGAGCACGGCGAAGCCGAGCAGGCGGCGGATGTTCTCGACGTCGCTGGTGGCGCGGCTGATCACCTCGCCGCTGCCGGTGCTCTGCACCCAGCCCGGTTCCTGGGTGAGCACGTGATCAAAGATCTGCTGCTTGAGATTCGCCTCCACCTGGCGGCCCACCCCGAACACCAGCATCCGCGACCAGAGCCGCACCAGTCCCATCGTGGTCGCCATCACCAGGATCAGCCCCGACTGGCGCAGCACCGTGTTGAGGCTGAAGCCCTGGTGCAGCTCATTGACGATGCTGCGGACCTGCAGGGGAATGGAGACGCCCAGCAGGTTGACCACCAACAGCGCCACCGCCCCCAGGGCCAGGGTGCGGCGATAGGGGCGCAGATATTTGACGATTAGGCCCAAGCCGATTGATCCCTTGGTGCTCTGGCGGCCATTCATGGAACCAACCTACCCATCCGGCCTGAAGATTTCCCGGGCGGCTCCACCCCGCCAGCCGCAGCTCCTGGCCCCGCACAAGCCGCCGCACCAGTCGCCTCTCAGCGGGCGGGACGACTGGCTCTGCTAGTTGTGCCCATCTCGGTTCCCGTTGCCTTTCCTCCGGATTCCCTGGCCATGGAAGAACAGAGTCACCCCCTTTACGCCAGTGACCGCGACAGCGTCGACCGGCTGCTGGCTGCTGATCCCCCGGCTGACGAGCACTTCGTCGATGTGGCCCGGCTGCTGATGCGCTACGAGGGCTTCCCCGGGGCCCAAGACCTGCAGGACGATCTCGAACGGGTGCTGCGGCTGTGGGGGCTGGATCGCGACGGGCTGCATCAGCGCACCCGTGCGATCTGGGCTGCCGGCTATCGCCCCGGTCCGGCCCCGGCGGCCGAGGCCGTCGGCTCAGGCTTTGACACCGCCGATGCTGATTCCCCCTGAGCCTCTTTTTCTGAGCCATTTCAGGTGGCGCGGAACCCGGATTCGCCAGATCGGCCCTTTTCGGGTGATAGTGGAAAGGTCCCCATCACCCGGCCCGGCGTGCTTTGCACCCGGGCTTTTTTTCTGGGCGGCACCCAGCTTCAGCCCGGGCGCCTCAAGCTCAGGCCTCGGGAGACCATTCTTGATCGCTCAAGCCAGGGGCTTGGCCGTGGTCCTGCTGCGATGACCGTTCAACCGGGATGACGTCGATTCAGGCTCCGCTGTCGTCCCACCTGTACTTCGGTTCCGGGGCCGATCACCCCATCAGGCCTGCACCTGTTGCGAACACATCGGACTCGGACCACATAACGTCGCCGCATTATGTGCAGCCATGGGTGCCCCGATGTCCTTCCCCCAGCTCCTGGAGCAGCTGATCGAGGGCCGTGATCTCAACGCAGAGCAGGCTGAGCGGCTGATGCGGGGCTGGATCGGCGAACAGATCGAGCCGGTGCTCACCGGCGCCCTGCTGGCTGCCCTGCGCTGCAAGGGGCTGAGCGGCGAGGAGCTGGCCGCCATGGCCCTGGTGCTGCGCGAGCACTGCCCGCTGCCGGCGCCCCGGCCCGCCCTGCAGCTGGTCGACACCTGCGGCACCGGCGGCGCTGGCGTTGACAGTTTCAACATCTCCACCGCCGTGGCCTTCACCGCCGCCGCTTGCGGTGCCCACGTCGCCAAGCACGGCAACCGCAGCGCCAGCGGCCGGGTGGGTTCGGCGGATGTGCTCGAAGCCCTCGGCATCAACCTCAAGGCTGCGCCCGAGCGCGTGATCGACGCCCTGCCGACGGCCGGCGTCACCTTCCTGTTCGCGCCGGGGTGGCATCCGGCCCTGGTGGGCCTGGTGCCCCTGCGCAGGGCCCTGGGAGTGCGCACCGTCTTCAACCTGCTGGGGCCCCTGGTCAATCCGCTGCAGCCCGATTGCCAGGTGCTGGGCGTAGCCCGGCCCGATCTGCTCGATCCGATGGCCGAGGCCCTGCGCCGTCTCGGTCACACGCGGGCCGTGGTCGTCCATGGCCATGGCGGCCTCGATGAGGCCACGCTCTGCGGCCCCAGCGAACTGCGCCTGCTGAAGGGGGGGACGGTGCGCCGCGAAACGCTCGATCCCCGGGCCCTGGGTCTGGAACCGGCCCCGATTGCCGCCATCGGCGGCGGCGACCTCGAGCAGAATCGCCAGCTGCTCACCGCCGTGCTGCAGGGGAAGGGAGATCAGGCCCGCACCGACGTGGTGGCCCTCAACACCTCCTTGGTGCTCTGGACCTCCGGTCTAGCCCCCTCGATCGCAGAGGCCCTGCCCCGGGCGCTGGACTGCCTGCGCAGTGGCCTTCCCTGGCAGCGGGTGGAGGCACTGCGGGCCGCGCTGGCCTCCCCTACTGAGGGATGATTCCGAACACCTGAGCACCCGGCCGTGTCTCTGCCTTCCGTCGCCGTCGTGCCCCAGTCCCACACCAACCACCAGCCAGGTGGCCATGACGCCGTGCCGGCGGTGCTGCTGCTGGCCGATGGCACCCTGCTGCGCGGCCTGGCCTTCGGTGCCAGGGGCACGGTGGTCGGTGAAGTGGTCTTCAACACCGGCATGACCGGGTATCAGGAGGTGATGACCGATCCCAGCTACGCGGGGCAGCTCGTCACCTTCACCTATCCCGAGTTGGGCAACACGGGGGTCAATGGCCAGGATCTCGAAGCCAGCCATCCCCATGTCCGCGGCGTGATCGCCCGGGAGCTCTCGCCCATGGCCAGCAGCTGGCGCGCCGAGGAGCAGCTCGAGCCCTGGCTGCAGCGTCACGGGGTGGTGGGCATCCGCGGCGTGGACACCCGCGCTCTGGTGCGCCATCTGCGCGAAGGCGGCGCCATCAACGGCATCATCAGCAGTGACGGCCTGGATCCGACCGTGCTGCTGCGCCAGGTGCGCGAGGCCCCCTCGATGGCCGGCCTGAATCTGGCGGCGGGCGTCAGCACCGGACAGCCTTACCAGTGGTCGAACCTGTGTGGCGCCGGCTTCGACACCCGCCTTCAGCCCCAGCCCGCCACGCCCTACCGGGTGGTGGCCATCGACTTCGGCATCAAGCGGGCCATCCTCGAGCGCCTCGTGGCCCATGGCTGTGAGGTCGCCGTGCTGCCGGCTGACGCCACCCTGGTGCAGGTGCTGCACCACCGCCCGGAAGGGGTGTTCCTTTCCAATGGCCCGGGCGATCCGGCCGCCGTGGCCAGCGGTATCGCCCTGGCCCGGGAGCTGCTGGCTCAGGCCGATCTGCCCCTGTTCGGCATCTGTCTGGGACACCAGATTCTCGGTCTGGCCCTGGGCGGTCGCACGTTCAAGCTCGGCTACGGCCATCGGGGTCTCAACCATCCCTGCGGTTCCCCGGGCCAGGTTGAAATCACCAGCCAGAACCATGGCTTCGCCCTCGTTGGCGACTCGCTGCCCGGCGACAGGGTGCGGATCACCCACCTCAATCTCAATGACCGCACCGTGGCGGCTCTGGAGATGGTCGATCAACCGGTTTTCGGGGTGCAGTACCACCCTGAAGCCAGTCCAGGCCCCCATGACAGCGACCATCATTTCCACCGTTTCACCGAGCTGATGGCCAGGCGCCGCTGAAGGCGGCGGCTCGGCTTTCCAGGTTCAGCTGGCACGGCTCAGCTGGCACGGTTCAGCGGGGTTCCGTTGTGGTTGAGACGTTTCGCCGGAACGTCACTACACTCAGCCCACCACCTTTCACGGGGGCTAGGCCATCTCTGACCTTCAGCGATTGACCGTCTCGCTTCGCGGGGGCTGCGAGCGCCAGGCGAAATGCCTGCTGTTCAGCTTCACGGGACAGCTCGATGCCTACTCGGACAAGCAGTTCAACGAGTTCATCGCCAGTCACTACGGCGACGGCAAGCTGGCCCTGGTGATCGATCTCAGCCGCATCGATTTCATCGATTCGTCCGGTCTGGGTGCCCTGGTGCAGCTGGCCAAGCAGTGCAATGAGGCCGTCAGACAGTTCCTACTGGTCGGCAATGCTCGGGTGGTTCAGACCGTGAAGCTCGTGCGTCTGGAAGATTTCCTGCATCTTCAACCTGATCTCGACACAGCACTTGGTCGACTCACCGCGGCCTGAGGCCTCACCCGGGAGCTGGCTGGCGGCGATCGAGCCCCCGGTTCCAGCGATCGAGCTCGGGGCCCTGCAGCTGGCCTGGCTGGGTGATGCGGTGTGGGATCTGCACCAGCGTCTTCGCCACTGTTCCAGCCCAGGACGCAGTGCTGATCTACATCGGGCCGTGGTCGAGGAGGTCAAGGCTGAGGCCCAGGCGCGGGCCCTGAGGCGGCTGGATGGTCTGCTCCGGACGGAGGAGCTTGAGCAGGTGCGACGGGGTCGCAACCGGGCCGGTCGCGGACCCCGCAGGGGGAATCCCGCCACCTATGGGCAGGCCACGGGATTTGAGACGATGCTGGGATGGCTCTTTCTTCGCAATCCGGGACGGCTGGCCGAGCTGCTGGATCAGCTGGAGGAACTTCCACCCAACCTGTGTTCGCCCTCCCATGAGTCCCCGTCCTGATCGCCGCCCAGACTCCCGTCCGGATCGGGCCCCGCGCCGTCCGGCCGGAGCCTCCGGTGGCCGCGCCGGTGCCCGGCCGGCCGGGGCCTCCTTCCGCCCTGGCGGTACCAGTAGGCCGCGCTGGGGACGGCCCGAGGCTGGCCGCCCTGATGCCCCTGGCGACCGTCCCCGCTACGGCCGCGAAAGTGGCGACCGGGAGCGCCCCACCGGTGAGTGGACGCCCCGGGAGCGCGGTGGTGGCGAATCCTCCGGTCCACCGGCCCGCTTCGATCGCTCCGCCGCTCGCCCCTCCCCGCCGCGCCGCGGCGAGGAGGGGCGCTTCGAGGGGCGCCCCACGGACCGGCGCCCGGCTGATCGCTGTCCTGGCGAGGCTCGCTTCAGTGATCGGCGCCCTTCCGATCGCTCAGCTACGGATCGCTCAGCTACAGATCGCACTGGAATCGATCGCAGTGGCCAGGATCGGGGCGCGCTGGATCGGCGCCCTTCGGACCGCAACCCCACGGACCGGCGCCCCATGGTTCGCCGCCCCACGGATCGCCGGCCTCTGGATCGCCGGCCCATTGAGGGCGGCCCCGCCGATCGCCGCCCCCGGCCGATGGCGGGGCGGGTCGGCGGTGCTCGCGTCATAGGTGCTCGCGTTGGTGGCGCCCGTATCGCTGGCAGCCGTGACGGTGGCGGCCGGCCACCGGTGCTGTTCCGCTCCGCCGGTCGCGGCGACGGCCGGTCCGACTTCGGCGCCCCGTCGCGCCGTCCGGATCGCGATTCGTTCCGCGCAGACACCGGTCCGTCCCCCGAGGCAGAGAACTTTGCCGCCGCTGCCCCCAGCGACCTGATCTGGGGCCGCCATTCCGCCCAGGCCACGCTGGAGAGCGGCCGGCCGATCCATCGCATCTGGTGTACGCCCGAGATGCGCTTCAGCCCGAAGTTCCTGCAGCTACTGCGCGACGCCAAGTCCTCCGGTGTGCTGGTGGAGGAGGTCACCTGGGCCCGCCTCGGCCAGATCAGCGGCGGTGCGGTCCATCAGGGCATCGTGCTGCAGCCGGCGGCAGCGGAGACGCTGGATCTCGCCACCTTGATCGACGGCTGCCGGGAGCTGGGCGAATCGCCGCTGCTTCTGGCGGTCGATGGCCTCACCGATCCCCAGAACCTCGGGGCGATCGTGCGCAGTGGCGAGGCGCTCGGCGCCCATGGCATGGTTCTGCCCCAGCGCCGCAATGCCGGCCTCACCGGTACGGTCGCCAAGGTGGCGGCTGGTGCACTGGAGCATCTGCCGGTGGCCCGGGTGGTCAATCTCAACCGCTCGCTCGAAACCCTCAAGGACGAGGGCTACCGCGTGATCGGTCTGGCGGAGGAGGGCAATGTCAGTCTGGAGGAAGCGGACCTGGGTGGGGCGCTGGTAATCGTTACTGGCTCCGAAGGAGATGGCCTGTCGATGCTGACCCGCCGCAATTGCGACCAGCTGGTGCGCATCCCCCTGCGGGGTGCCACCCCGAGCCTCAATGCCTCGGTGGCCACGGCGCTGCTGTTGTACGAAATCGCCCGGCGTGGCTGGATGCGGGGCCTGCACGGCAACAGTCCAGCGCCCCGATTGGTGCGGCCTGCGCTGCCGGCTCCGGCCGCGCAGGAATCAGTTGAACAGCAGTCCTCCCCTGAGCTCACCGAAGCAGCGATGGCTGAGTTGACGTCGGCTGAGGTGATGATGTCGCAGACCACCCAACCTGAGCAATCCGCGACGGAAGACCTGCGCTCGGAACCAACACTGTCGCTGGAGTTCACGGCAGCGGAGCTCGTCGCCGAGTCGCTGCTGGAAGATGCACTGCTGGCTGAGGGAAAGAACACTGACACCGGATCCACTGCAGAGGCGGACGGGCTCGATCAGTCGGCGATTCCTGATCACTCGATGATCGGTGACTACGCAGCTCAGGCCGCCGCCGAAGCTGTGACCGAGCCCGTGTGCGCGTCCGGGGCTGCCGCCTTCGCCGCTGCTGACACGCCATCAGACCCCCCCCCGTCCAGCCCGGCTGTGGAGAGCCAAGACGAGGACGAAGAAGAAGACACCTCGTTCCAGGCGGACATCGTCCTCTGAGCGGCTATCGCCACCAGGCTCGCCCGTTTTAGGGATGGGCCTGGCCTCCGGGTAGCCCTGTTTGTGGCCCTGTCCAGTTGGGCAGAGGTTTGGCCCACGCATGGTTTGAGCGCCGATAGTTTCGCCCACGGCTCCCTTGGAAGTCCCTGCCTGGGAACCCGCTTGATGAACCCGCACCCTCCAGCCAATGACTGGTGATCCACCTGGTGGCCGGCGGATGGCCGGTCGGGCTGGTTCGCCGCTGACCGGTTGCTACGGATCAGCTGCGGAGCGAGCGGCCAGAGACCGTGCGGCCAAAGACTGGGCGGCTCGACCATCGTGTTGCTGTTGACAACCTTTCCTGGCCAGTCCTGGCGCACTCCGTACAGGAGTGGCAGGGGGCACGCCCCAGAGCTGGACACGGATCCCCGGTGTGCCAGCCGCCGCTGGCGCGTCGCCTGGCAGGCGCGCCAGCGGCGGCTAATGGGCCGGCCATCTGGTCAGAATGGGACTGTTGAAACCGTTGCCCATGAATCCCCTGCTCTGGCCCATGCGCAACCTCGCCAATGGGTTGGGGATGGCCTGGTGGGTGCGGGTGGAAACCCATTCCCCCGATGCCATCTACTGGTTCGGGCCCTTCGTGCGGCGCAGCACGCTCGAGGCCGCCCTGCCGACATTCCTAGCTGATCTGCGCGGCGAGGCTCCTGGCTCGCTCGAATCCACCTGTCTGCGCACCAACCGCCAGGAACCGCTCACCGAGGCGCCGGATCTGGCCCAGCGCCCCGGGCTCTCGGCTTGATTGCTGGGTCGGCTGATAGCGTCCAGCTGAGCTGAGATGCGGTTGGATGGGGATCGCCGAGTGGCGCAGGAAACTGCAACGGGGTGAGGTTTCAGCCCGCGAGCTGACCGACCGGCATCTGGCACGGATCGCCGCGGTTGACACCACGGTGCATGCCTTCCTCGAGATCACGGCCGAACGGGCCCGCGCCGATGCCGATCGCATCGACACGGCCCGCCAGGCGGGCGAAACCCTGCCGCCATTGGCGGGCATTCCGCTGGCGATCAAGGACAACCTCTGCACCAAAGGCATTCGCACCACTTGCTCCAGCCGCATGCTGGAGTCGTTCGTGCCCCCCTATGAGTCCACGGTCACCGAGCGGCTCTGGAGCGCCGGTGCCGTGCTGCTGGGCAAGACCAATCTCGATGAGTTCGCCATGGGCAGCTCCACCGAGACCTCGGCTTTCGGTCCCAGCCGCAACCCCTGGAATCCGGAGCGGGTGCCGGGCGGCAGCTCCGGTGGCAGCGCGGCGGCGGTGGCCGCCGGCGAATGCCTGGCCTCCCTTGGCTCCGACACTGGCGGTTCGATCCGCCAGCCGGCCTCCTTCTGCGGCGTGGTCGGTCTCAAGCCCACCTACGGCCGGGTCAGCCGTTGGGGGCTCGTGGCCTTCGCCAGCTCCCTCGACCAGGTGGGCCCCTTCTGCACCAGCGTTGCCGACAGCGCCGAAATTCTGCAGGTGATTGCCGGTGCCGATCGCCGCGATTCCACCTGCCTGACCAATCCCGTCCCGGACTATCTCGCCACCCTTGAGCAGCCCGTCCGGGGCCTGCGGGTGGGCATCATCCGCGAATGCTTCGAGTCCGAGGGTCTCGATCCCCAGGTGAAGTCTTCCGTGCTGGCGGCGGCAGCCCAACTGGAGCAGCTCGGCTGTGAGCTGGTGGACATCAGCTGCCCGCGGTTCAACGATGGGATCGCCACCTATTACGTAATCGCCCCATCGGAGGCCTCCGCCAATCTGGCCCGTTACGACGGCGTCAAATACGGCCACCGGGCCGAACCCGCTGGCGCCGCCGAGAACCTTGCGGTGATGACCGCCCGCAGCCGTGCGCAGGGTTTCGGTGATGAAGTGCAGCGCCGCATTCTGATCGGAACCTTTGCCCTTTCCGCGGGGTATGTCGACGCCTTCTACCGCAAGGCCCAGCAGGTGCGTACTTTGATTCGCCGCGACTTCGATCGCGCCTTCGAGCAGGTGGATCTGCTGCTGACGCCCACCTCCCCCACCACCGCCTTCCGCTTCGGCGCCCATGCCGAGGATCCCCTGACCATGTATCTATCCGATCTGCTCACCATTCCGGCCAACATGGCGGGGCTGCCGGCGATCAATGTCCCCTGCGGCTTCGACGATCAAGGCCTGCCGATCGGCCTTCAGTTGATCGGCGGCGTTCTGGAGGAGGCCAAGCTGCTGCAGCTGGCCCATCACTACGAGCAGGCGGCGGCGGTGATGGCCCAGCGGCCACCGGCCGAGCTGGTGGCCTGATCGCTGCTTCAGAGACAAGCTTCTTGCAGCGGAAACGCGAAGGTCAGCCAACGGACTCTGGAGTCCATGTCCATCGCGCTGTGGCGTCATTCGTTTCTGGTTAAGGCGCTGCGCGCCGGTGCAGGGATGGCCGAAGGGCATCTGAACCGTCCTGCTGGATGCGGACCAGCCCGGCATCGGGGCCTTCCACCGCCACATCTTTCATCACGCCGAATCCGGTATCACGCTGAATCCGGCATGGTCACCACGCTGTTCGATGTGGGGGCCGACACGAGCTTCTGGCAACCCGAGAAGACCGTCGCGGCGACGCAGACCCTCAGTTTCCGGCGCTGATCGCCTCGAGACGAGGGGCTACGGGCCTGCCACCAGATGTGGTGTGGCGACTGCCGGATTCGGCCATCAGGGCCCTGAATGTTGCGTCTGGCCTTAGCCTGATCAGGTCCCAGGTGCACCCCCTTTGGCCTTCGTTCCCCTCCACAACCACAGCGACTACAGCCTCCTCGACGGGGCTTCCCAGTTGCCGGCCATGGTGGAGCGGGCCGTGGCCTTGGGCATGCCGGCCCTGGCCCTGACCGATCACGGCGTCATGTATGGCGCGATCGAGCTGCTGAAGCTGTGCACCAAGGCCGGCATCAAGCCGATCATCGGCAATGAGATGTATGTGATCAACGGCTCGATCGAGGATCCGCAGCCGAAGAAGGAACGCCGTTATCACCTGGTGGTGCTGGCCAGGAATGCGGTCGGCTATCGCAATCTGGTCAAACTCACCAGCATCGGCCATATGCGCGGCATGCGCGGCCGTGGCATCTTCTCGCGGGCCTGCATCGACAAACAACTGCTGCAGCAGTACAGCGAGGGGCTGATCGTGGCCACGGCCTGCCTTGGTGGCGAGATCCCGCAGGCGATTCTGCAGGGTCGCCCCGAGGTGGCCCGCGAGGTGGCCGCCTGGTATCAGCAGACCTTCGGCGACGACTTCTACCTTGAGATCCAGGATCACGGCGGTCTGGAGGATCGCATTGTCAACACCGGCATGGCCAGCATCGCCGCCGAGCTCGGTATTCCGCTGATCGCCACCAACGACGCCCACTATCTGAGTGTGGGTGATGTTGAAGCGCACGATGCCCTGCTGTGTGTGCTCACCGGCAAGCTGATCAGCGATGAGAAGCGCCTGCGCTACACCGGCACCGAATACATCAAGAGCGAGGCCGAGATGGCCCTGTTATTCCATGACCACCTCCAACCAGACGTGATCGCCGAGGCCATCGCCAACACGGTGAAGGTGGCCGAGAAGGTAGAGGACTACGACATCCTCGGCCGCTATCAGATGCCGCGCTTCCCGATCCCGGAGGGCCACACCGCCGTCAGCTATCTCACTGAGATTAGCGAGCAGGGGTTGCGGGCCCGCCTGGGCCTGGAGGTTGCACAGTCGTTTGAGCCGCTCTACAGCGAACGGCTGACCTTTGAGCTGCAGGTAATGGAGCAGATGGGCTTCCCCACCTATTTTCTGGTGGTCTGGGACTATATCCGATTCGCCCGCGACAGCGGCATCGCCGTGGGGCCGGGCAGGGGCTCGGCCGCTGGTTCGCTGGTGGCCTATGCCCTGGGCATCACCAACATCGACCCGGTCAGGCACGGACTGCTGTTTGAGCGCTTCCTCAATCCGGAACGCAAGTCGATGCCGGATATTGACACCGATTTCTGCATCGAGCGCCGGGGCGAGGTGATCGAGTATGTCACGCGCCGTTATGGCGAAGACAAGGTGGCTCAGATTATCACCTTCAACCGCATGACCTCGAAGGCGGTGCTCAAGGATGTGGCCCGGGTGCTGGACATTCCCTATGGCGAGGCCGATCGCCTGGCTAAATTGATCCCGGTAGTGCGCGGCAAGCCGGCGAAGCTCAAGGAGATGATCGGCGCTGAATCGCCCAACCCTGAGTTCCGCCAGAAATACGAAGGTGATCCGAAGGTGCGCCACTGGGTCGCTTCGGTGTCCATGCCGCCGGTGTGGTGATCGCCGCCGATCCTCTAGATCAGCTGGTGCCGCTGCAACGCAACAACGATGGCCAGGTGATCACCCAGTACTACATGGAGGATGTGGAGGCGATGGGGCTGCTGAAGATGGACTTCCTCGGCCTCAAGAATCTCACCATGATCGAGAAGACAATTGATCTGATCGAGCGCAGTAGCGGTCAGCGCCTCGATCCCGATGCCCTGCCCGAAGCCGATGCCGGCACCTTCGCCCTGCTGGCCCGCGGTGATCTTGAAGGCATCTTCCAGCTTGAATCCAGCGGCATGCGCCAGATCGTGCGCGATCTCAAGCCCTCATCCCTGGAAGATATCTCCTCCATTCTGGCGCTCTATCGGCCGGGTCCCCTCGATGCGGGTCTGATTCCCAAGTTCATCAATCGCAAGCACGGCCGCGAGGCGATCGATGTGGCCCACGCCAAGCTCGAGCCGATCCTGCGTGAGACCTACGGGATCATGGTTTACCAGGAGCAGATCATGAAGATCGCCCAGGATCTGGCTGGCTATTCCCTCGGCGAGGCCGATCTGCTGCGGCGGGCGATGGGCAAGAAGAAGAAGTCTGAAATGGAGAAACACCAGGGGCTGTTCGTGCAGGGGGCGACCGATCGCGGCGTCGATCCGAAGGTCGCCGAAGCGCTGTTCGAGCAGATGGTGCTGTTCGCCGAATACTGCTTCAACAAGAGCCATTCCACCGCCTACGGCGCCGTCACTTATCAGACGGCCTATCTCAAGGCTCACTATCCGGTGGCCTACATGGCCGCCCTGCTTACGGTCAACGCCGGCCAGAGTGAGAAGGTGCAGCGCTACATCGCCAATTGCCAGGCGATGGGGATCGAGGTGCTGCCACCCGATGTCAATGCGTCCGGCATCGATTTCACGCCGGTGGGTGATCGCATCCTTTTCGGCCTTTCGGCGGTGCGCAATCTCGGCGATGGGGCGATCCGGCTGCTGATCGAACAGCGCCGCACCGATGGGCCCTTTGCTTCCCTGGCTGATCTCTGCGATCGGCTGCCGACGCAGCAGCTCAATCGCCGTTCGCTGGAATCGCTGATTCACTGCGGAGCCCTCGACGGGCTGCAGACCGGGGCCAACCGCGCCCAGTTGATGGCCGATCTCGATCTGGTGCTGGACTGGGCCAACTCCCGCGCCCGCGACCGGGTCAGCGGGCAGGGCAACCTGTTCGACCTGATGACCGCCGCGGCGGCCCCGGGCGCCGGCGGCGACGATCGCAGCACGGCGCCGAAGGCGGCGCCGGTGGCGGACTATCCCCCCACCGAAAAACTGAAGCTGGAGAAAGAGCTATTGGGCTTCTACATCTCCGACCACCCGCTGCGCCAGCTGTCGGCCCAGGTCAGCCTGTTGTCACCGATCGGCCTGGCCCGGCTCGAAGAGCAGGCCGACAAGGCCAAGGTCAGCATCGTGGCCATGGTGCCGGAGCTACGCCAGGTGAACACCCGCAAAGGAGACCGCATGGCGGTGCTGCAACTGGAGGATCTCACCGGTAGCTGCGAGGCGGTGGTCTTCCCCAAGACCTACGCGCGCCTGGCCGACCACCTGATGGTCGATGCCCGGCTGCTGGTCTGGGCCACGGTGGATCGCCGCGATGAACGGGTTCAGCTGATCGTCGATGACTGCCGCAGCATTGATGATCTGCAGCTGTTGCAGGTGGAACTCGATCCCCAGCAGGCTGGTGACATCGCCATTCAGCATCGCCTGCGCGAATGCCTGACCCAACACCGCCCCGGCCAGGAGGAGGCGGGCGTGCGGGTGCCGGTGGTGGCCCTGGTGCGGCAGGGCGCCGAAACCCGCTGGGTGCGGCTCGGACCCCAGTTCTGCGTGGCCGATGCCCCGGCCGCCGCTCAGACCCTGGCGGCCGCCGATTTCACCGTCAGCCTGCGCTCGCCGATCGGGCCAGCGGCCTGAGCTTCCGCCGAAAAAGCCAGCTTCAGGCCCGTGGCAAGGTCTCGCTCCTTCCCAGACCCCGGGGATGTATGGCTGGCCAGACAGCTTTCATCTCTGACCCGACAGGCAACCAGCGTCTGTCGGGTCAGTTTGCCGTTGTTCCGTCGGCTCCTGAACCCGATCACAGCTTGGGGATCGGTTGAAGGTGATCAGCCGTTGTTGCCGGAGCCTTCACGCATCGCCCGCACGGATTGCCGCAATCGGCCGATGTTGACGCCGATCTGCTCGGCGCCCAGCAAGGTGCCGGCACCGTCCTCCCAGCTGGAGGAGAGCACGCCGTAGCTGAGGCCGAACAGACCCAGCAAAAAACATCCGCCCGAGGCCACGAGGGTAATGCCCGTGGGGATGTCGAGCAGGCCCTGGCTCACCACCAGATAACTGCCGATGAAGACACCCATGCCCATCACGGTGGGGATGCCAGTGGCGATGGCAATGCGCCGGGCCATGCGATTGGCCACCGCATCGGGGATCGCCCGCTGGCGCGTCGCGGTCGCTCTGGGCTGGGGTTTGCTTCTGCCGCCGCTGGCCTTGGGGGGCTGGGCTGAACCGAAGGGTTTGGGGTCCCGCTTGGGGGCCATGGCGACGCCCTCAGCCGCGGATGCCGAGTTTGCTGATCAGACCGGCGTAACGGTCCTGGCTCTGGCTGCGCAGGTAGCTCAGCAGACGCTTGCGGCGCCCGATCATCTTCAGCAGACCCTGACGGGAGGAGAAGTCGTGAATGTTTTTCTGCAGATGGCCGCTGAGCTGGTTGATCCGCTCACTCAGCATCGCCACCTGAACCTCCACCGAGCCCGTATCGGTGCCGTGGGTTTGATGGCCGTTGATCAGTTCTTGCTTCTTGGGGGTGGTGAGCGGCATGGGCGAAAGCGTGCGCAGGCCGAAGCCCTTACGGTGCAAACGTTGACTTTACCGTGTCAGAAGCTCGCTTTGGACGCGTCTGTCCGCTGGCGCCTCAGCCCCCCGGATTGGTTTCAGGCGGCGGAGCGCGACAGCCAGCGCAGGCACTCGCGGATCCAGTCATCGCCGGGGTCGGAGCCCGTCAGCCCCTGGGCCGCCACGACCCGCAGCGCCCGGTGGATCTCCAGGGGCTCGTAGCCCAGGGCCCCCAGGGTAAATTGCACATCATCGCGGCCGGCCCCCTCGGGCAGATTCAGATCACCCTCGGCCAGATCCTCGAAGCTCTCCGGCATCGCCACCAGGGAGCAGAAGCGATCCTTGAGGCGGCTGCGCAGTTCAACCGAAAGGCGCTCGGCGGTGCGCTTGCCCACCCCGGGCGCCTGGGCCAGTCGCAGCAGGTCGGCCTGGACGATCGCCTGCACCAGCTCTTCGGCGCTCATCGCCCCGAGCAGTCCCAGGGGGCGCAGCGGAAAGCCGTAGAGGGTCCAGCCGTCGTTGCGGATGCTGTGGTGAATGTGCAGGGTCAGCTCAGCGCCCGCCTGGGGCAACTGGCGCCAGTGCCTCGGGCTGAACTGCAGCTCGTAGCCAACCCCCTGACAGATCAGCAGGGCGCCGCAACGGTTCGCCTGCTGCCATGGTTCGGCCAGTTGTCCCTGGAGCCAGCCGATCATGGAAGTCCGTGCACCGGCCCCCATGCTGCCCGCCCTGCCAACCCCCCAGCCGCGCCGCCGCTCAGCCGGCCCGATCTCCTGGTTCGCGGTCCTGGCGCTGGCTCTGTTGTTGCTGCTGCCATTGGCCTTGACGGGCTGCGGCCTGCGGCCCCAGCCGCCACGCACGGTGCTGTTGCAGGCCCTGGCCTTGCAGATTCAGCTGACCCAGGCCCAGGTGGCCCAGGCTCTGGATCTGCAGCCGCCCGGTCTGCCGGAGGTGAGCCGGGTGCGCCTGGAGGAGCAGCAGCCGCTGCGGATCGGCGAGGCCGCCGGGCTGCGGCTTGCTGGGCACTTCGACTGGCGGCTGGCCGGGGACCCGATCCGGGTGGACAGCCCGTTCGAGCTCTTCCTGCAGCAAGGCGAGCGCGGCCAGAGCTGGCGGCTGGCGCGGCCCGTTGGCAGCTCTGACGTCAGCGGCCAGGACTGGATCACCGATCCGCTGCCGCTGCCGGGGGCGAGTCGTCAGGCCGGCCTGGGCTGATGGCGCCGCTCGACCCAGGCGACGGTCCATGCAGCTGCGGCTGCCGTTGATGGGTGGGATGAGCTAAATCAATCACCCGCTGCGGAAACGGCGTGATCAGCGGGCGATTCAGCATGCAGTCCTAGCCAGTGGGCCACATGACGCAGGCTCAGCCCCTGAATCAGGAGGTTGATCATCACCACGCAGAAGATGATCCCCTCAGCGTTGTTGACTAGCCTGGTCAACAGAACCGGATCGATCCCCCGCATCTTCGGGATCGTGTCTGAGATCACAAAGCTCATGGCCAGGGGCACTGCACCCCGAAGCCCGCACCAGGAGATCAACAGCGTCTCCTTTAAGCTGAATGGCGATAACCATTGAAAAGCCAGCACACTCAAAGGGCGAGCCACGAGCATGAGGATCATGGCTACAAGGAAGCCGAAAGGCAGAACATTCATAATTTTTGCAGGCATCATTTCAACCCCGAAGATCAAGAAGACGGCAATCTCGGTCATCGAGTTAAACGGCAATAAAGTCGCCTGCAGATAGTGGCTGCTAATGTTAGAATTATTATATTTATGATTGGCCAGAAATAAGCCGCAGATGTAAGCTGAGATGAAGCCAGAACCTCCCAGCAGGTCGGCGATGCCGTAGGAGAGCAGGGCGATCGCCACTCCGAGCACCAGCAGCTGGGCCTGATCATGCACCAGTCGCTCCAGGCTGAAGCGGGCCAGATAACTAATCACCAGACCCACCAATAGCCCAGATCCGATCTTCTGCACGAAGAATTGCATTTGCACCATCAGCACGGAGTCCGAACTGCTGCCGACGCTCATGGTCGTCAGCCCCACCACGAGCCCCAGAAACAGAATCGCAGCTGGATCGTTGACCGAAGCCTCGAATTCCAGCAACGACTGAAGCCGTTTCGGCAGGATGCGGTCGCTGGCATTGAGCACACCGATCGTCGCACTGGCATCGGTGGAACCGAGGCAGGCGGCGATCACCATCGCTACACCGAGGGGGATCTGATTGAATCCCAGATGCAGGCCTGAAGCGGTTGCCGACCCCAGCACCCAGATGATCAGGCCGAGAATCAGGGAAGAAACAATGGCGCCACCGACAGCCAGCAGAATTCCATATTCCAGAAATCCTCGGATCGAACGCAGCTCGGTTTTGAGTCCTGCGTAAAACAGCAGCATCGACAGGCTGAGGGTATGCAGCCATTCAATTGTGGTCGGGGAGAAGGGTGACTCTCCCGGATCAATCAACAGCCCGAAGATCAGGACGCCCAGGATTGCCGGAATGCCCAGCTTCAGGCTGAAGCGGCTGATCGCCAGGGTGGCCAGAAACATGCTGCCGATCACCACCATCACCACCGGCAGGGGGAGACCGTTCCCGTGCAGCTGATCGGGAATCAGGGAGATCGCAACGCCGGGGCCGGGCGAGCTGCCGGTGTGGCCCTCCCCGGTGGCAACGGAGGCGATGGTCACACCGATCGTCGCCAACAGCTGCCATGGATAGAGCATCAGCAGAACGGACAGGCCGCCATTTATCGCTCCAGACTTTAGATCTGTGCTCTTCAGCTCAGTTCTAGGTTCTGCATCTCCCTCAGCGGCTGAGCAGGGCGGCGATCAGGATCAGCAGCGCCCCGAGCCCGGTGGCGGGGCCGATGCTCTCGCCGAACCACAACCAGCCCCACAGCGCTGCGAACGCCACCTGCACGTAGCCGATCGTGGTGGCCCGGGCCGCTGGCAGGCGGGTCAGACCATGGGTAAGGCCGATCTGCCCGAGCTGGGTGAACAGACCCACCCCCACCAACCAGATCAATTCGCTGCCGTTGGGTAGAACGGGATCGAGCAGTACAAACGGCAGGCTGAGGGGCACTGACATCAGCGGAAACCAGAAAACAATGACTAGCGGCGCTTCGCTTCGCCCCAGTTCGCGCACGCTGACGTAGGCCAGCGCCGTGAGCAGGGCTCCGGCCACAGCCAGCACGACTCCGATCCCAGCCGCCTGTGCCGCCCCATGCAGCAGCACAGGCTGCACAGGCGCCAGCGTGGCCCCCAGCCCGATCGGACTAACGCCCCGGGCCACCACCAGCACCCCGAGCCAGCCGCAGCCGCAGGCCAGCAAAATGCGGCGGCTCAGCAGTTCCCCCAGGCTCAGCCAGGCGATCAGGGCGGTGAAGGTGGGGTACAGGTATTGCAGCAGGGTCGCTGTGGCCAGGGGCAGGCGGGTCACGGCCCCATACACACAAGCCAGGGCGATGCTGCCCAGCACTCCCCGGGTCGCCAGCAGGCGCCGCCTCCGGCCCCAGGGGCTGATCGCATCCCGGCGCAACATCCACCAGCTCAGAGCAACGCACATCAGACCCCGGGCCAGCACCAGCTCCGCCACGGGCAGCCGGACCCCGGCCCCCTTCACGCAGACGGTCATCAGGCTGAAGCTGAGCGCACCCAACAACAACCCCAGTACGGCGGATTGGGTCTCCTGCGCCGGGAGCTCCATCGCTGTTATTTGGTTCCCTTCCCGCCCCAGCGCCAACTCCCGTGGATCACCCCACGCTGTCATGGCCGCCTACCATCCCGCCCGCTCCCATCCCTGGTGGGATGGGTCACAATGGCGGCACATCACCCACCAGGGATGGTGTTGGTTTTTCGTCCGCTAACGCGCTCCTCCCCTGTCTCTGCCCCGCCTCCACCCCCGCACGATCGAGGCCGTCAAGGAACGGGCCGACATCGTCGATGTGGTCGGTGAGCACGTGGTGCTCAAAAAGAAGGGCCGGGAGTTCGTCGGCATCTGCCCCTTCCACGACGACAGCAAGCCGTCGATGACGGTGTCGCCGGCCAAGCAGTTCTATTACTGCTTCTCCTGTGGCGCCGGCGGCAA
Organism: Cyanobacteriota bacterium; assembly: GCA_026389285.1. Taxonomy (GTDB): domain Bacteria; phylum Cyanobacteriota; class Cyanobacteriia; order PCC-6307; family Cyanobiaceae; genus Cyanobium. The sequence continues at coordinate 22,287 of JAPLID010000139.1, forward strand.
CGCGATCAAGTTCCTGATGGAGCTGCAGCGCCTCAGCTTCGCCGATGTGGTGCTGGAGCTGGCGCGCAAATACCAGCTGCCGGTCGAAACCCTCGATGGGCCCCAGCAGGAGCGCCTGCGCCAGCAGCTCTCGCGCCGCGACAAGCTGCATCGGGTGCTGGCCCTGGCGGCCGGCTGGTTCCAGAGTTGCCTGCGCGCCTCCGAAGGGGCCGGGGCCATTACCTATCTGCGCGATGCTCGCGCCCTGTCGGAAGCGACGATCGAGGCCTTCGGCCTTGGCTACGCGCCCGAGCGCTGGGATGGGCTGCTGCTGCATCTCCAGCAGGTGGAAGGCCTGGCCCCGGAGCTGCTGGAGGCGGCCGGCCTGGTGGTAGCCCGCAAGGGCGGCGATGGTTTTTATGACCGTTTCCGCCATCGCCTGATGGTGCCGATCCGCGATCGCCAGGGGCGGGTGATCGGTTTCGGCGGCCGCAGCCTGGACGGCGCCGAGCCGAAATATCTCAACTCACCGGAAACGGAGGTGTTCGAGAAGGGCAAGCACCTGTTCGGCCTCGACCGGGCCGCCGAGGCGATCCGCAAGGACGACCGAGCCGTGGTGGTGGAGGGCTACTTCGATGTGATCGCCCTCCATGCCGCCGGGATCACCAATGCGGTGGCGGCCCTGGGCACGGCCCTCAGCAGCCAGCAGATCACCCAGCTCTGCCGCTGCTGCGACAGCAAACGCTTGATCCTCAACTTCGACAGTGACGGCGCCGGGGTGCGGGCGGCTCAGCGGGCCATCGGCGAGGTGGAGCAGCTGGCGCTGCAGGGCCAGCTGGAGCTGCGGGTGCTGCAGCTACCGGCCGGCAAGGATCCCGATGACTTCCTCAAGGTGCATGGGGCGGGTGAGTACCGCGCCCTGCTCGATGGCTCGCCTCTGTGGCTCGATTGGCAGATCGAGCAGGTGCTCGAAGGCCGGGATCTGGTCCGCGCCGATCAGTTCCAGCAGGCCGTCTCGGCCCTGGTGGCCCTGCTGGGCAAGTTGCCCCAGAGCGCCGTGCGCAGCCGCTACCTGCAGCAGGTGGCCGAGCGGCTCTCGGGCGGCCAGGCCCGCCTGGCCCAGAGCCTGGAGGATGACCTGCGCCAGCAGGTCAAGGGCCAGCGCTGGCACGGCCGCTCCGCCCGCTGGGAGCAGCCCGGATCGGCCACGGTGCAGGAGCGGGCCGAGGCGGATCTGCTGCGGCTCTATCTGCACTGCCCGCGCGATCGCGCCGCCATGCGCCAGCAACTGCGCCAGTGGGAGCAGGAGGATTTCGCGCTCCAGCCCCATCGCCGGCTCTGGGCGTCGATCGCCGAACTCGAAGAAGACAACCTCGGTGCCGGCCGTCTGGAGGCGATCAGCCGCGGGCTGGATCCGGGCCACGACCTGGCCGATCTCGACCTACCGCGGCTGCTGTTCGACCGGCTGCTGATCGAGGGCAACGAGCTGCTGCCCCGGCTAACGCCGCTGCTGCAGCCCACCGATGTTCAACGCCTGGCCCTGGGCCAGCCCCTGCTGCTGCTGCGCGGCGCGATCGCGATGCGGGCGCGGCTGGCCACCGAAAAGCGCTGCCGCCATCTACTCGATGCCTGGGGCTCCCAGCGGCTGCGGAGCCTGGAGCACTGCCTGGCCACGCTGCTGCAGCAGGAGCGGCTCGGCAGCGACGGCGAACCACTCCCGACTGCAGCTGGACCCGGCAGCGACCTGGATCTCCAATCGGCAGCTGCCGCAGATCTCCCCGCCAGGGATCCGTCCCTGTCGATGGAGATGCGCATCGAGGGCCTGTTCAGCGAGCTCAATGCCGATGCGCTGCGCTTTCAGGAGGCTTATTACAGCGAGCGCCGCTATCTGCAGGATCTCGATCAACGCCGCTGCGCCGGCTACGACGAGATCCTCACGCCGGCTGCTGCCTGACGCTGCGGAGCCAGCCGCCCGCTCCACGTCAGCCATCGTCACTGTTTTGCGCGACGCCTGCCGCTGGGCGCTTAGCGTGAAGCGCTGCAGGGAGTATGCCCGTGGCCCCCTATCCGGCCTATCCGATTCCCGTCGATGAGGAGCAGCGTCTGCGGGATCTGGAGCGCCATGGCGTGATCGGTACGGCCAGCGACGAGCACTTTGATCGCCTCGTCGAGCTGGCCAGTTCGATCTTCCAGGTGCCGATGTCGCTGATTTCGCTGGTGGAGAAGGACCGCCAGTGGTCCCTCACCCGCAAGGGCCTGGAGGCGAGCGAAACGCCGCGCACGATGGCGTTCTGCGCCCATGCGATTGCTGAGGACGGCGTGCTGGTGGTGCCGGATGCCCGGGTGGATGAGCGCTTCAGCACCAATCCCCTGGTGACCAATGAGCCCCATATCCGTTTTTATGCCGGTGCGCCGCTGAGCAGCCCCGATGGCCATAACCTCGGCACCCTGTGTGTGATCGACCAGCAGCCGCGGCAACCCAGCGCCGAACAGATCCACCAGCTGCAACTGCTCTCCGAGCTGGTGATGCGCGAGATCGAGCTGCGGCGCATCGCCATGCTCTGCCCGATCACGGGGCTACCGAAGCGGCAGACGTTCCTGGCGATCGGCAATCGCGAGTACCGCCGCGCCCGCCAACACGGCTATCCCTTGTCGCTGCTCACCTTTGACATCGACAATCTGCGCCAGGTGAACAACCGCTGGGGCCATCCGGCCGGCGACAAGTTGTTAGGCGATCTGGTGGCCAAGAGCCGCAGCTTTCTGCGCGAACAGGATTTTGCCGCCCGTCTCGGTGATGGTGAGTTCACCCTGCTGCTGGTGGACATGGCCCATGGCCCTGCGATGGGCCTGGCGGAGCAGCTGCGCCAGGCGGTGGCGGCGATCCCGGGGGTGTATAGCCACTCTGATTTTCAGTTGCACATCAGTGGTGGCCTCACCAGCCTCGGCCCCGCCGACAACAGCTTTGATGATTTGATGCAGCGCGCCGCCAAGGCCCTGGAACTTGCCAAGAGCAACGGCCGCAATCAGATCGCCAGCTTGTCCACTGCTTTTTGAGATTGCTTTTTGAGCTCGCTTATTGAGCTAGCTTTCAGAGATGGGATCTGACAAGGAGATGGACAGCGCACCGGCCCAGGATTTTTACGAGGTGTACTGGCACGGCGAGGCGATCGGCGATGGCGGTGACCTGCAGGAGGCCCTGGCCTGCTACGCCTTGGTGGCGCCTGATGATGGCGACTGGGAGGCGGCCTGCGCTGACCCCGAAGCCGAACCCCGCATTGAGCGCTATGCCAGTTTCGACGCCTTTCTCGATAACGAGGACGCGCTGGAGATCATCGCCGTGAATGCTCAGATGATTGTTGAAGCCCTGCCCCAGGCCCCAGCTGAGCCCGGCTGACAACGATCTTGCGGATCTGTGGTGCTGATCCGTGCGACCAGCGGATCAAGGTTGCTGGGATCCCTCGACCTTGGTTCATTGATGCTGTCGGTGCAATGGGTTCTACTGCCATGTCAATTGCAGCCAATAAAAAAGCCCCCTTGTGCAGGGGGCCGGGGACCTCGGGCAATCCATAGGTGAAAGCATTGCCGCAAATGACACTTGGTGTATACGGAGAAACTTGGGATGTATTAATTCCTATGCCCGCAGTAAATGCACCAGGCCCCGTATAGCCGGAAATTGTTCCAAGAATTCTAAGTTTTGCAATAGAGCTAACACCGGCTGTCGAAAGTTGAAATGGTGCAGTGTTTAAAACACCTGCTGTTCCAAAGATGCCAGGCGTGTTTGTTGGTGTTAGCGTAACTCCCACAACTGGAAAGGCTCCTGTTGTTGGATTGACTGTTCCGCTCACTCCATAGCCAGTAGCACCTTGTTCAGTGCCAGCAGCGAGAGTGCCAGTTGGTTGAGCGGTTGCAGTTGACCCCCAGATTGTTATCACTTGCTCAGCAAATGGGTTGACTCCGACGAATCCTTCCACACTGAGGCGAACGTTTTGTAGGGTCAAGGCAGGCAGAGAGCTATCGACATTCAAGTTCGCCAGTTGCAAGCTAAAAACGTTCGAGGTATTAAAATCACCTGAACTTAATACATTGGTCAGGTCAATATCAAAGTTTGTTGCCGGAGATGCTGCATTTCCCGTAGTAGCTCAATCCGCTGCCTGTAAATCCTGGACTTAAAGCAGCCGTTGCGTCGATGCCACTGCATGCAACCGCCGCCTGTGCCGGCTGCGCCACACCCATCGCCATGCTGGCCATGGCCAACAGACCCGTGAAGCCGAGGAGGCTTAGGAGCTGTTGAAGGCGCTTCAAAGGATTCAGCTCGGTTTGGCAAAAAACTACGTTCTGCACAACTTTCGTGCCCTGCTGCAGATCTGCAACGCCTGATGATCGTGTTTGCTACAAGGCTGCTGCGGTCATCTGGTGAACTGTCCGGGTCCTCTGTGGGTCGTGCCCTCGCTTGTGTCGGAGCTCAGGCCTCAGGCTTGCTGTCGCTTTTGTTCTGTTGGCCTGTTTCTGGGACTGTGTGAAACTCTTGCGGGAGGCTTTTGTCCCTGGTTTTTTTGATCGCTGTGGGCATCCGCGCGATCGGACTCTTTTTAAGCATCACCCAATCGGCTTATGAGCGCTTCATTTTCTGAGCGAGATCACAGCGTCGAGATCTCGCTGGTGCTCCAGCAGATCGGCTTCGGGCTGATCGGCCTGTTTTTTGCCTTTCTGCTCAAACTGCTGTTACCGGTGGCCTTGCTGCAGCCCGCCTGGCAGCTGCAGCTGGCCAATGCCCTGCGCACCACGGCGATTTTCCCGTTGCTGGGTGGGGTGCTGCTGCTGCTGGCTCAGTTGCTGCGCTCGCAATCGCGCAGCCTGGCGGGCCAGGTGCTGTGGGTGCGGCGGCTGGCCTTTTTGGCTGCCCTTGGCTTTTTGTTGTTGATTCCCCTGCAGACCTCCGCGGGCATCAAGCTGCTGGGCGCTGGCAACAGCGGCGAGCTGCGGGCCCTGCGTCAGGTCAAGGCTGTGGCTGAAGAGATTCGCGTCGCTAACAGCGAAGCGGCGATGAAGCTGGCGATCAGCCGTTTGCCCGGCGCCCCTGCTGAAATCCAGGGCGCATTTACCAAGCCCATCGATGTGGTGCGCTCGGTGGTGCTCGATCAGCTCCAGCCCCAGATCGAGCGCGCCGACAACCGCCTGGCCGAGCTGCGCAAGTTGCGGCTGCAGGGCGGCCTGCTGGGCTGGATCACCGATGGCCTGGCGGCCCTGGCCTTGGCCGTGTGCTTCGCCGCCATCGGCCAGTTGCAGAGCGAAGGCTCCAGCCTGCTGCTGCACGTGCTCAATCTGCCGGGGCTGATCCGTTTTTGTCTGGCCGAACTGCTGGGTAAGGGCCGGCGCAGCCGTGAGCCTGTGGATGCGGCCTGGTTCGATTCGCTGCATGACGGCGATGATGCCAAGCCCGCCAATCTCAGCGACGCCGAGTGGGCGATCATCGTTTCCCTCCGCACCGGTAAGACGTCAGCCGCCTCGTCCAAGGCCCGCTCCGGCGACAACCAAGGTGGTGCTGGCTCCAGCACCTGATCTAGGCCCGCACCACCGGCACATCGCTGATCCGGGTGGTGGCCGCCCGCGACAGCCGCGAGCGGCGCATCGCCCAGGTCGGTTGCAGGCCGCAGGCGGCCCACTGCACCGTGCCACGGCCGTAGCGGCGGTTGAGCCCGTCGATGGTGGCCATCAGGGCCTCGCGGCGCCGTTGCTCCCCGGGCTCGAGCGGCACCAGCAGATGGTGTTGCAACAGCTCCTCCGGTTGCAGTTGTTGCAGCAGCACCCCCGCCTTCTGCAGCGCTTTGTGGCGGCGATACAGGCTGTCCGCCAGGGGCAGGGCGGCGGCCAGCAGCACGGCGGTGTCGTTGCTGGGCAGTGCCAGGGCCACGGTGGCGGCATTGCTGTAGTAGCTGCTGCCATCGAACGGGCTGCTGCGCACGAACACCGTGATCGCCCCGGCCCGCTGCCGCTGCTGGCGCAGCTTCTCGGCGGCCCGGCTCAGGTAGGTGGCGATCGCCTGACGCAGCTCCTCGCGGCTGGTCACTGGCCGGCTGAAGCTGCGGCTGACGCAGGTTTCTTGTTTGGCCGCAGGCAAGCTCTGCAGCGGCAGGCAGGCCTGGCCCCGCAGCTCCTGCTGCAGCCGCAGTCCCACCACGCCGCAGCGGCGGCGCAGTTCCCCCGGCGGCATGTCGCGCAGGGCGCGGGCATCGGCGATGCCCCGCAGGCGGCACCAGCGCGAGAGCTGGCGGCCGATGCCCCAGACGTCCTCGATGGCGATGCCTTCCAGCCAGGGGGTTGGGTCGTCGACGGCGCCCAGGTCGAAGACGCCGCCCTGGAGCGGATCCCGTTTGGCGATGCGATTGGCCAGCTTGGCCAGCACCTTGGTGGGGGCGATGCCCACGGCCACCGGCAGGCCCAGGTCGCGCTGCACCCGCTCCCGCAGCTGGCATCCCCAGCTCCGTAGATCACCCGGTTGGCCATCAGCCGCCGGCGGCCGGTGCAGCAGACCGAAGGCCTCATCGATCGAATAGATCTCCAGCTCCTCCACCCAGGCCTCCAGGGTGGCCATCAGCCGCTGGCTCATGTCGGCGTAGAGGCCGTAGTTGGAGCTGCGCACGATCACACCGTGGCGTTGCAGCAGCGGCTGCAGCTTGAAACAGGGGCTGCCCATGGGGATGCCCAGGGCCCTGGCCTCGGCGCTGCGCGAAACGATGCAGCCATCGTTGTTGGAGAGCACCACCAGCGGCCGGCCGATCACGGCTGGATCGAGCACCGCCTCGCAGGAGGCGTAGAAGTTGTTGCCGTCGATCAGCACGGTGGCGCGGGGCATGGGCTCTCAGAGCGGGTGGATCACAGAGCTGCACCTCATCGCCGGCTGTGTCGGCGTCTGCTTCGCCCTCTGCGCCGCTGGTCGCCGCTGGCTCCAGGGGGATCGGCGGATAGTCGGGGTGGGCGGCCTCCAGCCAGTGGCGGCCCCGGTGCTGGCGCAGGCGTTTGAGCGTGAATTGGCCGCCGAAGCGCGCCACCACGATCGCTCCGGCCGTGGCCTGGCGGGCCCGGTCCACCACCAGCAGATCGCCGTGCTGGATGCCGGCCCCCTGCATCGAGGGCCCGGCCACCCGCAGCAGCACGGTCCGCTCCGGATCCCGGATCAGCAGCCGGGCCAGGTCAACGCCCGGCGGCTCTGGCTCTGCCGGCTCCGGCGTAGCCGGCTCCGGCACAGCCGGCAAAGGGGAAGCGACCACGACGCGACGGCAGGGTCCTCAACGCTAGTTCATCTGTACTGCTCTGATCGGTGCTGGTCCGGGCTGCCGGCGGGTTGGTCGTGGGGTTGGCGGTGGGGTTGCCGATGGTCTCAGCGGCGGATGGTGGCGGCGGACACCTGGGGCGGGCCGGTGAAGCGGCAAGCTGGAGCTGTTGAATGTGCTGCCGTGGTGCAACCCTCTCTGGCGGCCTTTGGCTCGAGCTTCACCGCCATCACCCTGGCGGAGCTGGGTGACAAGACGTTTTTTATGGCCCTGATCCTGGCGGCCCGGCATCGGGCCCGCTGGGTGTTTGTCGGCGCCTTCGCCGCCCTGGCGGCCGTCACCCTGATCTCCCTGGCCCTGGGCTACGGCCTGCGGGAGCTGCTGCCCGCTTCCCTGGTGCCCTGGCTGGCGGCGGTACTGTTCCTGGGCTTTGGGGTCAAGCTGTTGATCGATGCCCAGGCCTTGGGCAGCGCCGCCGCCGACGCTGAGGCCCGAGATGCCGAGGAGGCGGTCAATGAGGCCGAAAAGCGCCAGGCGATCACCACCTCCTGGGCCGTGATCTGGGAGGCCTTCGCCCTGGTGTTCATCGCCGAGCTGGGTGATCGCACCCAGTTCACCACCATCTTTCTGGCCACCGCACCGGGCTTCGGCTTCGGCGCCCTGCTCGCCGGCACCCTGGCCGGCCACGCCGTGGTCACCTGGCTGGCGGTCGGGTCCGGCCGCTGGATCGGCGGTCGCATCAGCGAACAGCTGCTCTATCGCCTCAGTGGCGGCCTGTTCCTGCTCTTCGGTCTGGTGGCCCTGCGCCAGGCGCTCACCTGATCGCTCCCATGGGTACCCGACACGAGCACGTCCATCCGGCGGTGCAGCTGCAGCGCCAGCCCCATCCGCGCCAGCATCAGCACCGCAGTGGCTCAGCGGCGGCCTTTCGCTGGAGCATCATCCTCAACAGCGCGCTCGCTGGCCCTGATCGGCGATGCGGTTCACAATCTCGGTGATGTCGCCGGCCTGCTCTTCGGCTGGGGGGCCGAACGGCTCAGTGCCCGGCCAGCGACGCCGCGCTTCACCTATGGCTATGGCCGCAGCACCCAGCTGGCCTCGCTGATCAATGCGGTGCTGATCCTGATGGCCGCCGCCGTGGTGATCGTCGAGGGGCTGCAGCGCTTGATGGAACCGGTGGCGGTGGTCGGCGGACCGGTGGCGGTGGCGGCGGCGGTGGGTGTCGCCGTCAATCTCGGCTCGGCGCGCCTGTTCGGCAGCGACCACAGCCACGATCTCAACCGCCGCGCCGCCGTGGTCCATCTGCTCACCGATGCGGCCGTGTCCGCTGCGGTGCTGGTCAGCGCCCTACTGGTGAAGCTCACCGGCTGGAACTGGCTCGATGCCGCCACCGCGATCGGCGTGGGCCTGGCGGTCGCCTGGAGCGGCTGGCAATTGCTGCGCGATGCCCTGGTCGTGGCCCTCGATGCCGTGCCCGCCAGCATCGATCTCAACGAGGTGGACGGGGTGTTGCGCAGCCTGCCGGGGGTGCTGGATGTGCACCATCTGCACGTCTGGGGCATGAGCACCTCCCAGAACGCGATGACGGCCCATCTGACGCGCCGTCCCGGCAGCATCAACGACATGGACCTGCTGCATGAGGCCAAGGCGGAACTGGCCCGGCTCGGCATCGCCCACAGCACGATCCAGCTCGAACCGCCCGAAGGGGCCTAAGGGGCCCTCAGGCCCCCAGGACAGAAATCAAGGGATCGAGCCACCGTCGGGCCGGGCCGGGGAAGAACGGCCTCGCGGCCGGGCATCCATCAGAGTTCCTCGTCGCCTTCCAGCAGTAGTTGCTGGAAGGCGACATAAAGGGCGTATTCCTCAGCGGAGCGGGGTCGGTTGATCCGGTTCTGACGAGTGGCGTTGCCGGGAGTGGGCGGGCTGCGGTTCGTGCTGCTGCCGGATCCGGTCGGGCGGTCGCCCGGACCAGGGGCGCCGGAGAGGGTGGCCTGCAGGGGGGCGCGCGCCAGGCGCCGGCGGCTCTCCTCCAGCTCGCGCAGCCGATCCATCAGGTGGGGCGGCACGCTGCCATCGGCGCTGGCCGCCATCAGCTCACGGAACAACTGCTCCGGGTCCTGCTCAATTTCCACCGCATGGCGGGGACCAACAGCCCGGCTCTGGGCGCGGGCCGGTTCCGGTACAGGCAGGGGCTGGGGCAGCTGGCGCCCCAGGGCTTCCAGCCGTTCACGGCTGCGGGCATCGAAGCTCATGGCACCAGCTGTTCTGAGGGTTCAACCGCAACCCAGTGTGTCGCGGGTGGCGCGACCGCTGCTGGGGTTGGTGCCACTGGCCACCGCGCACAGCGCCTTGAGGGCATCGCCCCGCAGTGGCACGTTGGTGAAATCGGCCCCCTCGATCAGTACGTTGCTGAACTTGGTGTTGAAGGCGAAGGCGTCGTCGAGGCGGGCATTGCGCAGATCCGTGCCGTTGAACACAGCCGAATCCAGGGTGGCGTCCCGCAGATCAGCCTCGCCCATGTCCGCATCCTGGAGCTTGGCGCCGAACAGGCTGGCGTTGCGCAGATCGGCGCCGTGAAAATCAGCGTCGCGCAGGTTGGTGAGGTTAAAGGTCACCCCGCGCAGGTCGGCAGCACGGAAGTCGGCACCGATCAGCACCTGTTTGGCATAGTCCATCGCCGCCACCACCGGTTGGCTGCCCCCCAGCCACAGCCCCGCTGCCAGCAGCAGGGCCAGCAGCGCACGCTTCAGGCCAATCCCTCCGGTCCGGGCCGCCCCGGCGATGGTCTGCCCGGCAGCCGCTCCGCCAGCGGCAGGGCCGCCAGAGGCGCTTCCGCCAGAGGTGCTTCCCGCAGGGACAGGGCGGTGCAGGCTGGAGCTCGCTTCGGCAAACGCCATGGCATCGGGGAGCAGCTCCCTTGACCCTAGACAGGAACGGAGCTGGCCCTGATCCAACCCAAGGCGGCGGCAGCCGGCGCCACCCGCAATAGGGCGTGGCGAAGGATCGCGGCAAAAGACCGAGCTGAAAAATCCTGGCAAAAGGAGTCGCTGAACGCAGATCCCGGCAGCCTCTGGTCACAGGGCTGGGAATCCTGAAAGAGCAGAGCCAGAAACTCAGGTTTTCCCACTGGCGAGCCGTCCCGATCACACCCAGCCCATGACCCCGGAACACCCGCAGCGGCCCGATGCCAGGCACCGATGAGCCGCACCAGTGAACAGCGCCAGGGGGCCTGGGCCGAGCAGCGGGTGCTGCGGTTGCTCAGCGCCAGGGGCTGGCAGCTGCTGGATCGCAACTGGCGCTGCCGCTGGGGTGAGCTCGACCTGGTGATGGCCAAGACGGGGCGCCTATTACTGGTGGAGGTCAAGGCCCGGCGCCGCCCTGGGCCCGATGGCGGCGGCCGCGGGGCCCTGGGGGTGCACAAGCGGCTCAGACTGGAGCGGGCCTGGCTTTGCTGGGTGGCCGCCCATCCCCACTGGGGCGAAACGCCGGTGGAGCAGGTCGCCGCCCTGGTGCCCCTGCCACCGGCCCGGAAGCCGGTGCTCTGGATCCGGATGGGCGGTTGAGCTTCCGGGCACTGCGCTGGCGGCCGTCAGCTGCCTGGCGTAGCGGGTTGAGCGCTGCCGGGAACCGGCACGGCGTTCGGAACCGGGACGGAGGCCGGGGGATTCTTCGGCGGCTCTGCGTACCAGACGGTGCAGCGGTAGCGGATGTTGTCCATGCCCACTTCAAGCTCGGTGCACTGCGTTTTGGTGATGGTGGCGCCCTTGGGCACCTGGCCCATCGCCTCTTGGCGGGCGCCCGATTTGCCCATCACCGAATCGGCCGTGACACTGCCAGCCAGCGCCGGCCCTGCTGCAAGCGTGAGCCCCAGCAGCAGCAGGGAACCCGGCAGAAAAAAGCGGAAAGGGTGGGACATCGGCATCGCCATGGGCTTTCGGTCTAGCCAGGTCAGCTCCGGCTGGGAGCAATCTGGGGACAACTGAAGCCTGCAGATGACCTTCGGCGCCCATCGCGCCCGCAAACGCTTCGGCCAGCACTGGCTGGTGGATGCTGCGGTGCTGGATCGGATCGTCGCCGCCGCCGGGATCGTCCCTGGCGATCGGGTGCTGGAGGTGGGCCCCGGCCGTGGGGCGCTGACGGAACGGCTGCTGGCCACACCGCTGGCAGCCCTGCTGGCAGTGGAGCTGGATCGCGATCTGGTGGTGGGTCTGCGTAGTGCGTTCGGCGTTGATCCGCGCTTCCAGCTGATCGAGGGGGATGTGCTGGCGGTGCCGCTGCCACCCGCCGAAGTCGAGCCACCGCGCAAGGTGGTGGCCAACATCCCGTACAACATCACCGGCCCGCTGCTGGAGCGCCTGGTCGGTCGCCTCGATCGCCCGGTGTTTCCCCCCTATGAGCGCCTGGTCCTACTGGTGCAGCAGGAGGTGGGTGAACGGATCCGGGCGCTGCCAGGCAGCAGCGCCTACTCGGCCCTGAGCGTTCGCCTGCAGCTACTGGCCCGCTGCAGCGCCATCTGTGCCGTTCCGCCCCGCTGCTTCACGCCACCCCCGAAGGTGATGTCGGAGGTGATCCTGCTGGAGCCGCTGCCGCCTGAGCAGTTGCTGCCGCCGGACAGCGCCCGCCGGGTGGAGGCGCTGCTGCGCCGTTGCTTCGCGGCGCGCCGCAAGATGCTGCGCAACAGCCTGGCGGGCCTGTTGCCGGAGGCCCAGCTCGCTGACCTGGCCGCCGCCGCCGGGGTGCAGCTCACCCAGCGGCCCCAGGAGCTGGCGCCGGAGCGCTGGCTGGCCCTGGCGATGGGGTTTCAGCGGCTTGGGCTGGCGATGCCCGATGCGGAGGCGGTGGGGTCGTCTGTGGCTCTGCCTTGAATGGCGGCCCCTGGGCCGATCCTGTTCCGCTGCTGCCGACGCCCTCAAGGCGCCTTGACTATTTCACTGCTTTTCCTTTCGTTCCCCGTTTCTTTCTGCCTGCCAGTCCATGACCCTCACCGCCCTGGCTCCGGCCAAGATCAACCTGCACCTCGAGGTGCTGGGCCTGCGGCCTGACGGCTATCACGAGCTGGCGATGGTGATGCAGACCCTCGATTTAGTCGACACCCTGCGGTTCGCGACGACGGCCGACGGCCGGATCAGCCTGAGCAGCGACAAGCCTGCGTTGCCCTGCGGCGCCGACAACCTGATCGTCAGGGCGGCCGAGCTGCTGCGCGCCCGCTCTGGTCTGCCGGAGCTGGGGGCGGCGATCGAACTGGAGAAGCGCATTCCCATCGGCGCCGGCCTGGCGGGGGGCTCCAGCGATGGCGCCGCGACGTTGCTGGGCCTGAACAGCCTCTGGGGTCTCGGCTTCAGCCCCGAGGCCCTGCTGGCGTTCGCGGCCGAGCTGGGTTCGGATATGCCCTACTGCTTGGAGGGGGGCACCCGCCTCTGTTTCGGCCGGGGTGAGCGGCTGGAGCCGCTGGAGTCCGGCCAGCAGGCGCCGCCCTGGGCGGTGCTGTTGATCAAGCATCCAGGTGTGAGTGTCTCCACACCCTGGGCCTATGGCCGCTGCCGGGCCATGCGCGGCGACTTCTACCTCAGCAGCGAGGAGGATTTCGAGCAGCGCCGCGACAACTTGCGCCGCGGGCCGCTGGCCCTGGCCCTGGCCCTCGGCGCCGCGGGGCCGCTGCCCCCCCTGCGCAACGACCTGCCGGCGGTGGTGGCCCCCGAGGTGGAGAGCGTGACTCCAGGCCTGCAGCTGCTGCGCGCCGCCGGCCAGCCGCTGGCGGTGGCGATGAGCGGCTCGGGTCCGAGCTTGTTTGCCCTCCATCGTGATCTGGCGGCGGCGGAGGCCGCCCGATGCCAGTTGCTTCCCGAACTGGAGGCGGCTGGCTTCGAGAGCTGGTGCTGCGGCTTCCGCCAGGGCGGTGTCACCCTGGAAGGGGACGTGATCTCCGCCTGAGTCCCCATGCCATCCGATCTCCCCACGGCCTCGGCCGGTGCTCTGGAACCAGTCCCTCCGGCTGGGAGCCCAGCCGAGGCTGCCGCACCGGCAGCCTTTCCAGCGGATGACCCCGTGCAGGCCTCCTCTCCGCCACGCAAGGGGCCGCTGAGTTTTCTCACCGGAGCACTGACCAGTGGCCTACTGGCCTGGGTCTGCCTGGGCCTCAGTGCCCGCGTCGTCGGTTACTACGCCGAACATCCGCCCCATTACGAGGCCCAGTTCGCCCAGAGCATTGCCACGGCGATGAAGACCCTGATCGTCGGCATGTGTTTACTGGCCACCTTCAGCTTCGCCTTCATCGGCGTCGGCCTACTTCTGACCTTTTTGCGTAGCCTGCGGCCTGCCCTGCGCAACCTGCCACCTGCCGCCAGCGGCAGGCCTTCCTAGTCTGGCGCCTGCAACGGCTGTCCTCCGCCCAGATCCCCATGACCCCCCATGATCTCGGCCTGCTGGTGGCGCTGCTCCTGCCGGGCATGTTGCTCTCAGTGCTGTTGCTCAGCACCTTCGCCGCCGGCGGCTGAGGCCCTGCATCAAGCCGATCAGCGCCTCCTCGGACCCGATAGCTGTCTGAGATAGGTTGAGCCAGCTCCGCCTTCGACGGCGCGCCAGCCCCCGAGTCTTTCAGCCGTGGCCGAAACCCTCCTGTTCAACGCCCTGCGTGAGGCCATCGATGAAGAGATGGCCCGCGATCCCCATGTCTGTGTGATGGGTGAGGACGTCGGCCAGTACGGCGGTTCCTACAAGGTCACCAAGGATCTCTACGAAAAATATGGCGAACTGCGGGTACTGGACACCCCGATCGCCGAAAACAGCTTCACCGGCATGGCCGTCGGTGCCGCCATGACCGGCCTGCGGCCGATCGTCGAAGGCATGAACATGGGCTTCCTGCTGCTCGCCTTCAACCAGATCTCCAACAACATGGGCATGCTCCGCTACACCAGCGGCGGCAACTACACGATCCCAACCGTGGTGCGTGGTCCCGGCGGCGTGGGCCGCCAGCTCGGCGCTGAACACAGCCAGCGGCTTGAGGCCTATTTCCACGCCGTGCCCGGCATCAAGATCGTGGCGGTCAGCACCCCCACCAATGCCAAGGGCCTGATGAAGGCGGCGATTCGCGATAACAATCCGGTGCTGTTCTTTGAGCACGTGCTGCTCTACAACCTCTCCGAGGACATTCCAGAAGGGGATTACATCTGCGCCCTCGATCAGGCTGAGGTCGTTCGTGCGGGCAGCGACGTCACGATCCTCACCTACTCGCGCATGCGCTACCACTGCCTCAAGGCGGTCGAACAGCTTGAAGCGGAAGGGGTGGATGTGGAACTGATCGATTTGGTCAGCCTCAAGCCCTTTGACATGGACACGATCGCCACCTCGATCCGCAAGACCCACAAGGTGCTGGTGGTCGAGGAATGCATGAAGACCGGCGGCATCGGCGCTGAGCTGCTCGCCCTGATCACCGAGCAGTGCTTCGACGATCTCGATGCCCGGCCGATTCGCCTCTCCTCCCAGGACATCCCGACCCCCTACAACGGCAATCTGGAAAATCTGACGATCATTCAGCCTCACCAGATCGTCGAGGCCGCCCGCCTGCTCAAGAGCGGAAAGATCTGAGATGGCACGTCAACAGGGCTGGATCGCTTTCATCCTGGCGCTGGCCATCGCCAGCGGGGCCCTGCTCGCCAGCTATGGCCTGCAGTTGGGCCTGGACCTGCGGGGGGGCAGCCAGCTGACCCTCCAGGTGATGCCGGCCGGAGCGATCACCAAGGTCGAAACCGAGCAGCTCGAAGCCGTCAAGGATGTGCTCGAGCGGCGCATCAACGGCCTCGGAGTGGCCGAATCCACCCTGCAGACCGTCGGCACCGATCAGCTGGTGCTGCAGCTGCCCGGCGAACAGAATCCCGGCCGCGCCGCCAAGGTGCTTGGCAGCACCGCTTTGCTGGAGTTCAAGGCTCAGCGGCCCGGCACCGAGAAGGAGATGCAGGGGCTGCTGCCGCTCAAGCGGCAGGCCGAGGCCGTGCTGGCCGCCAGGACTCCCCAGCCCACCACCACCGACAGCGGTCTGCCAGCCCCGCCGCCCAAGCCGAAGCTGGCACCGGAAGATCTGGCCAAATCCCTCAAGGCCCTGGGGCTAGCCGTGCCTGAAGGCAGCAGCGAAACCGATCAGATCGAGCTGCTGCTGGCCGAAGTCAATCGCCGCATCGTCAGCCTCTACGGTCCCAGCCTGCTCACCGGTAAGGACCTCACCAGTGCCGGTCGCCAGCAGAGGGACACCGGCAACGCCTGGGACGTGACCCTGGGCTTCAACCGTGAGGGTGGCGAAAAGTTCGCCACCCTCACCCAGTCGATCGCTGGCACCGGTCGGCTGCTGGGCATCGTCCTCGATGGGCGCTCGATCAGTGAGGCCACGGTCGGCGACGAGTTCAAGGCCGCCGGCATCGCCGGGGGTGCCGCCAGCATCACCGGCAACTTCACCGCCGATGAGGCCCGCGATCTGGAGGTGCAGTTGCGCGGTGGCTCGCTGCCGCTGCCCGTCAAAATCGTCGAGGTGCGCACCATCGGCCCCTCCCTCGGCGCCGAGAACATCCGCACCAGCCTGCTGGCCGCCCTGTCCGGCCTGGCTCTGGTGGGCGTGTTCATGGTGGTGGTCTATCGCTTGCCCGGACTGGTCTCGGTGCTGGCCCTCAGCCTCTATGCGCTCTACAACCTGGCGATCTATTCCCTGATCCCGGTCACCCTCACCTTGCCGGGTATCGCCGGTTTCATCCTCTCAGTCGGCATGGCGGTCGATGCCAATGTGCTGATCTTCGAGCGGGTGAAGGAGGAGCTGCGCTCCGGCAACACCCTGATCCGCTCGATCGACACCGGCTTTGCCCGTGCCTTCTCCTCGATCTTCGATGGCCACATCACCGGTCTGATCAGCTGCGGAGCCCTGTTCTTCCTGGGCACCGGTCTGGTCAAGGGTTTTGCGGTCACCCTGGCGATCGGTCTGCTGCTGAGCCTGTTCACGGCCCTCACC
Source organism: Cyanobacteriota bacterium (assembly GCA_026389285.1). GTDB lineage: Bacteria > Cyanobacteriota > Cyanobacteriia > PCC-6307 > Cyanobiaceae > Cyanobium. Next base: position 38,526 of record JAPLID010000139.1, read on the forward strand.
TGCACCCGCAATCTGCTGCGACTGCTGATGAGCTATCCGGCCCTGCGCCGTCCCACCTACTTCCTGCCCGCCGCCCAGTTGCCCGCGCCGGCGGCCTGAGCCTGATCCTGCCTGCTGCTGCCTGCACCTGATGGTCTCCTCCCCAGCTCCCGCCCCCGATTCCGGCGCCCCGGTGATTCCACCGCTGCGCTACATGCGCATCAGCCGCCATCGCCGTCTGGCCTGGATCGCTTCGGCCGTCGCCTGCGGCCTCAGCGTGCTCGGGCTGGTGCTCTGCTGGCTCAATCCCGCCATCGCTTCGCCGCTGAAGCCCGGCCTCGACTTCACCGGTGGTACCCAAATCCAGCTGGAGCGCCTGTGCCAGAACAGCTGCAGCGAGCTCACCGTTCCCGAGCTGCAGAAGACCCTCAGCGGCCTATCTCTGCCCCTCGACCCCGGTGAGATCCCCGCCAATCTCAGCAGTGCCTCGGTGCAGGTGCTCGATGGTGGTCGCTCGCTGCTGCTACGGCTGCCGGCCCTGAGCGCCGACCAGAGCACGGCCCTGATCGAGGGCATCACCTCGGCCACGGGCCCCCTCAAGATCAGCGGCACTTCCGTCAACACCATCGGACCGACCCTGGGCTCCCGCCTGCTGCGCGGCAGTGTCGTTTCCCTGCTGGTCAGCTTTGCCGCCATCGCCGTCTACATCAGCTTTATGTACAACGGCGTCTTTGCCTTTCTGGCCCTGCTCTGCCTGGTTCACGATGTGCTGATCACCTGCGGTCTGTTCGCCTGGCTCGGACTGCTGCAAGGCGTGGAAGTCGATTCCCTGTTCGCTGTCTCGCTGATCACGGTGGCGGGCTATTCAGTCACCGACACCGTCGTGATCTACGACCGCATTCGTGAGCAACGCAAACTGCTGGCTGATCTTCCCCTGATTGACCAGGTGGATGTGGCGGTCGATGCCACCCTCACCCGCTCCCTTTACACCTCGCTCACCACCCTGCTGCCCCTGTTCGGACTGCTGCTGTTCGGAGGCAGCAGCCTGTTCTGGTTCGCGGTGGCCCTGATCGTCGGCATTGCCGTGGGCAGCTGGTCCAGCATCGGTCTGGCACCCACGCTCCTGCCCGTGCTCTCCCGCCGATGAACAACCAATCGCCAAGGGGTCAGCGCTCCTGGTCGCTCCTGCCGCCGTTGCTGTTGGTTCTGGCGCTGGGTGATCTGTCGACGGAGCTGCGTCTGCTCTTTGATCACTTCACCATCACCACGCTGGTCACAGCGATCCGTAGCCATCCTCTGGCGATCGTGGTGCTGGTGGCCCAACCCTCCCTCTGGCGCCATTACGGCAATGTTCGCGCCCAGAAGGGCTGATCAGCCGCCGTCCCACCGGTCCATGATGTCGCGCACCAGGACCTCCTCGCTGAGCACCTGCAGCACGACCACCAGGGGCAGGGCCAGCAGCAGTCCAGGCAGGCCCAGCAGTGCCCCCAGGCATAACTGGGACATCAGGGCCACGGTGGGCAGCAGGTTGACGGTGCGTTTCAGCAACACCGGGGTCAGCAGAAAGGCCTCAGCGTTTTGCAGCACCAGGCGCAGCACCAGCACCTGCAACACCTTCGCCGGAGACACCAGCAGCGCCACGGCCAGCGGCAGCAGGGTGGCGGCCGTGGGGCCGACCGTGGGCACGAAGGTCAGAAGTCCGCAGACCAGGCCGCTGAGCAGGGCCAGGGGCACCTGCAGCAGCGCCAGCCCCGCCCAGGTGGTCAGGAACACCACCACACAAGATAGGGTCATGCCGGCTAGCCAGCCCCCCAGGGCTTCGCGGCATTCGCTCAGCAGAGTGGCGATCCGGGGTCGGTAGAAGGCTGGGATGGCGGCGATCACCAGCCGTTGATGGCTGCGGGGATCGAGCGCCATCAACACGGCGAGCAGAGCCATCAGCAATAGCTGAATCGTGGTGTTGGCGGCCCCGCCCGCCACGCCGAGCACCTGGGCACCCAGTGGCTGCAGCCGCTCCCAGTAAGCACCCGAGCTGAGTTGCCGCTCCAGATCGGGCAGCCAGGGCACTTCGCCCCCCAGGGCAGCCAGCCGGCGCGTCAGCACCGGGAACAACTGGATCAGCTGCTTGACCTGCTGAATCACCTCCGGCAGCAGCAGGTTGCCGATCTCCCAGCCCACCAGCACCAGCACCACCAGCACGATCGCCAGAGCCGCCGGCCGATTGAGGGGCAGGATTCGCCGCAGCAGGCTGATCGGCACATCCAGAGCGACCGCCAGCACCACGGCCCCGAAGAGCACCAGCAGCACCCAGCGCAGTTCCCACACCAGCAGGGACAGCACCACCAACGCCAGCGCTCCCAGAAGCGTGCGCGCCTTCATCGGTTCCACCGCTGCAGCTTCCAGGGATCGAAAATGTCATGGATCAGCAGTTCCCGCACCAGTACCTGCAGGCAAACCGCCAGGGGAAGGGCCAGCAGCAGACCCAGGGGGCCGAACACCACCGTGAACAGCAGCTGAGCCATCAGCGTGAATCCAGGCAGCAGCTTCAGCTGGTGATGCATCACCGAAGGAGTGATCACATAGCTCTCCAGGTTCTGGACGACGACGTACAGCACCAGCACGGCCAACGCTTTCCAGGGCTCTTCCAGCAGGGCCACCGACATCGGGAACAGGGTGCTGAGCGTGGGTCCCACATTGGGGATCACGTTGAGCAGGCCCGCCAGCACCGCATTGGCGGCCACCAGCTTCACCCCCAGCAGCGAGAGGCCGATGGCGGCCAGGCCGCCGACGCACAGGGAGCTGATCAGCACACCCACCATCCAGGCACTGAGGGCATCGCCGCACTGCAGCAACGCCTGGCGCAACCGCCTTCGGTAGAACGAGGGCACCAGGAGCAGCAACACCTCCCGATAGGCCTCGGGCTGGGCGGCCACCATCAAGGCCACAGCGACCACAAACAGGGCCTGGATCAGGCCGGTGCCGAGGTTGCCGGCAAAGCCCAGGACCTTCAGCAGTCCGCCTCCAAGGCCCATGGCCAGCCCGCCGCTGCCCTCCGATGAGGGCCCCAGGCTCTCGCCCAGCCAGCCGAAGTTGCTGTCCCCCTGGCCGTAGACGATGCTCGAGGCCTTCTCCAGGCCCTGGTGCAGCAGCGAGAGCAGCAGGCTGGCGGCTTTCGGCAGCTTCTCAATCAGCTGGCTGAACTGTTCGATGAACGGGGGCACGATCACCGCGCCAGCCACCGCTACCACCACCACCAGAGCCATCAGGCTGAGCAGTAGGGCCATCAGCCTCGGCAGCCCCAGCCGCTGGCGCACGGAACCCACCAGCGTGCACAGGGCCATGGCCAGCACCACGGCCGCAAAGATCAGCAGCACGGCGTGCCGCAGGCTCCACAGCAGCAGCAGAGCTGCCACCAGGCCGATCAGTCCCAGCCACTGGCCGAATTTCAAGCGTCCGCTTCTCCCGCATCGGGCGCTTCGTCGTCATCCTTGCCGGAGAAGCCCAGCTCATGGCTGTCGGCGTAGCGCTGGGCGAAACGCATGAAGCGCTCGAAATCGGCCGTGGTCTTCCAGGTGAACGTGGCCTCCAGGGCAAAGGGCTTGCCATTAACGAAGCGGGCCTTGACCTCCCGGGTCACCAGTTCACCTTCCTCGTCGACCAGGAACATGCCCGTGATGTCGCCCATGGTTTCGGGCGCCAGGGCCACCGGCTCCTCAAACACGAACAGGGCCTGGCCGGTGCGGCCATCGCGGGAGCGGGTGAGCCGGATGTCGGGCACGACCGGTTCGTCCACGCCCCGAAAGAACTGAATGGCGGCGGCCATGACCTTTGGCGAAAACGGGATCCTAGGCAGGGCCTCGGACCCTGACCTTGCTGGAGCCGGGCCCTTGATCCGCCGCTGTCTGGCCCAGGCTTTTGATCTGCCTGACATAGTGGGCTCAAGCCGACGGCCCCGGCCGCACGTTCCTTCGGCAGACCGTTCTCCATGCTTTCCGGTCCTCCGGTCACCAGCACCGCCCGCGCCGATCAGCTGCTCGAACGCTTTCTCTCCGGCTCGCAGCGCCAGCGCCGCAGTTTGCTGAGCCAGATCGAGCAGCGCTCTGACGAGCTGGTGCCCCTGATCCCCGACCAGCTCGATCGGCTGGATGCCACCGGTGATGACTGGGCAGCCGGTCTGCTGGTCCAGATGCTGCTGGCGGCTGGAGCCGCTGGCCAGGCTGAGGACTTCCTGGCTCGTCATCCCGGCGGCTGGCTAGCGCTCAGTAGTGCCGCCGGCCTCGATTACGCCCCGCTGCAACAGCAGCTGATGCAACGGCAGTTCGAGGAGGCGGACCGGTTGACCAGCGCCCTGCTGCGCCAGCTCGCGGGCCCGGGCGCCGAGCAACGCGGCTATGTCTTCTTCAGCGAGGTGGCGACCTTCCCCTCGGTGGATCTGGAGTCTCTCGATCGGCTCTGGGTCTGCTACTCCCGCGGTCGATTCGGCTTTTCCGTGCAGGGGCGGCTGTTGCAGGGCTGCAACGGCCAGTGGGAGCGGCTCTGGCCCCGTCTGGGCTGGAAGCAGGGCGGACGCTGGACGCGCTACCCCGGTTCCTTCACCTGGTCGCTGGAGGCGCCGGAGGGCCACATGCCCCTCGTTAATCAATTGCGGGGTGTGCGGTTGATGGATGCGTTACTGCACCACCCTGCCCTGCTGCAACGCAGCAGCACAGCCTCCGGTCGTTGATCGGGTTAGGTTCGAAACGAATGCCGCAGCAGCCTGCGGGTCAACTCCGCATATGCCGTTGCGCTGGGCCGATTTCATCACGCCATCGACGCTGCAGCTTGCGCCTCTGCTGGAGATTCTCCTGGAACCCGTCGCCGGCGCGGTCCGCCTGGCGGAACTGCAGCTGGGTCTGCAGGAGGCCCTGGTCAATGCGGTGCGCCACGGCAATGGCTGTGACCCCAGCAAGTGTCTGCGGGTGCGCCTGATCAAGACCCCGCGCTGGCTGGTGTGGCAGATCCAGGACGAAGGTCCCGGCATGCCGAAGAAGGCCCGGCTGCATGCCCTGCCGCAGGCGGTGGATGCCCTGACCGGCAGAGGTCTCTTCCTGATCCATCACTGCTTCGACGACGTGCGCTGGAGCCCCCGCGGCAATCGCCTGCAGCTGGCGGTACGGCGTCCCGAGGGTTGTCCGCCCCTGTTTAGTGGCCATGACTGGGGCAGCCCGGATCACTGACTTCGGCCTTCAGCCAGCCGATCGCGTGCTCCAGCAGCGCGATCGCTTCCTGCCTGGCTGGGCTGGTCGAGCGGGCGGCGGGTTGATCGGCGGCCAGCAGCTGTACCAGGGCGGCGGCGATCTGTTCGCTGGCCCGGCGGCAGCGCTGGGACTTGAGGGCATGCCAGTCGCGATCGTTGATCGCCAGCTGCTGCTGCAGGCTCCGGGCCAGCTCCAGCGTTCCCTCAGGCCACTGCTGGCGCGCAGGCCCGCTGGTTGGTTCGGACGGGATCCATGGACTCAGCACTGGACGCGGACGGGGGGCAACCTCCATCCTGGCGTCTATGGGCGGGCGGTTCGGCCCCGTCTGCCGAGACCGTCGCCATGACCCGCCCATCCCTGCGATCCCCAGGCCTGCGCTGGCGCCCGCCGCTCGCCCCTCCCGGTGTTCTGCATCATCTGGGAGCGGTGCTCAGCCTTGGCTTGCAACAGCCCCAGTCCGAAGGCGGCGGCGCCCTGATGCGCCGCCGCCGCCAGCGCCTGGCCATGGCCCAGCGGTTACTGGATCCCCTGCCTGAGGGGCTGTGCTCCCCCAGGCGACGCAACACCGATCGCTTCTGGCAGGCGCTGCGCTGGGGGGGGCTGGGATTGCTTCTGGCCTGGTTGCTGCAGCGTTAGGCCGGCTTGCGGGCACTCCAGATCCGGGTCATGAAATGGGACTCGGCCGCAATCGCCGCAAAGCCCGCCTGGCTGAGTCTTGTTTCGATCGAATCACTCAGGTAGTCGCGGTAGTACGGCTCGTGGAAGATGCGGCGGAAGTTGTTCATGACCACCTTGAACTCAGGTGAATCCTGCAGTTGCACCGAATCGGCGAGCACCAGCACCCCTCCCGGCTCCAGCAGTCGGAAGGCCTCGCTGATCACATTTTGGCGGGCCTCGGCCGGCAGTTCGTGAAACAGGAACACGCAGGTGACCGCCTGGAAGCAGCCGTCGGCGAAGGGCATGGCTTCAGCGTTGCCCTGAACCAGCTGGGGCAGTTCGCCCGGCAGCTGGGACAGCCAGCGGTTGGCCTGGCGCAGGTAGGCACTGGAAAGATCGAGGCCCACCAGCTGGGCCTGGGGCAAGGCGCCGCGCAGCTGGCGCAGGGTGCGGCCGGTGCCGGCGGCCACATCCAGAACCCGCAGCGCACTGGCCGGCCGGGTGGCGAAGGCCTCAAGGCCGCGCCGCAGGGGCCTGAGAATGCGGCGCCGCATTGGATCAGCAGTGCCGTTGAACAGGATCTCCACCCCCAAGTCGTAGAGGGCAGCCGAATGATCACTGAGGTAACCGTCGGTCTGATGGTGAAAGTTCTGGAGGTAGTAATCGGGATAGGCCTCGCTGTTCACCGTGCTGGGCAGATCGCGCACATTGCGCTCCTGCCGCCGACGCCAGGTCTGGGGCAGATCCAGCCACAACAGCGGATAGCGCGTCGCCCAGTCCAGCCAGGGGGCATCGAACAGCAGTGACGTGGGATAGAGGCCCTGCTCCGCCTCCCGCCAGTCCTGCTCCGTCAATCGGTCCATCGACTGGCGGAGGTTGTTGAGCACCCCATCCGGCAGCGGCTCGGTCCTGGGGACACCCTCCGGTGCCAGCAGACCCATCAGCCGGCTGGTGGCCTCCTTGTGGGCCAGACCCATGAGGCTCTTGCCCTGCTGCATCGTCCGGTAAGCCAGCTTGGTGAGCGTCTCGGGCACGGAAGCGGTTCTGTGGTCCAGTGAGTCCATTCCAACAAATTGAAACCGAAACCGAGGGCAGCCCTCGGTTTCAGCCAGTCGGCCTATGAACAAGCCCCGGCTGTGACCGGGGCTTCGTAGCCACCGCAAGGGCCGGCCCGATCAGGCGTCGTAATACATCACGAACTCATGGGGGTGGGGCCGCTGGCGCAGCTGCTGCACTTCTTCGTACTTGAGGGCGATCCAGTTGTTGATGAAGTCCTCGGTGAACACCCCACCAGCCAGCAGATAGTCCTTGTCAGCATCGAGGGCTTCCAGGGCGCCATTGAGCGAGGCGGGCACCGTCGAGATCTCGGCGAGCTCCTCGGCGGAAAGCTCGAACAGATCGACATCGGTGCCATCGCCAGGATCGATCTGATTGCGAATGCCGTCGATGCCAGCCATCAACATCGCCGAGAAGGCGAGGTAGGGATTGGCCAGGGCATCGCCGGAGCGGAACTCCAGGCGCTTGGCCTTGGGATTGGGGCCCGTCAAGGGAATGCGAACAGCGGCTGAACGATTGCCCTGGGAATACACCAGGTTCACCGGTGCCTCGAAACCGGGCACCAGGCGCTTGTAGCTGTTGGTGGTGGGATTGGTGAAGGCCAGGAAGCTGGGGGCATGCTTCAGGAGGCCGCCGATGTACCAACGGGCGGTCTGGGAGAGATCGGCATAGGTGCCTTCGCCGAAGAACAGGGGCTGGCCCGCCTTCCAGAGGCTCTGATGGACGTGCATGCCGCTGCCGTTGTCGGCAAACACGGGCTTAGGCATAAAGGTGGCCGTCTTGCCGTATTTGCGGGCGATATTGCGAACCACGTACTTGTAGATCATCACGTTGTCGGCCGCGCGGATCAGTTCGGCGAAGCGGATACCGAGCTCGTGCTGGGCCGTGGCCACCTCATGGTGCTGCTTCTCCACCGGCACCCCTAGCGAAGCCATGGTCAGCAGCATCTCACTGCGGATGTCTTGAAGGGTGTCATTGGGGGCGACGGGGAAGTAGCCCTCCTTGAGCAGCACCTTGTAGGCGAGGTTGCCGCCCTCCTCGGCCCGGTCGGTGTTCCAGGCGGCCTCAATCGAGTCGACGCTGTAGAAGCTGCTGCCGTTGCCGCTTTTGTAGCGAACGTCGTCAAAGATGAAGAACTCGGGTTCCGGGCCGAAAAAGGCGGTGTCGGCCAGGCCGGTGGAGCCCAGATACTCGAGCGCCTTCTGGGCCAGGGCCCTGGGGCAGCGGCCATAGGGCTTGCCACTGCGGGGCTCCTGGATCGAACAGATCAGGCTCAGGGTCTTATGGCTGTAAAAGGGATCGATCCAGGCGGTGTCCGGATCCGGCACCATCGCCATGTCGGATTCATTGATTGCCTTCCAGCCGCGGATCGAGGATCCGTCGAAGGCCACACCGTCCGTGAAGGCGGCTTCGTCGATCAGGTCCTGGCAGACCGTCAGGTGCTGCCATTTGCCATGGAGATCAACGAACTTGAGATCGATCAGCTCGATGCCTTCGTCCTTGATCTGACGGAGAACGTCCTGGGCAGATTTGGCCATGGCGCGGAGAGGAGCGGAGGTGTGCAGCCGCTGGCAGCGACAGGCGGGAAGGTACGCAGCGATACCGATCCACTTTTGTATCAATCGACACCAAAATGCCGTTTCGGTACGCGCCCTCCCCTCGGGGCTCCCCCGGGGAGGTCTGCGTAACCGTTTCTGTCAGATTGCCCAGATCGACTCTGGCCAAAGGAATCTGGCGGTTTGCAAGTGCTAGCTTCCGCCTCAGGTGCGTCGATTCTGATCCGACCATGCGCGATGCCATCAGCGGCCTGATCGGCCGTTACGACCAACTGGGCCGTTATTTCGATCGGGCGGCCATCGATCGCATCAATGTCTTTTATTCCGAGTCCAGCATCCGTCTGGCGGCTGTCGAGCTGATCAACCGCGAGGCCGCAGGCATCGTGCGCGAGGCCTCCCAGCGCCTCTGGCTGGAGGATCCCGAACTGATTCTTCCCGGCGGAAACGCCTACACCACCCGTCGGCTGGCGGCCTGCCTGCGGGACATGGACTACTTTCTGCGCTACGCCAGCTACGCCCTGATCGCCGACGATCTGACGATCCTCGATGAGCGGGTGCTCAACGGTCTCGACGACACGTACAAGAGTCTCGGCGTCCCCACTGGTCCCACTGTGCGAGGTATTTCCCTGCTCGGCGAAGTGGTCAGCGAGATGCTGGCTGAAGCGGGTGTGACCGATGCCGCCGCCGTAGTGCGCGTGCCCTTCGATCATCTGGTCCGCGGTCTGGCCTCCAGCAATATCCGGGGCCGCTGAAGCCAGGGCAACCTGAGTCGTCTCTCGATATCCAGCGACCGTTCCAATCCAACAGCTCCTTTCAGCCGCCTAGCGGTTGTTGGGCTCCGGGTTTGGTTCCGATCATTCATTAACCTATCCCCATCCGTCCGCCGCCGCCCCGGTCTTGGTTTTTTCCGTGCAGCCTCCCGTCAATTCCAGCCATCGGCTTCAGCTTGACCCGATCGCCACTCCCGAACGCCTGCTGCTCGGTCCTGGCCCCTCCAATGCCCATCCCAAGGTGCTCGAGGCGCTTGCCCGCCCGCCAATCGGCCATCTCGATCCCCTTTACATCGAGTTGATGGGCGAAGTGCAGGAGCTGCTTCGCTACGCCTGGCAGACCGACAACCAGCTGACGATCCCGATGAGCGGTACCGGCAGTGCCGCCATGGAGGCCACCCTGGCCAACACCATCGAGCCCGGCGACAAGGTGCTGGTGGCGGTGATGGGTTACTTCGGCATGCGTCTGGTCGACATGGCCGGGCGCTATCGGGCTGATGTCGTCATGATCGAGCGGCCCTGGGGTGAAGCCTTCAGCCTTGAGGAATTCGAGCAGGCCCTGATCGCTCACAAACCGGCGATCCTGGCGATGGTGCACGCCGAAACCTCCACGGGGGTATGCCAGCCGATGGCTGGCATCGGCGAGCTCTGCCGTCAGCACAACTGCCTGCTACTGCTCGATACCGTCACCTCCCTCGGAGCCGTGCCATTGCTGCTTGATGAATGGCAGGTGGATCTGGCCTACAGCTGCAGCCAGAAGGGGCTCAGCTGCCCTCCGGGGCTCGGACCCTTCACCATGGGGCCGCGGGCCGAGGCCAAGCTGGCTGCCCGCAGCGGCAAGGTGCCCAACTGGTATCTCGATGTCTCCCTGCTCAGCCAGTACTGGGGGAGCGATCGGGTGTACCAGCACGCCGCCCCGGTGAACATGAACTTCGGCATGCGCGAGGCGCTGCGCCTGCTGGCCGAGGAAGGGCTCGATCAGGCCTGGGCACGCCATCGCCGCAACGCCGAGCGGCTCTGGGCCGGCCTGGAGCGGCTGGGGCTGGAGCTCCATGTGCCCGAGGCGCTGCGCCTGCCCACCCTGACCACCGTGTGCATCCCTGAGGGGGTCGATGGCAAGGCCTTCAGCCGCCATCTGCTCGACACCCACGGAATCGAGGTCGGGGGCGGCCTCGGAGCGCTGGCGGGCAAGGTCTGGCGCATCGGCCTGATGGGCTACAACAGCACCCCGGAAAATGTCGACCGGCTGCTGGAGCTGCTGGCCACGGAACTGCCGGCCTTCCGGCCCGGTTCCCCGGCGATGGCTTCCGTGGGCTGAGGCCTCCATTCCCCTGTTCAGCGCGTCACCCACAGCTCAGAGCGGACAACTGTTTCATCGGCAAACTGAAAGGCCTGGCAAACCGAATGGCTCGGCAATCCGTCTGGCTGGTAAAGCGTTTACCCGCCAGACCGGATAGCTCACTCAACCAATCAGCCCGGTAAGCAGTCCAGAGCACCGCAAGGTCCGGCCTAAAGCACCGCTGAGCCTGGGTTCTTGACCCGATGGGATGTGGAGGTGGTCAGGCCCGAGCCAGGCGGCGGCGGCGAAACCAGCCGCTGAGCTGCTCCTGGGCCGCTTCAGCCAGAACGCCGCCCTGGACTGTCATCCGGTGATGGGCGCTGGGATCGGCCGCCAGGTTGAGGCAGCCGCCCAGGGCGCCGCGCTTGGCGTCAGCGGCGGCGAACACCACCCGGCCGACCCGGGCCTGGATCAGGGCACCGGCGCACATCGGGCAAGGTTCCAGGGTGACCAGCAGGCTGCAGTCGTTGAAACGCCAGTCCCCGCGCAGGGCCGCCGCCTGACGCAGGGCCACCAGCTCGGCGTGTCCGAGCGGATCCTGATGGCGATGGCGCCGGTTGCTGCCCCAGCCCAGGCAATGGCCCCGGCCATCGAGAATCACGGCCGCCACCGGGATCTCCCCCTGCTCCCCCACCAGCTCCGCCCGACGCAGCAGGCGTTGCATCCAGTAGGCGTCCCGCTGCGGCTGCTCCATGGCTCCCTTGTAGCCCCGGCCGGCAGGGCACGGGGCAGAATGGCTCTCACACCGACCTTCGCCGTTGGCCAGCGCGCCCTCCGCTCAGCGTCTTCCCCAGCCAGCCAGCCTTGCCGGGGTTGCCGAGCCGGGCGGCTTCGATGTGCTGGACAACTTTGATGTGCTGAACAACTTCGCCGCTCCCACCGGCCTGGATCCCCAGCTTGAGCGTTTCCTGCACCAGGCCTCCAGCCTGCTCTGTCGGTGGCTTGGTGAGGCGGAAGCCTGCCCACCCCTGCCGGCCCTGAGCGTTCTTCCCGACGTGGAACCGGAACAGCAGGGTCTGCCGCCGCAGCGCCTGCTGTCGGACCTGCAGCTGGTGATGGAGGGAGCCTTTAATCCCAACCACCCCGGCGCGCTCGCCCACCTGGATCCACCCCCTCTGGCGGCGTCGATCGCCGCCGATCTGATCTGCGCCGGACTCAACAACAATCTGCTGGCCGAAGAGCTCTCCCCCAGCCTGACCCGGCTAGAGCGCAGCCTCTGCTCCTGGCTGGCCCAGGGCCTGGGCCTGGGGGCCGAAGCTGGTGGGGTGGCGGCCAGTGGCGGCTCCCTCAGCAATCTGATGGCCCTGGTCACCGCCCGCCGCAGTCGCGGTCTCGGTTGCCGCGCCGACGCAGTGGTGCTCTGCAGCGCCGATGCCCATGTCTCCTTCGACAAGGCGATGGCGGTGATGGGCCTTCCCGCCGACGCCCTGCAGCGTCTGCCGGTGGATGATCAGGGTGAGCTGCAGGTCGCCGCCCTGGCGGAGCGGCTCAACCAGCTCACCGCCGCCGGCATTCCAGTGCTGGCGGTGGTCGCCACGGCCGGCACCACGGTGCGCGGTGCCATTGATCCCCTCCCGGCGATCGCCGCCCTATGCCGTCGCCACAATCTCTGGCTCCACGTCGACGGCGCGATCGGGGCCGTGTTCGCCCTGGCCCCAACCCAGCGCCAGCTGCTCCGGGGTCTGGAGCTGGCCGATTCAATCACGGTCAATCCCCAAAAGCTTCTGGGCATCACCAAGACCTCCTCGTTGCTGCTGCTGGCGGATCCTCAGCAGCTGCAGCTGGCGTTTGCCACCGGTCTGCCTTATATGGAACCCAGCTGGGGTGCCGCCCACGGTGGCGAATCCGGTCTGCAGGGCAGTCGCCCCGCAGAAATCCTCAAGCTCTGGCTCGGGCTGCGCCAGCTGGGTCTGGCCGGTATCGCCGCGCTGGTGGAGGGGGCGATCGAACGGCGACGGCAACTGGCCACCTTGCTAGCTACCGATGATCGACTGCAGCTGCTGGGCGGACCCCTGCACCTGCTGGCCTTCCGGCCCCGGGAGCTGGACGCCGAGGCCTGCGTCGCCTGGTCCAGCTCCACCCGTCAGGCCCTGCTGGCAGAGCAGCTGATGCTCTCCAGGCCCTGGTATCACGGCCGCCACCACCTCAAGGCAGTGCTGGGCAACCCGCACACCCAGACCTCCCACCTGGAACGCCTAGCCCGCATCGTGCTGGAGAACCTCCCCCATGGCTGATCAGCAGGGCCCGCAGCCTGATCCCACCGACCGACAGACGGCAGCCGCCAGCCCAGCACCAGTGGCGGGTAGCAAGGCCAGTGCCGCCTCCCGCTGGGTGGCGATCATCACCGGTGCCATCTCGATCCTGATCGCCGTGCTCTACCTGCTGTTGATCACGGTTCTCGATAGTCGCGGTCCGATGCGCCCCCCTCCGCCGGAGGCTCTTGGCTTCGCTCCGGCGGTCGGGGCGGCAGGCGCACCTGGCGTCGCTGCAGTGGTTCTACCACCCGGTTCACCGCGGTTCTGAGGAAGTTGCGCAGCAGATCCTCGCGGCGATTGAGGTCATATTCGCGCTGCAGCACCGATTGCAGGCCGCCATCACCCCAGTCCTGATCCTGCTGGAAGTAGATCAAGAAGCTGCGGCCCGCCACACGGGTCAGCCAGGCGGCACTGACAGCCTGAATCGCCCGGCTCACCACCAGGGCGGGCAGGTTGAGGCTCATCACGCTGCTGATCAGGGCCACGCCGCCCTTGACCAGACCAAGGCCGGCCAGGGTTCGGCCCACCGAAAGGGCCAGATCCTGGGCCGAGTCGCGGCTGAGGCTGATGCCATAGATCTTGCCGATCTCCATCACCATCTGGGCGTTCACCGCCGCGGCGCCGAGCAGATCGACCCCTGGCAGGGGGGTGAGCGCCACGACGCCGGCCCCGATCCAGACGTAGCGGTCGACGATCGCTTCGCCATCACGGCGGCGCTGGGCATCGAGCAGGGCCCGGCTGGTCTCCCCCAGCTGGCGGCATTGCAGCAGCAGGTTGTCGGCGATCAGTTCCTCACCATCGGCCTGCAGCACGGCGGCCATCCGCCTTAGCAACGCCTCCACCTCCGGCTGTGGCTGCTGAGGTTTCCCCCCTGGCATCGGCACGCTCTGGGGTGAGGCGCTGGCGGGGATCACATCTTCGGCGGCGATGCGGCCGGAGCAGCGCTGGCGCAACAGGGCCAGCAGCCGCTGCTCCTCCTGTTCCCCGCGCAGATCGCATTTGTTGAGCACCAGTAGCAGGCGTTTGCCGAGGCTGGCCAGCACGTCGAACACCTCCAGTTCGCTGGCCCGCAGATCTCCGTCCACCACCAGCACCAGCAGATCGGCGCGCACTGCCTGGCGGCGAGCCATCTGTTCACGCTCTCGGCCCGCACCGCCCGCTTCCAGGATCCCGGGGGTGTCTTCGAGAATCACGGCGCGAGGCAACTGCTTCAGCCGCAGGCGGTAGCGGGCCGACTCGGTGGTCGAGCCCATCGGCGCTCCCACCTCACCCACCAGCTCCTTGAGCAGGGCCCGGATCAGGGAGGTCTTGCCGGTGGAGCCACTGCCAAACAGGGAGATCACCAGATCCCCCCGCTCCAGTTCCCGCTGCATGCGCTGGCGTTCCTGCTGCAGGGCCTGGCGTTCCACTTCATCGCGGATCCGCTCGAGGGTGCGATCGATCGAGGCGAGGTTGCGCTCGGCCGCCTCCCGTTTGCTGCCGGAGGGCTGGTGCAGCGTCCGGGCCGATCTGCTGTCGGCGCCGCGACGCCCCAGGGCTTTCCACCAGGGCCAGCCGAACTGAACCACCGCCAGTAGCACCACGGCGAGCAGGACCAGCAACAAGGGTCCGATCAACCAGCCGGGTAACCAGTAACTCAGCTGCCAGATCAGCTGGTTGACGGCCTGCAGCACCAGTCCCGCCGCCAGCAACAGCAGCAGGCCGAGGCCGATCCAGAGCCAGAGACGACGGGGCAGCATCAGGGCGCAGGGCTGGAGGAGCGGACGATGTCGCCCCAGAGGGAGGCGGCCAGGGCACTGCTGGCGTGGGTCGGGGCGTTGTTGTCATTGCCGAGCCAGACGCCCATCACCCAATGCCGCTGAGGCACGAAGCCGATGAACCAGAGATCGCGGCCGTCGTTGGTGGTGCCGGTCTTGCCGCCGGCGCCACCGCCGACGTAGGCGGCTGTGCCGGTGCCGCTGCTCACCACCGCCTGCAGCAGGCTGCGCATCGCTCGGGCACTGGCCGGGCTGGTCACCCGACGGCCGGCGGCGCCGGTGCTGCGCAGGGAGGACGGAGCGCTGCTCCCGGTTGGCGCTTGGCCGGTGTGGCAGTTGCTCTGAGCTGAACGGGGACAGGCCTCCGCGTCGGTGAGTCTGCGGATCGTGCTGGGGGCATGCCAGATGCCGTCATCGGCGATGGCGCCATAGGCGCCGGTGAGTTCCAGCAGGGTCACCTCGCTCTGGCCCAGGGCCAGACCCGGCACCGGGTTCAGCGGCGAGCTGATGCCCAGATCCCGGGCCTTCTGCACCACCGACTCCAGCCCCACCTGGCGAGCCATCCGCAGGGCGGCGGTGTTGCTGCTGATCGCCAGGGCCTGGCGCAGGCTGAGCCTGCCGCGGCAGCCACTGCTGAACCGCTGCCCCCGCCATTCCAGTGGACCGCAGTCCACCGTGTCACTGGGCTTGCTTCCCCGTTCCAGGGCCAGCAGATAGGGCACCAATTTAAAGGTGCTGCCCGGTTGCCGCAGCGCCATGGTGGCCCGGTTGAACTGGCTGAGGCGATAGTCGCGGCCGCCTGCGATCGCCAGGATGCCGCCATTGCGGCTGTCGAGCACGACCACGGCACCCTGGCTCACACCCAGGGAGCGGCTGGCATCGAGGTGCTGGCGCAGCAGGCGCTCGATCAGCTCCTGCAGGGAGGGATCAAGGTGCGTGTCGATCAGGAAGTTGCCCTCGGCGGCCACGTCCACCCCCACCAGATTTTCCAGATCGCGGCGCACCTGGTCGGTGTAAAAGGGCGCCGCGCGCCGCGCTCGGGAGCGGCAGGCCTGGCTGGCCAGCTGGATCGGCTGCCGCCGGGCTGAGCGGGCCAGATCGGCATTGATCCGGCCGGTATCGGCCATCTTGGCGAGCACCTGGTTACGGGCTGCCAGAGCCGCCTGCGGATCGAAACAGGGGTCGTAGCCGTTGGGAGAGGGCAGTAGGCCCACCAGCAGCGCCGCCTCGGCCAGCTCCAGCCGGGCGGCGGGCTTGCCGAACAGATGGCGGGAGGCGTCCTCGAAGCCCCAGCCGCTGCCGAGAAACACCCGGTTCAGATAGCTCAGCAGCAGATCCCGTTTGCTGAAGCGCGCCTCCAACTGCAGGGCGACTAGCAGTTCGCGCCACTTGCGGCCCAGGGTCTCCCCCTGGCCCACCTGCTCGGGATAGAGGCTGCGGGCCAGCTGCTGGGTCAGGGTGCTGCCGCCCTCCAGCACGCGTCCGCCCACCAGGTTGGCCAGCAGGGCCCGGCCGGTGCCGATCGGGTCCACACCCGGATGCCACCAGAAGCGGCTGTCCTCACTGGCCAGAAGCGCGTCGATCAGCACGCTGGGGTACTGATGCATCTGGATCAGCGAAAGCAGCAGCAATAGCAGCCCACCACCAAAGATCCCGACCAGGGCCAGGACCGAGACCTGAACGGCCACTCTCAGGCGCGAGGCGGGGCGGCTGGCAAAGCGGATCTCCGGCAGGTCCGGCAGATGGCTGGGGCCGAACCGCACCCGATCGCCATCGCTCAGCAGCAGCTCCTTGACCCTGGTGCCATGCCACCAGATGCCGTTGGTGGAATCCAGATCCCGCAGCAACCACTGGTCGCCGCGCTGCTCCAGCAGGGCGTGGCGACGGCTGACGGCGGCATGGTCGATCACAATCTCGGCCCTGGCATCGCGTCCGAGGCGATAACAGCTGCCGGCCAGACGCTGCTGGCGGGGCGCCTGCCCCGGGAGATGGATGTCCAGTTGAGCTTCAGCCATCCAGATGCCTGCCGCTGCGCAGCCAGTCGATGGCAAAGCAGGCCACCGCCAGGTTGATGGCCACGTCGGCGACATTGAAGATCGGGAACTGGACCGGCACGAACTCCAGGAAATCGACGACGTAGCCCAGCCGCCAGCGATCGAGGCCATTGCCTAGGGCACCCGCCAGCAGCAGCGCCAACGCCAGGACCTGCCAGGGCCGAGCAGGTGGCTGCCACACCAGCCAGCCGACGGCCAGCAGCGTCACCAGGGCACTCACTAGGCCCAGCCAGGCGCTGTTGCCGCTGAACAGACTGAAGGCGGCACCGGTGTTGGCCACTCGCTGCAGCTGCAGGAGCCCTGGCAGCCAGGGCAGGGTCTGACCTGGGCCCAGTTGGCTGAGGGCCCAGGCCTTGCTGAGCTGGTCCAGCCCCACCACGGCGGAGGCCACGATCCAGGGTCCGAGTCGTCGGGCCAGGGCGGAGCGTCCGATGGCGTGACGTCTCACGACTCGATCAGCAGGATGCGCCGCAGCAGCCAGGCCACCACAGCCACGGCACAGCAGAGCAGCAACTGGGGCAGCACCGCGAGGCTGTAGCCGATCACCAGCGGCAGCACACCGCTGCCCCAACGGCCCACCATGGCGCCGAGCAACAGATTGGCCAGACCGCACAACTGGATCACCAGCAGTCCGATGCCGGCCACCGCCGCCAGGCTCAGTGGATCGCCCATGTCGGGCTGGCGGGCCAACCGGCCGCTGACCCAGGCGGCGGGCACGAATCCGGCCAGGTAGCCGAAACCCGGATCCAGCAGGTAGCCGATACCGCCGCCTTCGTGGAAGACCGGCAGCTGAAACAGGCCGACGCTCAGGTAGGCCACAGCCGCTAGCAGGGCGCTGCGGGGGCCGGCCACCAGGGCGGTGAGCATCAAGGCCGGCACCTGCAGGGTGATTCCCAGGGGCTGGAGACTCCAACCCGTGGCTTGATGGATGGGGAAGGCTGAGGGGACCATGCCTCCCACCACGATCAGCAGCAAACCGGCGATGGCGCCGCTCCAGGTGGCTAGGGCTCGCAACGCATTGATGACAGGCTCCCGCCCATCCTGCTGCAGCTAGGTTCAGCTGAGAAGGGGGAGGCTGCTTTGACCAGCGACGGGATACCCGGCGAGAGCAGCGAGACACTCCTAGGTGAGAACGGCAGCCCGCTGGCGGCCTCGCCCCATCCATCTGTCGATCAGCCTGTCGATCAGCCCGAGCAGCGGCCTGTCGATGTTGCCCCACTGACAGCAGCTTCTGAGTTTCGGATCGGGGATCTGGTGGTGGTCGAGGGGCAGCTCCCTTTTCTCAAGAGTGCCGATCCGATGCCGATGCTGCGTCCCCCGGATCTGGTGGACAGCGGTGAACAGGGGCAGGTGCTGGAGATCCGCGCCATGGGTCAGCTGGCCATTCGCTTCCGCCGCGGCACCTTCCTGATCGCTGCCCGCCAGCTGCGCCATGTCTAACCTCAGACGGCACCGCTGAAGGGATGGGCTTTCCAGGCCCTGGCGGCGGCGGCCAGGGCCGATGGAGGCCCCACCAGGCTCAGGGCGGGTTGGCCGAGCCAGGTGGCGGCGGCCTGGCGGATCGCCTCGGCACTGAGCTGTTCCGCCTGTTCCAGGCAGCGATCCACATGATCGATCGGCAGACCATGGCTGAGCACGAGGGCCAGCCGTTCCGCCAGCTGGGAGCAGGTCTGGCGTCCCATGGCGTCCTGGCCGCGATATTTGGCCAGGGCCAGGCCCAGCTCGGGCCCATCCAGGGGCTGTTCCCGGACCCGCTGCCATTCCTGCAGCAGACAGTGGGTGGCTTCCTCGGCCCGCTCGGCGGAGGTGGACAGGTGCATCACGAAGGGCGCCGCACCACAGCGGGCCGGCAGATGCACGCCAACGTCGTAGGCCAGGCCGCGCTCCTCGCGCATGGTCACGAACAATCGCGAGGACATCCCCAGGCCCAGGTGGGCCTGAAGCAGGCGCAGGGCTACCGCATCGGCGTGGCCAAGGGGCACGGTCGGGCAGCCCAGCATCAGCACCAGCTGCTCGGTGTCCTGCTCCAACTGGGCCAGACGGGCCGGAGGCGCCCCGCCGGTGAACGCTGTCCCCGGGGCTGGGTGCTGCGGCAGGGCTGTGGGCCAGGGCCGTCCCCCCAGTCCCTCGCTGAGCAGATCGCTCAGATCGGCGGGGATCTCGCCGCTGAGCACCATCACGGCTCCCTTCTGGCCCAGTCCGGCCACCAGGGGCTCCAGATCGCTGCCGGCCAGCGATTCCAGCTCCGCTTCCACCCCCAGCGGATCGTGGCCGTAGGGACCCTGCCCGTAAAGACAGTGGCGCAGCTGGTCGTGGGCCAGCTGGAAGGGGTCCTCCCGCTGGCGCTGCAGGGTCTGCAGGTTGAGCTGGCGCTCCAGGTCCAGCTGATCCGCAGGCAACTGCGGTTGGCGCACCATGGCCAGCAGCAGCGGCAGCAGGCTGGTGGCATCAGCAGCGGCGCACTTGAGCCCGATCACCAGGGCATCTTCAAGGGCTTCAGCTCTTAGGCCCGCCCCAGCTCCTTCCACCAGATCGGCCAGGGCCTCGGCATCGAGATCGCCGCACCCTCTGGTCATCAGGCCGGCCAGTAACTGATGGGCGCCCCGGGCGCCGGTGGGATCGGCGCCGCTGCCGCCCCGGATCGACAGCCGGGCCGAGAGGATCGCTGGCCCTTGCCTGGGCAGGAGCATCACCGGCAGTCCCCCCGGCAGGGTCAGGCTTTCGATCGTCGATTGAATCGGAGTGGTTCTCATGCCGGCACCGCTTCGAGGATGTAAGCCAGATCGGGATCCAGCGCGCTGAGGGCGTCTTGCCGCAGCCGGGCGGGTGCCCAGCGCTGCAGGAGCTCCAGCGGTTGCTGCAGGGACTGGCGCCTTCCCCAGAGCGAGCTGTTGCCGATCAGGCCGGCCACGCTGCCCGCCGATTCCAGGCCGAAGCGATAGGCGTTGGCCACCAGCCGCTGCGCTCTGCGCCATTCCGTGCTGCCGATCTCCTCAGCCATCAGCTCGCTCCAGACCTGCTGGATCGCCTGGCGCACCTCCGGCAGCTCCTCCGGTTCACAGACCGCCTCCAGCAGGGCCAGGCTGCCGCATTCCATCGGATGCAGATCGAGGTCCACGCTCTCGACGATGCGCAGCTGTTCGCGCAGCCGTTCCACCAGCCGGCTGCGGCGCCCTTCGGCCAGCACCGTGGTGGCCAGATCGGCACCCATCACGCCCTCCAGATCATGAGCTGCGGGTTGCCACCAGGCCATCAGCAGACGGGCGGACTCCAGGCGCGGCAGCTCCATGCGTTCTTCCCCACGCCTCAGGCGCAGCGGTTCCGGTGATGGCGCTTCGGTCGCCGGCGGCAGAACGGCCAGGGGACCGTCGGCGATGCGGCGGGCCAGATCCCCATCCCCCACGGCGCCGCTGATCGCCAGCACGCAGCGGCTACCGCCATAGAGGCGCTGATGGAAGGCGGCCATGGCCGCCGGGTTATGCGACAGCAGAGCTTGACGCTGGCCGAGGATCGGCTGGCCATAGGGATGGCCCGGGCAGGCCTGGGCCAGCATCCGCTGCAGCGCCACCTCCTCAGGCTGGTCCTCGCTCTCGGCCAACTCTCCGAGTACCACCTGGCGTTCCATGGCGAAGGCCTCCGGCTCAAGCCGGGGGTGGAGCACCAGATCCAGTAGCAGATCGAGGGCTTCCGGCGCCGCCTCCGGCGGGATCAGCACGTGATAGTGCACATCATCGAAGCCGGTGGCGGCATTGCTGTTGCCGCCGAGGGCCTCGACGCGTCGATCGAACTCGCCCGCCGCCAGGTGCTCACTGCCCTTGAACACCATGTGCTCCAGGAAGTGGGCCATACCGCTCTCCCCCGGCCGTTCCCAGGCACTGCCGGCCCGGCACCAGAAATCGAGACAGACGAGAGGGGCCTCCTCCAGGGGCAGGCTCACCAGTTCGGCGCCGTTGGCGAACCGCTGGCGTTCGGGTTCACCCAGGCCAGGCAGCAACGGCCCGCGACAAGCTTCAGGAAGACTCACAGGTGCATGGCAGGATCGCCATTCTGCTGGCTTCAGGGCCGCGATGACCCTTTCCCCCCCCGCGAGCTCCTCCCGCTTCGGTGGCATTCACCCGCTGGTGGATGCCCTGGCGGAGCGGATCCGCCAGTGCCGCCAGGACCTCCCCGAGCTGGCGCCCCTGGCGATCGGTGCCGATCTCGAAGCGATCAGCGGCAGTCTTGACGGTGAGGAACTGTTCATCCGCAATGAGGTGCACTGCTGCCGCGGGTTGCGCAAGCTCCACCTGGAGACCGCCCGACTAGGCAAGGGACTACAGATCCTGCATTGCGTCTTCTTCCCCGACCCCCGCTACGACCTGCCGGTGTTCGGGGCCGACATCGTCGTCGGTCCGGCGGGCGTCTCCGCCGCCATCGTCGATCTTTCCCCCGTGACCGAGGGCCTGCCCAACGGGATCAGCCAAGCCCTGAGTCAGCGCCAGCCCCTGGTGTTCTCCCAGCAGCGGGAGCTGCCACCCTGGGGCACGATCTTCTCGCCCCACGTGCTGTTCGTGCGGCCGGCCGATGCCAGCGAGGAGGAGCGCTTCATCGAGGCGGCGGTCGGCATGCTGCAGGCCCTGGGCGCGGCGCTGGTCGCGGCGGTGCCTCAGCTGATAGACGATCCCGCTACGGTTCAGCGCTGGCAGGGGCAGCTGAGCTATTGCAGGCAGCAGAAACAGAACGACAAGACCCGACGGGTTCTGGAGAAGGCGTTCAACCCGGCCTGGGCGGAGCGCTACATCGAAGAGCTCCTCTTCGACGACCCCCCGCCGCTCTGCTGATCCCCCTGCTGCTGGCCGTGGGAGCCGGTGTCGTGCTGTTCACTCAGCGCGATCGCTGGAAACCGCAGCCCAGGCCGGGTGCCGCGTCCAGAGTGCAGGCGCGGCCCCGGGCTCAGGAGCCGGTGGCGGCCCTGGGCCGTCTGGAGCCGGCTGGTGACATCCGCGTCCTGGCTGCTCCGATCATCGGCATCGGCGGCAGCCCCCGTCTGAAAGAACTGCTGGTGGAGGAGGGGCAGCGGGTCACGGCCGGCACCGTGCTGGCCCGCTTTGACAACGGTCCCTCCCAACGTGCCGAGCAGACGCTTCTGCGCGTCCGCATCAACAACCTCGAGCGCCGGCTGGCGCTTGATCGCCGTGAAATCGATCGCTATCGCCGCCTGACCGCCGCCGGGGCCTTCTCGGTCGACGAGCTCGATCGCCGCGAGCAGGCCCACCTGGTGCTGCAGGGTCAGCTGCAGGAGGCCAGGGCCCAGCTGCAGCGGGTGGATTCCGACCTGGTCAACACGGAGCTCAAGGCACCGATCAACGGCACGGTGCTGCGCATCCACAGCCGGGTGGGCGAACGCCCCGGCGACAAGGGCATTCTCGAAATCGGCGACAACGACCGGATGGAGGCCCTGATCGAGGTCTACGAGAGTGACATCAATCGCGTGCGGGTCGGCGCCAGGGCCACGCTCACCAGTGAGAACGGCGGTTTCGACGGCACGCTCAGCGGTGTCGTCAGCCGGATCAGCCCCCAGGTGCGCCAGCGCGATGTGCTCTCCACCGATCCCACCGGCGACGCCGATGCCCGGGTGGTGGAGGTGCGGGTGCGGCTCGATCCCACCGACATCCAAAAGGTGGAGGCGCTGACGGGCCTCAAGGTGATCGCCCGCTTCCAGCCATGAGCACACCGATCCGATGACCAGCCTCTGGCGGCGGCGGCGCATCCCCCTGGCCTGGTTGCTGCTGACCCGGCAACCAGGCCGGCTGGCGGTGGCGCTGGCGGGCATTGCCTTTGCCGGCATTCTGATGTTCATGCAGCTGGGCTTCCGGGACGGCCTGTTTGATGCCAGCGTCACGATCCATAAGTTGTTCGATGCCGATCTGGTGTTGATGAGCCCGCGCACGATGAGCTCGATCGGCATGGCGGGCTTCCCCCGGCGACGGCTGGTGCAGGCCCTGGCCGATCCTGACGTGGTCGGCACCACGCCGGTGCACTGGAACCTGATGCTCTGGCGCAACCCCGAGACCCGCCTCACCCGCTCGATTCTCACCATCGGCTTCGAGCCCGGCGATCCCCTGTTCACCGATCCGGGCCTGCGCGAGAAGGCCCACGTGCTGAACCAGCAGGGCCGGGTTCTCTTCGACGAGCGCTCCCGTCCGGAGTTCGGGCCGATCGGCACCTGGTTCCGCCAGGGCCGCACGGTGGAAACGGAGGTGGCCGGCAAGCGGGTGCGGGTGGCGGGGCTGGTGGCCCTGGGCCCCTCCTTCGGCGCCGACGGCAACATGCTCACCAGCCGCGAAACCTTTCTACGGCTAATGCCCAACACGGCCCCCGGCAGCATCGAACTCGGCCTGATCCGGCTGAAGACAGGCTCTGACCGCCTGGTGGTGGCCGAGCGCCTGAAGCAGCTGCTGCCGGATGACGTGGCCGTTTACACCAAACAGGGCTTCGAAGAGTTCGAGAAAAACTATTGGCGCAGCAGCACGGCGATCGGGTTCATCTTCACGCTAGGAGCGGCGATGGGTTTCATCGTCGGTTGTGTGATCGTCTACCAGATTCTCTACTCCGATGTCAGTGATCACCTGCCGGAATACGCCACACTGATGGCCATGGGCTACCGGCTGATCCATTTGCTCGGTGTCGTCGCCCGCGAGGGCCTTTTGCTGGCGGTGCTGGGGTATATCCCTGCCTGGCTGGCGGGTCAGGGTCTTTACTCCCTGGTGCGCAACGGCACCAAATTGCCGGCTTACATGAACAATGAACGCTCCCTGCTGGTGTTCGTTCTACTCCTGGCCATGTGTATGGGTTCGGCAGCGATGGCGATGCGCAAGCTGGCCGATGCCGATCCCGCCGAGATCTTCTGAACGCCATGCTCTCCACTCTGAACACCACAGCAGACACCCCCGGCCACGACCCCGGCTCTATTGCAGGCGGTGCCTGCGTGCAACTGCGGGGCCTTAACCACTGGTATGGCAGCGGCACGAATCGCCGTCAGGTGATTCAGGGCGTCGATCTGACGATCAACCCCGGCGAAGTGGTGTTGCTTACCGGACCATCCGGCTGCGGCAAGACCACCCTGCTGACCCTGGTGGGGGCCCTGCGCCAGGTGATGGCTGGATCGGTGCAGGTCTTCGGCGTCGAACTCAACGGATCGAGCCGGGGCGAGCGCCAGCATCTGCGCCGTTCGATCGGCATGATTTTCCAGGGCCACAATCTGCTGCGCTGCCTGAGCGCCGAGCAGAACGTGCAGATGGGCGCGGATCTGCTGCCGGATCTCAGCTACCGGGCCCGCCGCGATCTCGCCCGCCAGTGGTTGCGCGCTGTGGGCCTGGACGACCACCTCGGCAAGTTGCCCCACGACCTTTCCGGTGGTCAGAAGCAGCGCGTGGCGATCGCCCGCGCCCTGGCGGCCCAGCCGCGGCTGCTGCTGGCCGATGAGCCCACCGCCGCCCTCGACAGCCGCACCGGCCGCGAGGTCGTCGATCTGCTCAAAGGGCTGGCCCGCAATCAGGCCTGTGCCGTGCTGATGGTCACCCATGACCCCCGCATCCTCGACATCGCCGATCGGGTCGTGCGGATGGAGGACGGCCGGCTGATCGACCGCGGTGACGGTGAGAGGCTGTGGGGGGCCGATCGGCTTCCCGATCGCGGGCCCGATGCCATCGAGGGCTAAGGTGAATCATCGAACATCCCCGGAACATCCCACCGCATGTCCAAGCGCAGGAATCTCAAGAAGGAAAAGCAGGAGCGCAATCGCTCTTACGCCCGTAAATTCAAGAAGCGCAAGCTGCGCAACGACGGCCGCGGTGAAGGCGCTGGTAACGGCGTCACCGGTACAGCCAACAATGGCGGCGCCGCAGACTGATCTTTCCCGGCAGATCTGAACCATCGTCAGGAGCAAAAGGGGATCCACCGGATCCCCTTTTTTGTCGTCCAATCCCACTGGCAGCGCCCATGTTCCTCAGCGTCGTCATCCCCACCTACAACCGGCTGCCGATCCTGCGCCAATGCCTGCAGGCCCTAGAGGAGCAGCGGCTGGAGGCCCCGATCGAGCGCTATGAGGTGGTGCTGGTCGATGACGGCTCCACCGATGACACGGTGCGCTGGCTCGATGCCCATGCCACCGCCTTTCCCCATGTGCGGCTGATCCGCCAGGATCATGGCGGCCCGGCCGAGGGCCGTAACCGCGGCGTCGAGAACGCCCACGGCGATGTGATTGTTTTCATCGACAGCGATCTGGTCGTCACCCCCAGCTTTCTGCTTAGCCATGCCCGGGCTCTAGAGCGCCACTGGCGGGAACGCGGCAATCGGCTCTGCTTCACCTATGGCGCGGTGATCAATACCGCCAACTTCGATAATCCCAGCGCCGAACCCCATAAAGCCACCGATCTATCTTGGGCCTATTTCGCCACCGGCAATGTGGCGATCGATCGCGAGTTGCTGGAGCGTTCCGGGCTGTTTGATACCAGCTTCCGCCTCTACGGCTGGGAGGACCTCGAGCTGGGCGAACGGCTGCGACGCCTGGGCGTTCGGCTGGTGCGCTGCCCCGAAGCGGTCGGCTATCACTGGCATCCGGCCCTCAGCCTCGATCAGATCCCGGATCTGGTCCGCGTGGAGCGGGAGCGGGCCAAAATGGGGTTAGTTTTCTACCGCAAACACCCGACCCGGCGTGTGCGTTTCATCATCCAGTACACCTGGTTGCATCGCCTGCTGTGGGAGCTGCTCACCCTCGGGGGCCTGCTCAATGAACGCAGCCTGCGGCCTCTGCTGGCCTGGCTGATCCGGCGCGGTCAGCCAGCCCTGGCGATGGAGTTGCTGCGTTTGCCCCTGAACCGGTTGGGGGTGCGTGCCCTCTACGCCGAAGCCCAGCAGGCCGCTGGCCTTCAACCACACTCCCCTGTTTGATAGGTTGGTTTGTCCCAACACTCCGCACACCTGCGTGTTTCGGGTGACCCGGGTTGGTTTCCACCAACTCAGCGGCACGCTTGAGCCCTTGCGCTGAAGCTCGGCCGAAGGGTCCCTGGCAGGTGGAGGCAAACCCGAAACCCACACCACCATGGCTGTTGTCACGCTCGCCGAGATGATGGAAGCTGGCGCCCACTTCGGGCACCAGACCAGGCGCTGGAATCCCAAGATGTCGCGCTACATCTATTGCGCACGCAACGGGGTTCACATCATCGATCTCGTGCAGACCGCCGTCTGCATGAACACCGCTTATAAATGGACCCGCAGTGCCGCCCGCAGCGGCAAGCGCTTCCTCTTCGTCGGCACTAAAAAGCAGGCTTCTGAGGTAATCGCCATTGAGGCGACCCGCTGCGGCGCCGCCTACGTCAACCAGCGCTGGCTGGGGGGCATGCTCACCAACTGGACCACGATGCGGGCCCGCATCGATCGCCTCAAGGATCTCGAGCGCATGGAGTCCTCCGGCGCCATCGCCATGCGGCCCAAGAAGGAAGCGGCTGTGCTGCGCCGCGAACTTGACCGTCTGCAGAAGTATCTCGGCGGCCTCAAGAACATGCGCCGTTTGCCTGACGTGGTCGTGCTGGTGGACCAGCGCCGCGAAACCAATGCCGTGCTCGAAGCCCGCAAACTCGACATTCCTCTGGTGTCGATGCTGGACACCAACTGCGATCCCGACCTCTGCGACGTGCCCATTCCCTGCAACGACGACGCTGTGCGTTCCGTCCAGCTGGTGCTTGGCCGTCTTGCTGATGCCATCAACGAAGGCCGTCACGGTGCCCAGGATCGCGGCGGCGATGAGGAAGGCTGAGCTGACGGGGTTTCCCCGGGCGGTGAAGGATGCACTGTGGCGCCTTGCCGTCCGGGCCCCAATCAGGAAGCACCAGTTCAGGAGCAGCAGATCTGCCTAGCCTGCTGACACCCAGCGGCCTCAGCCGCAAGGCGCCTGGGGCGGCTAAAAAGTTGGCCTCCTCCGGCGGCATTTCGACACCCGATACCATTTTCACTTTTTTCTCCAACCATGGTTGAGATCACCGCCAAGCTCGTCAAAGACCTGCGCGACAAAACCGGCGCCGGCATGATGGATTGCAAAAAGGCTCTCTCAGAGTCAGCTGGTGATATGACCAAAGCCTCTGAATGGCTGCGTCAGAAAGGGATCGCCACTGCTGAGAAGAAGTCCGGCCGCACCGCCGCTGAAGGATCCGTCGGCAGCTACATCCACACTGGTGCCCGCGTCGGCGTTCTGGTGGAGGTGAATTGCGAAACCGACTTCGTCGCCCGCGGCGAGCTGTTCCAGGAGCTGGTTCGCAACGTGGCCATGCAGATCGCCGCTTGCCCGAATGTCGAATACGTCAGCACCGACGACATTCCCTCGGCAGTGGCCGATCGTGAGAAGGCGATCGAGATGGGCCGCGATGACCTTGATGGCAAACCCGAGGCGATGAAGGTCAAGATCGTCGAGGGGCGCATCGGCAAGCGTCTCAAGGAACTGGCCCTGCTGGAGCAAGCCTTTATTCGTGACAACGCAATCACGGTGGGTGAAATGGTCAAGCAGGCCGCCGGCAAGACCGGTGAGAACATCCAGGTGCGACGCTTCAGTCGCTACACCCTGGGCGAAGGCATCGAGGTGCAGAAGTCGGACTTCGCCGCCGAAGTGGCCGCCATGACCCAGGCCACCTGATTCCCGTCCCTGAGCGCAGCCCGGTGTCACCTGCCCCGGACCGAGGAGTTTCCCCCGATCCGATCGAGGCCATGGCCGCCGCTCTGGCGGCCTCCAACCCCACCCTGTACCGGCACCTTGCCCTGTACCTGCAGGTGTTACGCCAGGTTCTGCCGACGCGGGTCGAGCAGGCCTGTTTCCATCTGGCCACCCAGGTTCATCCCCAGCGCTATGCGGCCCTGGCAGCCCCGGAGCGCTCAGCGCTACACGGGCGGATACTGGCTCTGGTGCAACGCTGCTCCAGCCTGCTCACCGTCGAACAGCTGACGGCCCTCGCCAAGCAGATCGATCGTGAAGCCCAGTTCCGTCAGCGGCGAGAGCAGCTGGAAATGCTGAAGCGTCTCAGTGCGGGCCCCGGTCCCGATGACACCGGTCCCGATGACACGGATCCCGATGACGCTGATCCCGATGACGCCGATCCCGACCCCGACGACGAGGGTGAGTTCGTGGATCAGCAGATCGCTGATCCGAGCGAAGACTTGGGGTTCGGCGCGGCTTCCTCAGAGCTGCCGGCCGGCTCGATCCGGCTCGGCTTTGCCCTTCCCCTCAGCGCCGATATCGGCAGCTGGAGGGCCATGGGTCCGGCCAGCCCTGGCCTGGCGGGTTCTGAGCTGCATGGGGAGGCAGATCACTCCGGACCACCTCATGGCCGGGGCAGCAGCGCTGGTCGTGAAGATTCCGCAGCTTCTGCCGACTTCCGATCGGACGATGCCGGGGCTGAAAGGACCGATCCCCAGATCGATCGCGATCATGCCGGTGCAGCCGACGATGATCTCGACGCCACTTCTTTCGACGCCACTTCTTTCGACGCCTCGGACCTTGAACCGTCGGTCCCCGATTCGGTGGCCTTCAACGCCGATGTAGACCTCGAACCCGAGGAGGAGGAACCGGCGGAAGACAGCCTGCAACAACGCCTGGCCCAGGGATCCGACTCCGCAGCGATCTTGAGGATCGTGCGCGAGGCCATGGAGAACCCCATGGATCACGGTCTTCACAAGCCCCCCTCCCCCGCAGGACCCGGTTCCAGTTCCCCGTGGAGCGAGGCCAGGCTGCCCCGCGATCCGATCGCCCTTCTGCGTTGGCTGGATGGTTTTGATAAGGCGCTGCTGCGGCGCCTGCGCAACCTCTCCCACGCCCTGAACGTCGAGTTGCTGCGGGTGGGGATCAGCCGCGGCCTGCTGCCGGTCAGCCTGCTCGATGCGGTGCTGGAGGGACAGGTGGACACCATGGCCTCCCCTTCAAACCTGCTGCATCTGCAGCTGCCATTTAGCCTCAGGCCCGGCCTGGCCGAGGTCCACGCCCTGGCCATTCTGCTGCGACCGGTGGACCTGGAGATGGATGAGCCCCGGTTGCGCACCTGTCGCCGCCGCCTGCAGCAGCAACGCCAGGAGTTGCGCAGAATGACTCATCAATTCCGTCGTCTGCAACGGCGGCTTCAGGCCCATGAGGCGGAACGGCTGTGGCTGCAGGACATTCGCAACAGTCCCCCCCCCAAGATCTGATTCCCGGTCGGGAACAGATCCAGCCCCAGGCCGTGTCAAGGGTTGCTGGCCACGCTGCCTCTACCACTCCTGCTGCTCTCCCGGCCGACTTTGAGCGCTGGTATGCCACCTTGCAGCAGGCCTGTCAGCTGGAGGCGGATCGGGGCTTCATCGATGTCAGGGGCCGCCAGCTCACCTTCAGCGCTTTCGTCGTGCAGAGCCTGAGTCAGCCGGTTTTGCCGTTCCAGAGCGACCAGCAGCAGGCGTTCGCTCCCCTGCTGGCTGGTTTTCAGGCTTATGGGGAGCAGGGCGAGAGTCGGCGGCGCCAGCTGGTGGCTCAGCTGCGCCAGCGGCTCCATGACCTGCGCCGCAGCCTGCTGCCGGTGCTCCCCGTGGCCCCCCCGCGACTGCGCCTGGGTCCGTCCTCCGTTGCGGCCCCCAGCGTCGGGCGGCGGCTGGAGGCCGAGCAGGGCTTGGTCGACATCCCCGGCATCGGCCCCCGGATCGCCAGCCTGCTGGCGGGCCTGGGCCTGCTGGTGGTGCGGGATCTGCTGCATTACTACCCTCGCGATTACGTGGACTACGCCCATTTGGTGCGGATCGCCGGCCTGGAAAACGGCCGCAGCGCCACGATCGTGGCGACCGTGCGCAGCAGTCACGCCTTTGCCAGCCCCCGCAACCCCAACCTGGCGATCCTGGAGCTGCAGCTCCAGGACGTCACGGGGCGGCTGCGGGTGTCGCGATTTTTTGCCGGTCGGCGATTCTCTAGCCCCGGCTGGCTCAAGTCCCAGCAGCGCCTCTACCCGCCAGGGGCCACGGTCGCCGTCAGCGGCCTGGTGCGCGAGACCCCCTATGGGCCCAGCTTCAACGACCCCCTGATCGAGGTCCTCGACTCCCCCGGCGCCGAGGTGCGCTCCGAGCAGATCGGCCGGCTGGTGCCCGTTTATTCCCTCACCGAGGGTCTGGGCGCGGATCGCCTGCGGCGGGCGATTGCCAGCCTGCTGCCCTTGGTCAGCCACTGGCCCGATCCGCTGTCTGCGGCCTTGCGCCAGCAGCTGGACTTCCCCAGTCGCCATACAGCGCTGCAACAGATCCACCAGCCGCGCGATCGCGAACAGCTCCAGAGCAGCCGCCAGCGCCTGGTGTTCGACGAGTTCCTGCTGCTACAACTGGCCCTGGCCCAGCGCCGCGAGCACCAGCGCCGCCGCCAGGCGCCGCCGCTGGTGCTGTTGCCGGGCCAGGTTGATCTGGTGGCCCGTTTCCTGGAGCTGCTGCCCTTCCGTCTGACCGGCGCCCAGCAGCGGGTGCTGGCGGAGATCCGCGCCGACATGGCCAGGCCCCAGCCGATGGCGCGCCTGGTGCAGGGGGATGTGGGTAGCGGCAAGACCGTGGTGGCCCTGGCCTCCCTGCTCGGCTCGATCGAAGCCGGCTGCCAGGGTGCCCTGATGGCCCCGACCGAAGTCCTGGCTGCACAGCACTACCGCAAGCTGGTAGAATGGCTCAACCCCCTGCAGGTCAGCGTTGAGCTGCTCACGGGGTCGACGCAGTTCAAGCGGCGCCGTCAGCTGCTGCAGGACCTGGCCAACGGCCAGCTGCAGCTGCTGGTGGGCACCCACGCCCTGCTGGAGGATCCGGTCCAGTTCGACCGTCTCGGTCTGGTGGTGGTCGATGAACAGCATCGCTTCGGGGTGCGGCAGCGCAACCGATTACTGGCCAAGGGACTGCAGCCCCACCTGCTGACGATGACGGCCACCCCGATCCCCCGTACCCTCGCCCTGGCGGTGCATGGTGATCTCGATGTCAGCCAGATCGACGAGCTGCCGCCGGGACGCACGCCGATCCGCACCCGGCTGCTGCGCGCCGCCGAACAGGATCAGGCCTGGGCGCTGATCCGCGAGCAGGTAGGCCTGGGCCAACGCGCCTATGTGGTGCTGCCTCTGGTGGAAGAGTCGGAAAAGGTGGATCTTCGCTCCGCAGTGGAGGTGCATCGCCATCTGGCCGATGACGTGTTCCCCGACCTGCAGGTGGGCTTATTGCACGGGAGGCTCAACAGCGAGGACAAGCAGAGGGCGATCAGCGCCTTTGCCGCTGGCACCTGTCAGGTCCTGGTCTCGACCACGGTGGTGGAGGTGGGGGTGGATGTACCGGCCGCCAGCGTCATGGTGATCGATCATGCCGATCGCTTCGGCCTGGCCCAGCTGCACCAGTTGCGCGGTCGGGTCGGCCGCGGGGCAGCGGCGTCCCACTGCCTGCTGATCAACGACGGGCGCAATGCCATGGCCCGGCAGCGGCTGGAGGTGCTGGTGCGCAGCAACGACGGCTTCGAGATCGCCGAGATGGATCTGCGCCTGCGGGGCCCCGGGCAGGTGTTGGGCACCCGCCAGTCCGGCCTGCCCGATCTGGCCCTGGCCAGCCTCAGTGACGATGGCGACATGCTCGAGCTGGCCCGGGATGTGGCGCGCAAGCTGCTGGAGGATGATCCAGAGCTGAATAGCCATCCCCTGCTGCGCCAGGCCCTGGAAGATCAGCGCCGTCGCCTGGTCGATGCCGCCCGCCTGAACTGAACCATGCGCCCCTGGAGCCCGATCCCGATCGACGACTGCGGCGAGCCGCTGGTGGATTTGCCGGCGGCGCTATGGCGCCTCGAGCCCCACCCATACCAGGCCCTGGGCGCCCCCTATGGCCAGCTGGGATCGCCGTTCCGGCTGCGCCAGGGGGTACTGCAACGTCTGTTGCAGGCCCAGGCCCTGCTCGGGCGGCAACGCCCCGGGTGGCGGCTGGCGATCTTCGATGCCTGGCGGCCGGTCGCCGTGCAGCAGTTCATGGTGGAGCACGCCATCGCCAGCGAATGCCAAAAGCGCGGTACCGATCCCCACCTGCCCAGCGCGCTGCGCGCGCTGGTGGTGGCGGAGGTTGGTCGCTTCTGGGCTCCCCCCAGCACTGACCCAGCCATGCCCCCACCCCACAGCACTGGCGCCGCTGTCGATCTCACCCTGGCTGAGGCCAGCGGCCAGCCGCTGGCGATGGGAGGGGCGATCGATGCGATCGGCCCGGTCTCCGAGCCAGATCATCACGCGGAGGCTGCTCAGCTGGATCCCGATAGCGATGCAGGCATCTGGCATCGGCGGCGCCAGCTGCTGGCCAAGGTGATGGTGGGGGCCGGATTCAGCCAGCACCCCAACGAGTGGTGGCACTTCAGCCACGGCGATCAGCTCTGGGCCTGGAGAACGGGCAGCGCCACGGCGCTTTACGGGCGGGACCCGGAGGGCTGAACCGCTTCGGGGCCGCTCGTCCCAAGGGTCTGCTCCAGGTTCCTGGCGGCATCTGGGCTGAGCAGCCCCTTGCTGATGCAGCGCTGCAGGGTGGCCTGAAGCATCTCCAGCTGTACCTGGCGCAAGCGGGCCTGCACCGCGGCTGGCTGGTCAGCCCACGGGAGCAGCTGCAGCTGGAAGCTTCTCTGCAGCGCGGCGGGCTGGCAGATGTCTGGATCCGGGTCGTAGTGCACCGGCCGCGCCGGCGGCAACGGTGGTTTGCTGGCTGCGATCGCCGCAGGCATGGGGGTGGAGCAACAGATCGCCAGCGCTGAGGCAGTGGCGCCCAGGAGGTTCAGCCGCAGGCGATGGCGTGCGCTCATAAAGTGGGTAATAGCTCTTTGACCCGCTCGTCTCCGACTTTGTTGATCCAGTCGCCCAGGCTGGTGCGGGGCCCCGCTTCCTGGTGCCAGGTACTCAGGAGGGGCTCGAGCGTGATCTCCAGCTGCTCTAGGGGCATCTTCTCCAGGAAGGGCCTGGCCAGCTGGGTCAGTCCGGGAGTACCTCCCAGCCAAAGCTGGTAGCTCTCGACGCCGCTGCCCACCAGACCAATCTCGGCCATGTAGGGACGGGCACAACCATTGGGGCAGCCGGTCATGCGGATCAGGATCGGCTTCTCGATCTTCAGGGATGCCAGCAGCACCTCCATCCGCTCCAGCACCCGGGGCAGGATGCGCTCCGACTCGGTGATCGCCAGGCCGCAGGTCGGCAGGGCCGGGCAGGCGATGGCGTGCCGGGCCAGGGGAGCCGGCGCCTCGGGGGCCTCAAAACCAAGTTGTTCCAGGGCTGCCCGGATGCCCTGGCGCTGGTTGCTGCCGATGTTGCAGAGCAGCAGGTCCTGGTTGGGGGTGAGGCGCACATCGAGCTGGTAAGTCGCCACCAGCTGGCGGAGACCAACCTTCGTATCCCCTTCGAGACGGCCGCAGCTAAGGGGCAATCCCACGAACCAGAGTCCATCCCCCTGGCGGTTCCAGCCGAGATAATCGAGCAGTCTGGCCTTGGGTTCCTGCCGCAGCCCCTTGATCGGATGGGGGAAGTAGCGCTCCAGTTCCTGCCGGAACCAGGCCACGCCCCGATCATGAATCAGGTACTTCATGCGGGCGTGGCGCCGCTGTTGCCGGTCGCCATTGTCCCGTTGCAGGGCAGCGATCGCCTGCACCAGATCGAGCACATGCTCAAAGGCCACCCAGCCGAGGGGGTCGGCGCTGCGGGCGAAGGTTTCCTCCTTGTTGTGCGTGCGGCCCATGCCACCGCCCACATAAACATTGCAGCCCAGGGGCCGTCCGGAGCCGTCGCTGAACAGCACCAGGCCGATGTCCTGGGTGAGCAGGTCAACGGAGTTGTCGCCTGGAACGGTGACGGCGATCTTGAACTTGCGAGGCAGGTAGGTAGCGCCATAGAGGGGCTCAGCCGCATCGCCACTGAACAGCTGTCCCTCCGCCTGGCGTGCCTTCACCTTGCGAACGGCTGCACGCGGTTTGATGCGATAGCTCAAATCACCGTCGACCCAGAGATCGAGGTAGGAGCCTTCGGCTGCCTGGGGCGTCAACAGGTCGGCGATGTCATCGGCCAGCTGGCGGGCGGCGGGATAGCCGCCGCTCTGCGAAGGTGTTGCCGGAGCCATCACGTTGCGATTGATGTCGCCGCAGGCGGAGAGTGTCGAACCCAGCGAACTGACGATGGTGCCGATCACCTCCTTCAGATCCGCCTTGGCGATGCCATGCATCTGGAACGCCTGGCGGGTCGTGACCCTGAGCGTGCCATTCCCGAGCCGATCGGCCAGGTCGTCAAGGGCCAGATAGAGGGTGGGCGGGATGCGACCAGCGGGGCTGCGCAGCCGCAGCATCATCTGCCAATCCTTTTCTGATCCCTTACGGCGGTTGTCGCGGTTGTCCTGTTGATAGCTGCCGTGGAACTTGAGGATCTGAACGGCCGATTCCGTGAAGTGCAGGCTCTCGTTCCCGAGTTCGCTGAGCAGAGGTTGCTTCAGGTGGCCGCTGGCGGCTTTCAGGGCCTCGAATTTGCTCAGCGCCGATCCGGTGGCGTTGTCTTTGGCTACCGGCTTCGGGGGCATCGTTTCAGGGGCGTTCGGAATCAGTCCGAAACTAGCGAATGGCATTGGACCCGCAGCGAAACTGTCTAGGTTCCTGCTGGTTTCCAGCCGCAGGCTGTCATTGCATACAGTCGCGCTGTTCCTACCGTGATTCATGGCCACGTTCCTGCTGGAAATCGGCACCGAGGAGCTGCCGGCCGATTTTGCACGCCTGGCCCTGCCCCAACTTGAGCAGGCGGTGGCGGCGGATCTCGAGACCAGCCGTCTTGACGCCACCGCGGTGCGGTTCACCAGCACGCCCCGCCGCCTGGTGGTGACGGCCACCGGCCTGGCCCTGCAGCAGCGCGACCTGGCCGAAGAACGCAAAGGTCCCCCCGCTCAGCAGGCCTTCAAGGACGGTCAGCCGACAGCGGCGGCCATTGGTTTTGCCAGACGCTGCGGCATCGAAGCCAGCCAGCTGGAGGTGCGTAATACCGACAAGGGCCCGTTTGTCTTTGCCCGGACCCTGGAGCCGGGAAGGCCGGCGATCGCGGTGCTGTCCGAGCTGGTGCCCCGCTGGATCGCCTGTCTGCAGGGTCGTCGTTTCATGCGCTGGGGCGTGGGTGAAGCCCGCTTTAGTCGACCGATCCGTTGGTTGGTGGCCCTGCTCGATGACGCGCTGGTGCCGGTGGAGCTGAGCGAGTGCGATCCGCCCCTGCGCAGCGGCCGGCTCAGCCGCGGTCATCGCTTGCGGGCCGCATCGATCACCATCCGTGATGCGGACAGCTACGGCGAACAGCTAGCCGCCGCCGATGTCCAGGTCGATAGGGAAGCCCGCGGCCGCTGGATCCGGGAGCAGCTGGAGGCGGGCGCCGCCAGGCTGGGTGCCTTGGTCGATCTTCCTTCTGAACTGTTCGACGAGCTGATTGATCTGGTCGAATCACCGCAGCTGATCGAAGGGGCGATTGAGGAGCGTTTTCTGCAGCTGCCACCGGAGGTGCTGAGCACGGTGATGCGCTCCCACCAGCGCTATGTGCCCCTGTTGCGGCCCGATGCCAGCGTTGATCCGCTGGCCCTGGAGGCGCACGGCACACTATTGCCCTGCTTTTTCTGCATCGGCAATGGGCTGGCGGCGGCGGCCAGCACGATCCGTCGGGGCAATGAGCGGGTGCTGCGGGCCAGACTGGCCGATGCGGAGTTCTTCATTGCCGCCGATCGCCGCATCGCCAGCATCGATCGCCGCGACCAGCTCGATCGGGTCACCTTTGCCGAAGGGCTCGGCAGCCTCCGCGACCGCACGGAGCGGCTGGAATGGTGCACCGATGTTCTGCTGGAGCAGCTGGAACTGGATGCAGCCTGCGGCAGCCATGCCCGCCGGGCGGCCCATCTTTGTAAGCACGATCTG
>JAPLID010000139.1:74126-85918 GCA_026389285.1 Cyanobacteriota bacterium
GCACGATCTGGTCAGCCAGATGGTCGGGGAGTTCCCCGAGCTACAGGGGGTGATCGGCGGGAAATATCTGCTGGCCGAGGGCGAAGCGAGGCCGGTGGCCCTGGCGGTGCTCGAGCACTATCTGCCTCGGGGCGCCGGCGATCGGTTGCCTGGCTCGGAGGCGGGAGCGGTGCTGGCGATGGCCGAACGGCTGGAGCTGTTGCTGAGCATCTATGCCAAGGGAGAGCGACCCAGCGGCTCCTCGGATCCTTACGCCCTGCGCCGTGCCGGCAATGGACTGCTGCAGATCCTCTGGGATCGGGGCTGGAGCCTCGATCTGCTGAGCCTGCTGGAGCGGGCCTGTGGCCACTGGGCCCAGCTGTTGCCCCAGTACAAGCTGCAGGCCGGGCCGCTGGCTTCCGAGCTGGCCGAGTTCCTGCGTCAGCGGCTGATCAGCCTGCTGGAGGAGCAGGGCATGGCCGTAGATCTGGTTCAGGCCGTGGCCGGCAGTGGTGTCCCCCTGCAGCGGGTCCTGGCCGATCCGGCCGATGCGCGTCAACGGGCCGCCCTGCTGTTGCAGTTGCGTTCCGAAGGCCGGCTCAGTGCCGTCCAGGCCGTCGTGCAGCGTGCCTCAAAGCTGGCCGAGAAAGGTGATCTGCCCTTGACGATGCTGAGCGCCGAGCCGGTGGTCAATTCCGATCTGTTCAGCTCGCCGAGCGAGAAGGCCATGCTGACGGTGCTCCAGCAGTTGGAGCCGATCGTTCTCGGCGATCAGCCCGATCGCTATGGAACCCTGGCCACAGCGCTGGCGGAGAGTGCCACGGTGCTGGCGGCCTTCTTCGATGGCGATCAGAGCGTGATGGTGATGGCGGATGATCCGGCCGTACGCGCCAATCGACTGAACCTGCTGGGGGTTCTGCGCAACCAGGCCTCAGTCCTGGCCGATTTCAGCCGTCTCCAGGGTTGAACCGGCACCTGGATCTGCAGTCACACCCTTTGCCATGACCAGGCAGGAGTTCGCTGCCGTGAATCCAACTCGCTGAAAACCGCCGCAGGCCAGTGGTGAGGCCTGCGGCGAACGGCTCAGCAATAGCTGGTTAGATTCAGCTCTTGCCGGCCAGGATCGGCTCGCGCTCGCCGGATGCGGCCAAAGGCCGGCTCATGGCCTGGTTCGCACCAGGCTGGCTGCTGGCAGCTCCATGGGCTGCCAGCGCTTTGGCGGCGTCAGCCGCCAGCAGCTCGTCCATCTCCTGTTCGCTGCGCACGGCACTCGGAACCGGTGTGTAGCCGGAGGGAGCAAAGGCCTGGCCGCGCAGGTAGGCCCCGAGGGTGAGCAGCGTGAGTTTCACGGTCTGCCAGGGATTGATCGGCACGACGCGTTTGTACAGATAGCTGTCAAAGGTGAGCCGCTGCACGTCCTTGTCGTCGCACATTTCGACGAAGGCCTCACGGGCAGGGTCATTGCTGTAGAAGACGTTCTGGAGAATCTCCAGCACCTTGTACGTGGCTCCATACTTTTTATCCCACTTCTTCAGATAGACCTTGAGATCCTTTTCCGTCGGAATGCGCTGACCGTTGCCACTGGAAGCAATGATCTCTTCGGCGCACATCCGACCGCTCTTGGCGGCAAAGTAGATGCCCTCCCCAGAGCTCTTGGTGACATAGCCGGCGGCATCGCCCACCAGGGCCATGCGCCCCACCACTCGGCGCGGCCGGGGGTGCTCGGGAATCGGGTGAGCTTCCACCTTGATCACTTCACCGTGCAGCAGGCGCTTGCTGGCCCGTAGCCGGATGCCCTTCTGCAGACCCTTGATCAGGCTCTGATTCTTCTGCATGGTGCCCGTACCCACGGCGACATGGTCGTACTTGGGGAAAACCCATGCATAGAAATCGGGAGACACGTCGGTGCCGACGTACATCTCCGCCAGGTCCTCGTAATAGGCCATCTCCTCGGGCGGCAGACGGATTCGCTCCTGAAAGGCGATGGCGACGTTGTAGTCGCCCGCATCCATCGCCTTGGCCACCCGGCTGTTGGCACCGTCGGCGCCGACGATCAGATCCACTTCCAGAGTTCTGAGTTCGCCGGTGGGACCACCGCCCGAGTAGTCGGCATAGTGCAGGGTGTAAGGGCCCTGTCGATTACTACCGGTATCAATTCTCTGCACCAGGCCGTTGACCAGGTGGGTGCCGAGATCGGCGGCACGGTTGCGCAGAAAGGCGTCGAAGACCTCGCGGCGGCACATGCCGATGTATTCTTCGGGGTTATCAAGGTGAATGTCCACCTCCCGGTTGGAGGGGGAGATCATTTTCATGTTATTGACCTTGCGATCAATGATCGATTCCGGCAGGTCGAACTCCCTGACCATGCACAGGGGAATTGCACCCCCGCAGGGTTTGGCGTTGTCGAGCTTGCGCTCGAACAGCCAGGTTTCGATGCCGGCCTTGGCCAGCACTTCAGCAGCACAGGAACCGCTCGGGCCGCCGCCCACAACCGCGACTCGCAACATCTTGAAACTTGCTCCACCAAAGGGATCCTGGCCGAAAAAAACTAACACCACTCCACGCTCGGCTGCGGCTGTGGCCCCCATTGGCCCCATCAGACAAGACCACTACGATCGGATCCTCTGTCAGGTGGATTTGCCCGCACCCTTGATCGAGGGGGAGATTCCACTCGCCCGCCGCAGTCAGCCCCGCCTTCCCAGGCGCCCCTCGCTCGTGGGGCGCCTGCTGAGGCTGCTGCTGATCACCGGCCTGGTGACGGGCACTGTGCTGCTGCTGATGGCGGGCCCGCTGCGTCGCTGGCTGACGCCACCCCCCGTGGCCGGCCTCAATGCACGCCTCAGCGCCGACGGGCGCCTGCTCGGGCATTTCCCTTTCCCCGAGGTTCCAGCAGACCGGCTTGTCGCCATCAGCCCTGATCTGAGCCTTCGCCCTCAGGCGGCCGAGGCTCTTTTAGGGATGCAGAGGGCGGCCGCTGCCGATGGCGCCCAACTGGCTGTCCTCAGCGCTTTCCGATCGATTTCACTGCAGCGTCAGCTTTTCTTTGACGTCAAGGCAGAGAGAAATCAGAGCGCCAGGGATCGGGCCCGGGTCAGTGCGCCGCCAGGTTTTTCTGAGCACAGCACCGGATTTGCGGTGGATCTTGGGGATGGCCGCCTTCCGGCCACCAATCTCTCGACCGGTTTTGACCGCACACCCGCTTTCCGGTGGCTGGCGGGGAATGCGCATCGCTTCCATTTCCAGCTTTCGTTTCCGGCTGGTAATGCCCAGGGGGTCAGCTACGAGCCCTGGCACTGGCGCTTCGAAGGATCCACCGAGGCCCTGCGCCTGTTTGAGCCTGCTCAGAGGCTGGCACGCTAAGAGGCTGGGGCAATCGCGTCGCAAGGTAAGATCAAGATTCGCTTCAGAAATGTCACGCACCTCGCCAGAACATCTCAATCCCCGGATTGAGCTCTCTGGCCGTTGATACGGCACGACCTCTCTGTCAGCCGGAGTTGATCAGGCGGCGAGATTTCAGACGACGCGACACCCGAGCCCAACTCCCTTTCCCTGCAGGATCCGATGCCCATGAGTGGCGAAGTCAAAGGTGTGCCGATTCGCAACATTGCGATCATTGCCCACGTCGACCACGGCAAGACCACCCTGGTGGACGCGCTTCTCACCCAGTCCGGCATCTTCCGCGAAGGTGAGGCAGTGCCCACCTGCATCCTTGACTCCAACGATCTGGAGCGGGAACGGGGTATCACGATCCTCTCAAAAAATACCGCTGTTGACTACAACGGCATCCGCATCAATATTGTTGACACCCCTGGCCACGCCGACTTCGGTGGAGAAGTCGAGCGCGTGCTCGGCATGGTCGATGGCTGCCTACTGATCGTCGACGCCAACGAGGGGCCGATGCCCCAGACGCGCTTCGTGCTCAAGAAAGCCCTCGAAAAGGGTCTCAGGCCGATCGTCTTCATCAACAAGATCGACCGGGCCCGAGTGGATCCCGAGCAGGCCGTCGACAAAGTGCTCGACCTTTTCCTGGAGCTGGGCGCCGACGACGACCAGTGCGATTTCACCTATCTGTTCGGCAGTGGCATGGCCGGTTACGCCAAGCCGGACATGAAGACCGAGAGCGACACCATGAAGCCGCTCTTTGAAGCGATCCTGCGTCATGTTCCGCCCCCGGTCGGCGATCCCACCAAGCCCCTGCAGCTGCAGGTCACCACCCTCGACTACAGCGATTTCCTCGGCCGGATCATGATTGGCCGTATCCACAACGGCACGATCCGGGGTGGCCAGCCGGCTGCTCTGATCCGCGACGACGGGACGATCAAGCGGGGGCGGATCTCCAAGCTGCTGGGCTTCAAGGGTCTGCAAAGGGTTGAGATCGAGCAGGCCAGCGCCGGTGATCTGGTGGCTGTGGCCGGTTTCGATGAGGTCAACATCGGCGAAACGATCGCCTGCCCTGACCATCCTGAGGCGCTGCCGCTGATCAAGGTGGACGAGCCCACCCTGCAGATGACCTTCGTCGTCAACGACTCCCCGTTCGCCGGCAGGGAAGGCAAGTTCGTCACCAGCCGCCAGCTGCGTGACCGCCTGCAGCGGGAGCTGCTGACCAACGTGGCTCTGCGGGTCGAGGACACCGATTCCCCCGACCGCTTTTCCGTTAGCGGCCGCGGTGAGCTGCACCTCGGCATCCTGATCGAAACCATGCGCCGGGAGGGTTACGAGTTCCAGGTGAGCCAGCCCCAGGTGATCTTCCGCACCATCGACGGCACCCCCAGCGAGCCCTACGAAACCCTGGTGATGGATGTGCCGGAGGAAGGGGTCGGCTCCTGCATCGAGAAGCTCGGTACGCGCAAGGGCGAAATGCAGAACATGGAGAACACCAACGACGGACGCACCCAGCTGGAGTTCGTGGTCCCAGCCCGCGGCCTGATCGGCTTCCTGGCGAGTTCATCCGCGCCACCCGCGGTGAAGGCATCATGAGCCACTCGTTCCTCGATTACCGGCCGATGCAGGGGGATATGGATGCCCGCCGCAACGGTGTGCTGGTGGCCTTCGAGGAGGGCACCGCCACCTTCTATGCGCTCAAGGGCGCGGAAGATCGGGGCCAGTTCTTCATCACCCCTGGCACCAAGGTGTACAAGGGCATGATCGTGGGCGAGCACAACCGTCCGCCCGATCTCGAGCTCAACGTCTGTAAGGCCAAGCAGGTCACCAACATCCGTTCCGCCGGAGCTGAGGTGCTCGACACCCTGCAGGCCCCGATTCAGATGACCCTGGAGCGTGCTCTCGAGTACATCGGTCCTGATGAAATGCTCGAAGTCACCCCCGAGTCAATCCGTCTGCGCAAGCTGCCGATGAAGAAGCCGGCCAAGCGTTGAGCTCCGGTTCAGGCGCCACCAATTCCGGGCAGGGCGGCGAACACGACGAGGAAGTCCAGCTGCTAACGGATCCACGTCTGCAGCTGGCCATCACACTGTTCAATGCCGGCGACTGGTACGCCTGTCACGACGGCTTCGAAGAGCTCTGGCATGAAACCCAGGGCTCAATGCGGCCTGTGCTGCAGGGCATCCTCCAGATTGCCGTTGCCCAGCTCCACCTTGAGCGCAACAACCGGCATGGGGCCATGGTGCTGACCGGTGAGGGGTTGGGCCGCCTCCGCTCCTGCGAAGATCAGGCTCTGGGCCTGGATCTCGAGGCTCTGCGCCAACTGGTTAGCCATTGGCTTCAGGCGCTACAGAGCGGTGCTGAGATCCACGCCTTGCCCCGACCCCAGCTGCTGAAGAGCGGCGGAGCCTGCCGGTAAATTGGGCGCATGTTTCCCCGCCTGCCGAGCTGATCGTTGCAGGTCAGAACCCTGTACCAGTTGCGATCACCACGACATGTTCCATGGCGTCCAGCTCTGATCAACGCCCTTCCACAACGCCGTCGTTTTCTGACGGTCATTGCTGCACTGTTCCTGTTAGCCGTTGCCAGCCCTGATCCGGGAGTTGCTCAGTCAAGGCAATCGAACGCCTCTGTAGCCGCTACGCGCTCACCGAACAGCCCCGAGCAGACCAGCACCGCACCGGCCCGCCCGGCTGCAACCCCTGACGGTGGACTGGTTACCATCGAATCCGATAGTCAGCAGGCTGATAATCGCACCGGTGTGGTAACGGCCATCGGCAATGTGCGCATCGAGTATCCCGATCGCCACATGGTCGCCACTGCGCGCCAGGCCCAGTATTTCTCCAGGGAGGGACGGCTGGTGCTGACCGGAGATGTCGATGTGATCGACGCCGATGGCCAACGGATCCGTGCCGAGCGGCTCGTCTACCGGCTGGACAGCGAGCGACTGCTGGCCGAACCCATCGGCGGCAAGCAGGTCTACAGCCGGCTCCGGCTTCAGCCCAAGGCTCCTGGCCTTGAAGTCAAACCGCTGCTGCCATGAGTCTTGCCCTGGAACGGGTGTC
Organism: Cyanobacteriota bacterium; assembly: GCA_026389285.1. Classification (GTDB taxonomy): domain Bacteria; phylum Cyanobacteriota; class Cyanobacteriia; order PCC-6307; family Cyanobiaceae; genus Cyanobium. The sequence goes on from JAPLID010000139.1 coordinate 80,552, forward strand.
CATCACCCTGGGGGGCAGGCCTCTCGTTGATGAGGTCAGTCTGGAGCTTCACCCCGGCGAAGTCGTCGGGCTACTTGGCCCCAACGGTGCCGGCAAGACCACCACGTTCAATCTCATCACGGGGTTACTGCGGCCCGATAGCGGCCATGTCTTGCTCGATGGCGATTCGGTCAGCGATCTGCCGATGCCGGTGCGGGCCAGGCTTGGTATCGGCTACCTTCCCCAGGAAGCGAGCGTCTTCCGTCAGCTGACGGTGCGAGACAACCTGCGACTGGCTCTGGCGGAAAGCGGCACACCCAAACCGATCCGGCGGCAGCGTCTCGATCAGTTGATCGAAGACTTCCACCTCGGCCCCTTCCAGCATCGGCGCGGCTATCAGCTTTCCGGGGGCGAAAGGCGCCGCTGCGAAGTGGCGCGGGCTCTGGCTGTCGGCGAAAACGGCCCCCGCTATCTGCTGCTTGATGAACCCTTTGCAGGGGTGGATCCTCTGGCCGTGGCTGATCTGCAGGACCTGATCAGTGACCTGCGCGATCGCGGCATGGGGGTACTGATCACCGATCACAACGTTCGCGAGACGCTGGCGATCACCAATCGGGCCTACATCCTCACCGAAGGCTCCCTGCTCGCCTCCGGCAGCTCCGCCGAGGTGGCCGAGAACCCACTGGTCCGGCGTCATTACCTTGGTGAAGCCTTCGCGATGCTGGCCGCACCCTCTTTCTGGAGTGGTGCACAGGACGAACCGGAATCCCCATCGCTGGAGCCACCCCCCGACCCGCCGCTCAACTCCGATCCAAGTCCGGACGTCAAGGGCTGGGGCCGCCACCTGGATCGCCTGCCTCAGCTGCAGCCGATTCTGCGCTTGATGGCAGCGGCTATCGCCCCCCTGGGACCCTGGCTGCGCCGTATACCACTGCTCGACCGCTGGCTGGTCGGAGAACTGCTGGGCCCTCTGCTGTTTGGCATCGCCGCCTTCACGGCCGTCTCCCTATCCGTAGGGGTCGTGTTTGAGCTGGTCAGAAGGGTTTCGGAATCAGGGCTGCCCGTGCTGGCGGCCATGGCGGTGCTGATGCTGCGCCTGCCCGGTTTCCTGGTGCTGGCCTTCCCGATGGCCACCTTGATGGCCACCCTGCTGGCCTACAGCCGGCTATCGGGCAGCAGCGAACTCACGGCGCTGCGCAGCGTGGGTGTGAGCACGCGCCGCATGGTGATGCCCGCCCTGATGCTCTCCGTGGTGATGAGCCTGCTCACATTCACTTTCAATGATCTGATTGTGCCAAAGGCCAATCTTGAGGCCTCTAACACACTGGAACGAGCCCTAGGACGAGCGATTGCCAGCGAAAAGGGCGATAACATCTTTTATTCCCGCTTCGGTCGCATCAAGCTGGAGCAAGGGGAATCAACCCGCGTACTGACCCATATCTTTTATGCGCGTAAGTTCCTGCGCGGCGAAATGAATGATGTCACGCTCATTGATTTTTCCCGCGTTGGCCAACGCCAGATGCTGATGGCCAAACAGGGCCATTGGAACGATGACAAGGCGATGTGGGAGTTCACGGGTGGGAGAATCGTCAATATCGATGAAAACAACGGCACCACCACCTCTGCTGAGTTTGACAGGTATTTTTATCCCCTCTCCCGCGATCCCCTGGAGGTGGCCAAGTTACCCACCGATTCCAGCGTGATGACCGTCGGGCAGGCTATGCGTGCCGAACGACTGCTCAAGGAAGCCAACAATCTCAAGGAAGCCCGTCGTCTGCGAGTACGGATCCAGGAAAAGTTCGCTTTCCCGGCCATCTGTCTGGTCTTTGGTCTGATCGGCAGCAGTCTGGGTGTTCGCCCCCACTCCCGCACCAGTCGCAGCCAGGGCTTCGGCATCAGCGTGTTGTTGATTTTCGGCTATTACCTGATGTCGTTCATCTTCAGCTCCCTTGGCATCACCGCCACACTCACCCCATTCCTGGCGGCCTGGTTGCCGGTGGTGATCGGCCTGTCCGGCGGTCTTTGGTTGCTCAGGCAGGCCAGCCGTTGAACGCACCGAGCTGATGCACTCCAGGCCGGACACCTCCCTTCAACCAGGGCGAAGCCCTGGACGGCAGACTGGGGTGGTCTGAACTGTGCTGCGTGAACGATCCGGTCTTCGCCCTGGGCCTGCTGGCCTTCGGCCTGCTCCTGCTGGTGCTACCTCTCTCCTTCTGGTCCCTCAGTGGCGGCAAGAGCAGTTCCGCTGTGCGGTTGCTGGTGGCAGCAGCCAACCTCTGCCTCACCGCCCAGCTGGTGTTGCGCTGGTGGGACTCGGGTCACTTTCCGATCAGCAACCTCTATGAATCGCTCTGTTTCCTGGCCTGGGGCTGCACCTTGACCCAGCTGTTGGTCGAACGCAGCTGGCCGAGCCCCCTGGTACCGGCGGCTGCGACGCCGATGGCCCTGGGTTGCGTGGCCTTCGCCAGCTTCGCCCTGCCCGATCAGCTGCAACAGGCCTCGCCCCTGGTGCCTGCCCTGCGCTCCAGCTGGCTGGTGATGCACGTCAGCGTGATCATGCTCAGCTATGCCGCCCTGTTGGTCGGCTCCCTGCTGTCGCTGGCGGTGTTGTTCACGGAGCGCAACGAGGCTCTCGAGCTGCGCAGCAGTTCAATCGGCAGCGGCGGCTACCGCCAGGCCCAGCTGGCCACAGGTGGCCCCGGTGCCATGGCACTGAGCAGCACCGAGTTCCGCATCAGCGAGCAGCTCGACAGCCTTAGCTACCGCACGATCACCGTCGGCTTCCTGCTGCTGTCCGTGGGTCTTGTCAGTGGCGCCGTCTGGGCCAATGAGGCCTGGGGCAGCTGGTGGAGCTGGGATCCCAAGGAAACCTGGGCCCTGATCTGCTGGCTGGTCTACGCGGCCTATCTGCACACGCGTCTGATCCGCGGCTGGCAGGGTCGTCGTCCGGCGATCGTGGCAGTGGTTGGACTGGTGGTGATCGCCGTCTGCTACATCGGCGTCAACCTGCTGGGCATCGGGTTGCACAGCTATGGCTGGTTCTTCGATAGTTGAATGGTTCTTTGACAGTCAAAAGTGGCTGCCAATGAGGCCATAAAAAAGCGGCCAATCCCTGAGGAAGGCCGCCAGCGCACGCCGGAAATAACCAGCCGAGTCAATGCAGTGGAGGAAGTCCGTGACGAACATCCTCCACAGCACAACCGAAGCTGAGTTCAGGCCTCAGACCAGCGCCGGTTCCGGGCGACGACTGTTACGGATGCCCTGGATCGCCTCGGCGTAGTCGCTGGCACCGAACACCCCGGAACCACTGACGATGGCGTTGGCACCGGCTTCAATCACCTTCCAGGCGTTGGCTGGCTTGACGCCGCCATCCACTTCGATCCAGGGATCCAGGCCCTTCTCATCGCAGAGGCGCCGCAGGTCGCGGATTTTCTGAACCTGGTTGTCGATGAAGCTCTGGCCGCCGAAGCCGGGGTTGACGCTCATGATCAGTACCAGATCGCAAAGCTCCAGGCAGTATTCCAATGTGTCGAGAGGAGTGCTGGGGTTGAGCACCGCTCCCGCGAGCTTGCCCAGCTCCTTGATCTGAGCCAGGTTGCGGTGCAGGTGCGGGCAGGCCTCGACCTGCACGCTGATGATGTCGGCACCGGCCTTGGCGAAGTCGGCGACATACCTCTCCGGTTCGACGATCATCAGGTGAACGTCGAGCGGTTTTGTGGTGACAGGCCGCAGGGCTTCGACGATAAGGGGGCCGATGGTGATGTTGGGCACGAAACGGCCATCCATCACGTCCACATGGATCCAGTCGGCGCCGGCCAGGTCAACGGCCCGGACATCTTCCCCCAGGCGGGAGAAGTCGGCGGAGAGGATCGAAGGCGAAACCACCAGGGGTTTGGTGCTCATGGACGGCAACCGGAGCGAGAGCGGACCAGGATTGTAAGGAGCCGCCTTCCGCACTGATACGATTGCCGCGCTTCAAGCCCCAGAGGGCCTGCAGTTGCTGGCGCCCACGGCCACCACCGGGCGCAACACCTCTGTCGCTTCTCCCTGAAGCCCTGTACCCCTGCCTGACTGCCGTGGATCGCACTCTTATTCAGGAAATACTTGAGGTCGTTGAGCAGGCAGCTATCGCCTCCGCCGAGCTCACCGGTCTCGGCCAGAAGGATGAGGCCGATGCCGCGGCGGTTGAAGCGATGCGCAAGCGCATGGGCCAGATTCAGATGCAGGGTCGCATCGTCATCGGTGAGGGCGAGCGGGATGAGGCTCCCATGCTTTACATCGGTGAGGAAGTCGGCAGCGGCACCGGACCCGGTGTCGACTTCGCCGTCGATCCCTGTGAAGGCACCAATCTGTGCGCCAACAGCCAGCGCGGTTCGATGGCCGTGCTAGCCGCCTCTGATCGCGGCGGCCTGTTCAATGCACCAGACTTTTACATGAAGAAATTGGCTGCCCCCCCGGCTGCCAAGGGCAAGGTGGACATCCGCAAGTCGGCGACCGACAACATCAGCATTCTCAGCGAATGTCTGGGCCTGGCGGTCAGCGAGCTGACCATCGTTGTGATGGATCGCGCCCGCCACAAAGATCTGATCGCCGAGATCCGCTCCACCGGAGCCCGTGTTCAGCCGATCTCCGATGGTGATGTGCAGGCTGCGATCGCCTGTGGCTTCGCCGGCACCGGCACCCATTGCCTGATGGGGATCGGTGCCGCCCCAGAAGGCGTGATCTCCGCCGCCGCCATGCGCGCCCTCGGTGGTCACTTCCAAGGCCAACTTGTTTATGATCCTGCCGTCGCCCAGACGAGTGAGTGGGCTGATTACACCAAGGAGGGCAATATCGCCCGCCTCAACGAGATGGGCATCACCGATGTCGACAAGGTGTACGAAGCCGAAGAGCTCGCCTCCGGCGATAACGTGGTTTTCGCTGGCAGTGGCATCACCGATGGTCTGCTCTTCCACGGCGTCAAGCTCGAGAAAGACTGCACCCGTACCAGCAGCCTGGTGATCACGAGCGAGCCCGTTCCTCCGTCTCCATGCACATCGCCGTCGTCGGTCTCAGCCATCGCACGGCTCCCGTGGAGCTCCGTGAAAGGCTCAGCATCCCCGAGCAGACCATGGAGGCTTCCCTCCAGCAGCTGCGCTCCGATGACCAGGTGCTCGAGGCTTCCATCCTCAGCACCTGCAACCGGCTCGAGATCTATGCCCTGCTCCGCCACCCGGAGCAGGGCATTACTGCAGTGGGCTCGTTTCTGAGCCAGGTTTCCGGCCTCGCCCTTGATCAGCTCACGCCGCACCTGTTCACTTTTCACCACGAGGAGGCTGTCGCTCACCTGCTGAGGGTTGCGGCCGGTCTGGACAGCTTGGTTCTGGGGGAGGGTCAGATCCTCTCCCA
>JAPLID010000017.1:0-9043 GCA_026389285.1 Cyanobacteriota bacterium
CAGACGCCTCGGTCAATTATCCTCCGATTTTGTTTGTACTCGCATCCTTGCAAGGTCTAAGTATGGCTACCCTAATTTCGAGATTTTTATTCTTCAGTTAAATCATTATTGCTTAGTTTGTGCCTCGCTTTCTCTTCAGTTGAGAATAGTGTGCTTTGCTTGAATACCTGTTTGCTTTTGGTCCATGTGAGCACAGTATTCTACCTTCGCTAGCTCTGCTATTTTATGGGTCCTGTCAATTATCTAGTCGCACCTAAGATATCATCATTCCCTTCTCCTCCGATTTGGCTTAACGGTTCAAATCGCTTTTTTCATGACTATCAGTTGCCAATTGAGCTTCCCTCACTTTATTGTACAGCAACCAACGATACGACCCTTGCCTCTTACCGTCTAATCGGAGTTAATAGTAACCTAACGCTTGCAAGGCAAACCTTCGAGTTTCACTCAGTGGGAGCAAGACAATACTTATATTCCCTTATGTCTTGTGTTTTGCCACCGTCTCATCGCTACTCCAGTTGTATATGCCCACTTGTCCACCCTTCCAATTGGCATAGCTATTACTATCACTGGATTATTGATATTCTTCCGCGAGTTATCTCGGCTTCCCTTTTTCAGCGTATGACTGGCACGGCTGTTACTTTAATTGTACCTCAATTAAGTAATGACTGGATTCTGAATTCATTGCACTGTCTTAATGCAGACCTTGCAATCTCTCTTATTAAGATCTCCCGTCGCATTACATCTTTGTCGTCGGATCTCCTCTTGATGGCTCCTGGTGCTCGAATCCCAGCTCGCTCAACTTTTAGTGATAATTTTTCCCAGCGCTACCCCGAAGGTCTCGTCCATCCATCTTTAATCAATGAATTAAGCCGTTTAATTACAAGAACTATTCAAGCCAAACAAGTCCATCCTTCCCCTTCTTGTTGGCCAAAGAGAGTTTATATTTCCCGCTCCGACTCGTCATTTCGTAGAATAATAAATGAGCAAGAAATACTTGATCTTTTGTTGCCCCATGGCTTTACTAGCCTCGCACTTTCTAAGCTTGATTTCTCGACTCAAGTATCAATCTTCAATAACGCAGAAATTATTGTTGGAGCTCATGGAGCTGGGCTTACCAACGTAATCTTTGCTAAACATGCCTCCATTTTAGAAATATTCGCTTTTGGCCATGGCGTGAGGCCTGACTTCTACCAGCTTGCAAATATTAGAAAATGTAAATATTTTGCAATTGTAGAGCCTTCTGTTAATCCCGCAAATGACATCATGGTCACCCCTTCTGCAGTGCGAGCTTTTCTATGTCAAGTTCTTTAGTAATCTTCCGAAAAGACGAGTTAAGCCAAGGTCATTGCTACTGGTTGTTAGTTAGTCAGCGCTCCTGTCCTCGGGTCGTTCTGTGCCGCTTGTCTCGTGTCCTTACCGTGATTAACCGCAGCTTATTGGTTAACGATCTGGCGTCAAACGTATCCCAGTCCGTTCAGGCAGCTACGGCCACCTTCTTCCATGTTGACTCATCATTTTTCATTCTAAGGGATTCATTCAAGCTAATATCATTGTGAAAATTTCTTGTACTTCCAGCAATTTGAATTCAAGGCGACTTCGGCCTTCTTACTTTGCTACAGGCAAGCGTGATCTTCGCTTTTGGTTACAGTCACAGATAACTCCCAGTGGTCGCTACATCCTATGCCGACCACGTGGCGGCTTTAATGATAACCTTGTCCAGATCAGTCGCTGCTTGCTATACGCATTGCGTTTTCGGCGTAAGCTTTTAATTGACATGCGTCATGCTGGCCAGTGTCAGAACTTAACGCTGTATTTCCTTCCGCACGCTAGGTGCTTTCGGCTTGTAGATTTTCATGATGGCATCGGTGACTACGATTTACCGGGTTCTTTAACGGCGTACCCTTTTTCCTTGTCTTCGCCGCTATGTGACCTCTTCCCTGTTTACGATTCGGAGGCTAATCTTCATGTCGACCCTCAAAGTAAGTTCCCCGCAACGTTTGATCACAATAGATATTATTCACACCAAATCCTCCTGCACGAGCAATGTGGCGGTGGTTCTGGCTGGCCGGCTTTGGAGCGGATGAAGCTGCAGCCAGAGGTTGCATTTCAAATTGCCTCACGGCTTGGGCAGTTACCTGCCTCTTACAATGCCGTTCACATTCGACATTCCGATGTGTCGACTAATGTCCATTTATTTCTTGAGTCTATAAAGCCGCAGTTGCTTTTGTCTCTGCTTCCGGTCTTGATAGCCACTGACAATAGTTCTGTCCTTCAGGTTGCCAGAGATATTCTAAAGGGAATTGAGGTCGTTTCTCTTTTTGAGTTCCCTCAAGGCTTGTTGGCTGGTCACTCCCTTCATTACTCGACTGCTACATCAGATTTTGCTGGGGGTGTCGCGGTTTTGACAGATCTTTTTGCTTTGGCTTTTGCTCAAAAGCTTTTTCTCTGTTCGCTCACAAATGGCTCATTGTCAGGCTTTGGCAACCTTGCGGCAGATCTTATGATCAGGCCCCACCTTTTGCGCCGTCTGTTTGGGGCTCATTTTTTTAGTCTTTTGTGTCCTCGGGGTTGATTCATCATTGATGCAATCTAAAGATAATAAACCTAGGCAATCATTGCACATCGCCATCCTTTGCCGGAGTCTTACCCCCCCCAATTCAGTGGCCAATGTGGCTTTGCACCACGCCAATGAGTTGGCCGTGCAAGGGATCCAGGTAAGCCTCCTCTCCGACAGCCTGCCTGACAAGCTGTCTGTAGGTGTTACTGGCCATGAGTTTCACACCTTTCGCTTTGCTGTTCTGCATCGCTTCGGCCATCTCCCCACTGTCTTTGCTTTTTCGCTTACTGGGCTTCTTGCCTTACGCCGGCTGGATCGCCGACAACCGATAGATGCCCTGATCGTTCATAGTCATCCCGATGCGGCAGTGGTAGGCCGATGGTGGAACTGGCGACGTCGGCGGCCCTACGCCTTGGTATCCCACGGTGTGATCTTTGATCGCCCTCCCGGCACCTACGATCCACTTCTGAGCTGGCTCTACCGCATTACCACCCGCCCTGCCTTCGCTAGGGCCGATCTGGTTGTGGCCCTTTCCCCTGCTATGTCTGCACTGGCCGCAGATCATGGAGCGCAACCTTCAACAATACGGTTGATCCCTAACGGCATTGAAGCCTCGGAAATCGGCCTCGGCCTCAGTGCTTGTTCACCTCAGGATTCATTTGAAAACGTCTTCCGTCTGCTGTTCATTGGCATGCTGGCGCCGGTCAAGGGTGTGGATCTGCTGTTGCATGCCTGTGCTTTGCTGCAGCACCAAGATTTTGCCTTCTCCCTCTCTCTCATCGGCACCGGATCGCCGGCTGCTCTCACCAGCTATCGCCAGCTGGCTGCAGATCTCGGCCTTGGCGAGCGGATAGATTTCAAGGGCCCGATCCCACGCCACTTGCTCGCTCCCCACTACCAAGACCACCATCTCATGGTGATTCCCTCCCGCAGCGATCCACTCCCCACCGTGGTGCTTGAGGCGATGCTTGCTGGTTGCCCGGTCCTGGGTACTGCTGTGGGCGGTATCCCTTTTCTGCTGGAGGACGGCGCTGCCGGAACTCTGGTGGAGCCGGAATCCCCCTCGGCGCTTGCGCAGGCCATCACTTGTCTTGCCGGCGATCCTCACCTCCGTCATCAACTCGCTGATCGAGCGCGTTCAGTTGCCCAGCAAAAGTTCTCCTGGCACCAGAGCGGCCGCCTGCTGGCGGAAGGGCTAGGTGAGATCTGTGCTGCTGGCTGCCATTCCCAAGTTTTCAGAAGCTCATGAGGCTGATCCGGCCGCATGGGGGCTATGGGCTTGGTCAAGAGCTCATTCCAATAGCCAAGGCCCTGATCCTGGCGTTGGCACGATGACACAAGTTGCAGACGTTGCCCCTTCTACTTTTCTCCGCTGCAATCCATGGCCGAGACCGTTCGGTCTTTACCCGGTTTGCTTGCTCATGTCTGAAGTGCTGCAATGGTTGATACTTTGACCGTCCCATCTCCAGATCTGGTCAGCACCCTGATCCCTGTCCGCAATCGCCCTGCTTTGCTGGCCGAGGCGGTGGCGTCGGTCCAGGCGCAGGATCATCCTTCCACAGAAATCATCATCGTCGATGATGGCTCCAGTGATGACACTGCGGAGCTGGCGCAGGACCTGGTCAATCGCCACATGGGCAGCATCCAGCTCATTCGTCACCAGCGGCCAGGTGGCCCAGGCTTTGCCCGACAGCAGGCCCTTCGCTTGGCACGTGGCGCCTTCATTCAGTACCTCGACAGCGACGACCTTCTCCTGCCCGGTAAGTTCTCGGCTCAGGTGGCAGCTTTGGGTCGCCATCCCGAGGCCGACATCTGCTTCGGCCGCAGCCTCCAGGAGAACCACCGCATGCAGCCTCCCAGCTGTAGTGGCCCCATCCGCGGCACCGGTCAGGCGCGCACCGCCCTGTTCCCCCTGCTGCTGCGGGAGCGTTGGTGGACCACCAGCTCCCCCCTCTACCGGCGCAGCCTGGTGGAGCGGATCGGTCCCTGGCTGCCCTTGATCAATGAGGAAGACTGGGAATACGACGCCCGTGCCGGTGCCCTCGGTGCTCGTCTGGTTTGGATCGATCAGGATGTTTCCGTACGGCGCATCGGCATTGATGCCGACCACCTCAGCGACGCCGGCGACCGCGATCCCCGCAAGCTTCGGGATCGCAGCCAAGCCCGCTTGGCGATCCACGCCAGTGCCTTGCAGGCCGGTGTAGCCGCCGATGCCCCTGAGATGGAGCATTTCATCAGTTCCGTCTTCCTGCTCTGCCGCCAGTGCGGGCTTGCCGGGCTGGACGAGGAATCAAGACTGCTGTTCGACCTGGTGGAACGCGGTGCCAGCCCCGCCCTGCGCCATCGCTCGCCGATTCGAGCCTATGGCTTCTTGGCTCACCGTCTTGGCTGGGCTCGCACCGCCAGGCTTGGTACGCACGTTTACAGCCTGCTGCACCTCTTCGGCGGCGGAGAGCCCAGGCCGGTATGAGCACCCAGTGGTCCAGGCAGGAGCCGCTGGTGTCGGTGGTGATGGCCGTGCACAACGGCGCTGCCACCCTGGCCTCCACGCTGGCCTCGATTCTTGAGCAGCAAGTGGACGGACCCCTCGAACTGCTGGTGCTCAACGACGGTTCCACAGATGGCACCAAGCTCCTTCTCGATCAGGTCGCCGCCGCTGACTCCCGCCTGCGGGTCTGGCATCGTCCCCAGCGAGGTCTCACCGCATCTTTAATCGAGCTTTGCGAGCAGGCTCGCGCACCCTTCATCGCCCGACAGGACGCCGGTGATCGTTCCCTACCGGGACGCCTGCTACGCCAGCTCAGTCATCTGCAACGCCATCCCGCCGCCAGCCTCTGCTCCTGCCATGCCCGCTTTGTCCTTAGCGCAGCAGCAAGCGATGGCGCTGGACTGGTGCTCCATCAGGCCACACCCAGCGCCGAGCAGCTGCGCGATGGCCTCACCGGTCCGGCTCATCATGGCGCCGTGATGATGCGCACGGCCTCCTATCACCAGGTCGGTGGTTATCGCCCGATGTTCCGCTTCGCCCAGGACATCGACCTCTGGAGTCGTCTCGTCGAGACCGGCACCCACGATGTGATCCCCGAGATTCTTTATGAGGCCGAGGTGAACGCCGGTTCGATCAGCGGCGTGCAGGGGCCGGAGCAGCGCCGTTTCCATCACGTCATTTGCTGCGCTACGCGAGCCCGGCGCGCCGGCCGGTCAGAGCAACCCTGGTTGCAGCGCGCCGAGCGGCTCTCCCAGCACTGCCGCCGCCGGCCAGCCGGTTCGCGGCGGCGTGCACGCGGCACTTACTTCATCGCCTGCTGCCTCCTGCCGGCCCATCCCGATCTGGCCCGCACCCATCTGCAGTCAGCACTGGCCCTCGATCCCACCCACCTGCGCGCCAGGCTGCGGCTGGCGCTGTTGGAGAGCCACTGACATGGCGGTGGCTCTTTCTGTGGCGATCGTCAGCTACCAGCGCGAGCAGGTACTGCTGGACACCCTTGCCGCCCTGCTCGCCCTCGATCCGCCACCCGAGGAGTTGTTGCTGGTCGATCAGACGCCGCAGCACGAGTCCGCCACCGAACAGGCGCTGCAGCAATGGCAGCGGCAGGGGCGTCTGCGTTGGATCCGACTGAGCCAGCCCAGCATCACGGCGGCCATGAACCGGGCCTTGCAGGAGGCCCAGGCTGAGCGGGTCTTGTTCGTTGACGACGATGTGTTGCCCAGCCCCCAGCTGTTGTTGGCCCATCGGCAGGCCGGTCGCGACGAATCCGCTGCCTTGATTGCCGGCCGCGTTCTGCAACCCTGGCACCGGGGTGAAGTCGACGCTGAAGCGTTTCTGCCCTTTCGTTGGAACACGCTCACGCCACGGCTCTGCACCGAGTTCATCGGCTGCAATTTCTCGGTCCCTCGCAGGCTGGCGCTGGATCTAGGCGGTTTTGATCAGAATTTCGTCCGGGTTGCCTATCGCTTTGAAGCCGAGTTTGCCCATCGCTGGTGCGCCGCCGGTCACCCGCTGCGCTACGAGCCCACAGCGCTCCTGCATCACCTGCACACCGCCAGAGGTGGCACCCGCAGCTACGGCGAGCACCTCACCACGATCCGGCCCGACCATGCGGTGGGTCGCTATTACTACTGTTTACGCACCTCCCCCTTGCCCCAGGCGCTGGCGTTGAGCTTCAAGGCGGTGGCGGCTTCCGTCGCCAGCCGCCACCATCGGCGTCACCCCTGGTGGATTCCCCTCACCCTGCTGGCCGAGTTGAGGGGCCTGCTCTGGGCCCTGCGCCTCCACGCCCTCGGTCCACGGCTGCTGGCGGATCGCCGTCGTGATCTGCTGATCGTCACCACCCACCCGATCCAGTACCAGGCGCCGTTATTTCGTGCCTTGGCCGCCGATCCACAGTTGCGCAGTGAGGTGCTCTTCCTTTGCCTGCCCGATGAGCGCCAGCAGGGCGCCGGTTTCGGGTTGCCCTTCAGCTGGGATGTGCCCTTGCTTGATGGCTATCCCTGGCGGCAGGCCCGCAGCATCCGCGGTTCCGGGGCGCTGGATCGCTATTTCGGCCTCTGGCTGTTGCGGCCCCTGGCTGAACTCGGCTTTGGGCCAGGGCGGAAGCGGCCTGATGCGGTGTTGATCACCGGTTGGCAGTGCTTCGGCATGTTGCAGTTGCTGCTGGCCGCGCGGCTGCTGGGACTGCCCGTACTGCTGCGCACCGAAGCCAATGATCTGCGGCAGCGGCCCTGGTATTTGCGGCTCTGGCATCGGCTCCTCGTCCATCAGGCTCGCTTCTGTCTGCCGATCGGTAAGTCCAGCGCTCGCTATTACCGCCGCCTCGGTGTGCCTAGGGAACGGTTGCGGCCTTCCCCCTACTTCGTCGACAACGGTTTCTTTCAGACTGGCCTGGAGACCCTCGAGAGCTCCCGGCAGCAGCTCCGAGAGCAATGGGGCATTCCGCAGCAGGCCTTCTGCTTTCTGTTCGCCGGCAAACTGCAGCCCAAAAAGCATCCTCTTGATCTGCTGGATGCCCTGCGCTTGCTTGCAGCTGTGACGCCCTTGCGCCACGACGCCGTTCATCTGTTGATCGTCGGCAGTGGCGAACTGGAGGAGCAGTGCCGCGAGCTGGTCAGCCGCCACCAGCTGCCGGTGAGTTTCGCTGGCTTCCTCAACCAGGGCCACATCTCTGAGGCGTATCGGGCGGCTGATTGTCTGGTGCTTCCCTCTGATGCCGGCGAGACCTGGGGACTGGTGGTCAACGAGGCCATGGCCTGCGGTTTGCCAGCATTGGTAAGCGATCAGGTGGGCTGCGCCGAGGATCTGGTCGAACCCGGCCTCACCGGCGAGATCATCCCTTGCGGCGACATCCCCGCCCTTTGTGCCGCCATGACCCGGATCGCCGCCGACCCCGAGCGCAGCCGCAGCATGGGTCGCCATGCCCGAGAGCGCGTGAGCAGCCAATACACAGCCGCAACCAGCGCCGCCGGCATCCGCGAGGCGGTGCTGAGCCTGGTTTCCTCTCATCACCACCAAAGATGACCTTGACTCGTCAGCTCTATCACTCCTTGCTATCACCTGATCTGCGCGGCAGGCTGGGTGTGGGCCTGTGGCTCAGTCACTGGCTGCGCCGTGATTAGCATGCGTTGGTCTCGGCGCTGCTGTGCCATTCACCCTTTTCCGCTGGTGATGTGAGCCAGCGTCATGCGCTCACCCTGGCGGCGGCCGGAACTTGTTACACCACCCTGTTGCAGTTTCTCAAGGCCAGCGATCCGGCATTTTTCGATGATCGCCGCCTGCAGCTGCAAGCCAGTCGGCCCGGCGGCAAGGAGGCCCACAATGAGCACAAACTCAAACAGCTGCTGGATCAATACGGCAGTGATAAAGCCTCCAAGCACCGCTACCACCTGCTCTATGCCCGTGCGCTGACCAATCCGGAGGCTGTCGGGCGAATGCTGGAGATCGGCATCGGTACCAACAATCCACGGGTGGTGTCCAACATGAGCGAGACCGGCACTCCCGGTGCTTCACTGCGGGCTTGGCGCGCCTTTCTGGCCAAGGCCACGATCCACGGCGCCGACATCGATCGGGACATCCTGTTCACGGATGAGCGTATCCAGTGCCACCACGTCGATCAGCTCTCGCCCGAGTCTTTGGAGCAGCTGCGCAGCCAGCTGGGTCAGCCCATGGACCTGATCATCGATGACGGCCTGCACTCGATCCAGGCCAACCTCCACACCTTGCAGATGGGCCTGCGGTTGATCCAGCCTCGGGGCTGGATCTTCATTGAGGACATCTATGAACCCCAGGTAGATTTCTTTCTGGCCCTCAGCTGGATCCTGCAGCAACAAGGCATCGCTAGTCGGCTGTACGGTTTCGAGACTCCTGGACTGGTGTTTGCCACCAGTCCAGGAAGAATACTGGCGGATTTCCCAAGCTGAACTGGCCCAAAGAGTTCCCATTTCTGCTAAGCTAAAATAGCATAATTTAAGGTATGCATATATTGCATCGAC
>JAPLID010000017.1:9078-11560 GCA_026389285.1 Cyanobacteriota bacterium
CCACCCAAGTAGGTGTGCGGGATTGCTGGTTGGTTGATGCCCGCGGGTCCTGATCCTGGCCTTGCCGTGCTTGAGGCGATGGCCGTTTCGCTGCGCCATCGCGGTCCGGATGATTCTGGTTTTCATGTTGAGTCCCAGGCTGGCCTTGCCCTTGCCCATCGCCGCCTCAGCATCGTCGACCTCTCGCCTGCCAGTCACCAGCCCATGGTCGACAGCAGCTCGGGCGTGGTGCTCAGCTTCAACGGCGAGATTTATAATTTTCGCCGGCTTCGTGATCAGTTGATTGCCTTGGGGCATCATTTCCATTCCACGGGCGACACCGAAGTTCTGTTGCGCAGCTACCTGCAATGGGGCCTTGGCTGTCTGCCGCGATTGGCGGGCATGTTTGCCTTTGCCCTCTGGGATCCACGCAACAGCGTTCTGCATCTGGCCCGGGATGCCATGGGCATGAAGCCCCTGTATTTTTTGCCGTATCCTGGCGGCCATGCCTTTGCCTCAGAGATCAAAGCGCTGCTGCATCTGCCGAATTATCAGCCCCAGCTTGATCCCATTGCGCTTCAGCAATATCTGGAGTTTGGCTATGTGTTCGAGCCAACTCGCACCATTCTTGACGGAATTGGCCGCTTGGCCCCCGGTGAGTCCCTCAGTCTGTGCCAAGGTCAGATCATCGACCGACAGCGGTGGTACACACCACCGAACCCCCAACTCGGCACAGCCAGTCCACCGCAACAGAGCACCGATGAACTTCTCAGTTGTCTGGATCAGGTCGTAGCCGAACATCTCGAGGCTGATGTTCCGGTTGGGCTGCTGCTTTCGGGCGGCCTTGATTCCAGCCTCCTCGCGGCTCTTGCCAGCCGCCATGGCCAACTGACCACCGTCACCATGGGTTTCGATAACTCCAGCATGGATGAACGGCCCCAAGCCCAGCTCGTCGCTGATCACATTGGCTCCGATCACCATGCGCTCAACATCAGTGCTGATGAGATCCGCGCCGAAATCAGCAGCGGCGCCTGGGTTTTTGATGATCTTTTTGCCGATTGGGGCACAATCAGCACGCAGTTGCTTTATCGCCGCTGCCGCGAGATGGGGCTGAAGGTGGTGCTGGTAGGCGAGGGGGCCGATGAACTCTTTGGGGGCTATGACATCTTCACCGGCTTACCAAAGCGGCTTGGGTTGCGAGCGCAGTTTCGACTCTATCAGAACTATGCTGGCCGACGTTTTGGCAAGCTGTTTGGCCCCTTTCATG
Organism: Cyanobacteriota bacterium; assembly: GCA_026389285.1. Classification (GTDB taxonomy): domain Bacteria; phylum Cyanobacteriota; class Cyanobacteriia; order PCC-6307; family Cyanobiaceae; genus Cyanobium. The sequence continues at coordinate 10,325 of JAPLID010000017.1, forward strand.
AGTTGATGAACACCTATCTTGATTCCGTCCATGGCAATCCCGCGGATGCAGTCAGGTTGTTTGAGAGCCGCAATCAGCTACCCGCTAATTATGTCATGAAGGTCGATAAAGCCAGCATGGCGGAGAGCGTTGAGGCTCGTGCTCCCTATCTGGATCGTCGTGTGGCTGACCTAGCCTACGCCGCACCCATCCCAGCCATTCACAGTGCCGATCAGAAAAAGCAGCTTCTGCGTGAAGTGGCCCGCCGTGACAATCTCCTCCCAGCCTCGATCATTGATCGCCACAAATATGGTGGTCCGCTGCCCTCCGACTGGATGGACAACGATCAATCCTTTCGTCGCTTTGCCGCTGACCATATCCTCGCCGTCGGGAGTGTCACCGAGCGAATTGGCCTGCGGCCAGCCATGCAGGCCTATTTTGAGCGAGGTCGTCAGGGGGCCAAGTGGCCATTCCCGATCTCGATCTATCGCAACCTTGCCTGGCGCTTGTTGCTTCTGGAACTCTGGGCCCCTAACTACCTCCAGTCCCCTATCTCGCCTTGATCCCCAACCTGGTCAGCACGATCATTCCTGTGCACAATCGGCCAGAGCATCTGTCTGATGCGGTAGCCAGCGTTTTGGCCCAGGATTACCGTCCGATTGAGATCCTGATTGTCGATGATGGCTCCAGCGATGGTGTGACACCATCCCTGGCCCGCAGCCTGGCCGATCAACATCCCGATCTGGTGCGTTATTTACACAGGGCCAATGGTGGTCCTGGATTGGCACGCGAAACGGGTCGGCTGGCCTGCCGTGGTGAGTTTCTTCAATATCTCGACAGCGACGATGTTCTTCTGGAGGGCAAGTTCACAGCCCAGGTTTGGGCCCTACGTGCTTGTCCGCAGGCCTCTGTGGCCTACGGCATCACGCTGTATCGCGATGCTTCAGGCACGCTTCATCCCCAGCCGCTGAAGGCCACCGGCGAGTACATCACCTCAATGTTTCCCCGTTTTCTCAACGAGCGCTGGTGGGAAACGGCCACACCCCTGTATCGCCGCAGCTGCTGCGACCAGCAGCAGTCGAGTACAACGAGGTAGCCGAGGGAAACGCCGACGAGTGGCATGCCGCAGGCTTACGTAAAAAACACGGGCGCGATTCGTCCTCGATGCGCCTCTCACCGGACCGGCACAAGCGAGCGAAGACTGGGCGCGAAATCATCCGCTCGTTGCATTTGGAGCCGCAGACGACCATCACATAC
>JAPLID010000082.1 GCA_026389285.1 Cyanobacteriota bacterium
GATCGAGGATCTGCTCAGACGGGTGCAGAGACGGGACGCGGGCGATCGAGGAATAGGCCAGGGAGATCCAGCCACCGGCGGCGCCGCCGCCCTTGCGGTAGCCGAGTTCGACGCGGTAGTCGCGATCAGAAAGGGGAACAGGGAGATACCACTCGCTGGCATGGGAGTCGACCACCACCTCCTGGAGGGTGTGGGGATGGGCGGAACCGCCGCTCAGGCCGGTGACATCGGCGACCCGTAGGCAGAGCTGGGAGGCGCCGGCCGCCATGGCCTGCTCCCGATCGGAATCGGAGATGTCCCAGAAGACGTAGGCCCACTGGGGATCGCGGGGCAGGAAGACGACCCGGGTTTCGGCGGCGGGACGGCTGGCGGGGGCCATCTCGGCCTCGATCAGCGTCAGGGTCGGACCGCCTTCGTCGTGGTGGGTACTAATGGCGTCCACCAGCTCTTCCTTGGATTTACGGCTGTAGAGCGTGACGCCGAGGTCGCTGGCAATCTGGCGCAGTTGACGCAGGGTCTGGGTCGCCAGGGACGAAAGCGGCTTCTGGGTCACAACAATAGATTTCGTTTGGGATCAGTGTGACCGACTTTCCGGCGTGAAGAGGGCGACCGGTGGCTGGTGGTCAGGATCCACTGACTCCCATGCGCCATAAAGCAACGGGGGCGGGCGTCCTGCGACGTCCGCCCCCGTTGTGATCGATGGAGGGGCCGGTTCCGTGTTGTCTGGCTGACACCACGGGGCTCATCCATTCCGGCGCAGTGCCTCAGCGGCCGATGCTGCGGTAGGGCACCTTGGCCAGGTAGTCGATGTTGGCGTTGCCCTGGGCGCCGCCGATGTTGCGTGCGGCCGGCAGGGAGCGCACCCAGGGGAGGTAGTCCGCAGGGAATCCGCCGCGACGCTGCTGCGCCCGCTCTGGGAGCTTCCGGGTGGTGCCGGTGTACACGATCTGGGGGAAGCCCAGGATGCCGCGGTAGTAGGCGTCGTAGCGGGGGGAGGTGAGGTTGAAGGGGGTTTCACCCACCTCGCGGGAGCCGACCACCCGGTTGCGGTGATACGGGACCATGTCGTAGCCGAAGGCGTCCAGGTACTCCTTCGAGTTGAGGAGGTCGTCGACCATGCCGCGGACACCGCGGGTCATCAGCACCGCCGCCCAGGCGATCTCTTCGGATTTGCCGTGGGTGGTGCGGCCCAGCAGCTTCTCGACCAGATGGCGAGCCACCTTGTAGTTGCTGTTGAGGTTGTAGAAGCTGCGGGTGAAGGTGTCGGACAGACACAGCGAACGGATGAACTCCCGAACGGTGATCTGCCCATCGCGCAGCTGGCTTTCCAGGCTGCGGTCGCGGTCGACCTTGAAAGCGTGGAAGAAGATCTGGCGGTAAGCCGTCTCGATCACGGAGTTCTGGTCTTCGAAGTCGATCGCCTTGTCAAGTACGGCGGCCTTGGGGTCCTCGTCGGAGCCGACCCGGAGGGCTTTCACCCGCGAGTTCTGGGTCGTAGGGGCGTACTTGAGGAGTGGAAGAGCCACGCGTGGTCCAGTCATCCGTTGCTGGCGATCGTAGAAGTGCGGCACCAGTGGGCTTGCCCCAGCCCGGTCAGGGCTTACAGACCGTAACGTTGGCGACCGCCAGCAAGCGGTGGCCCGCGCCGCTCACCAGCCCAGTGGGGACAGGGGACCAGCGGGGGCGATGGCGCTGCCGGAACAGCTGTCCAGCTCGCCGCTGTCCTTGCCACCGGCTTCCTTGCGGCTGCCGTTCAGCCGTGTCTCGACACAGAAGGAGGCGGTGTTGGAGAGCCCTTCGACCGTGCTGGTGCGCAGGCGCACGTTCGGCCCGGCGAAACTGAAGCGCTCGAGGCTGCTCATCGTCTCGTAGTCGGTGGTCAGCACCAGGGCGTCGCGCGCGTCCATGGCGAAGTGGCCCGCCACAGGAGCGGTCTCGGCGTAGCCGCGATCGCGCAGCAGCAGCCCCTGCCGGCCCCGCTCATCGCTGGGGATCAGGCCGAAGACGCTCTCGCCCTCATGGGCTTCACCGGCCTTGTCCCAGGCCATTGAACCGCTCCAGCGCACGCGGCAACCGCCCACCAGTCCGGCCGGATCCTGGCTGTGCAGCTGGGCGATGGCGATCAGCTGGGGATCGCCGGCCGGCAGTTCCACCACCTCAATGAACGATCCACCGGCCTCGGCACGGCGGTGCAGCAGGTGATGGCTGCTGCGCTGGGAGCGCCACTGTCCGCAGCTGAGGCGGAAGAAACTGAGGGCGTCGTCGATGGATCCGCTCACGGGGTCGGGTCGCCCTGGGGCGTGCGAACTGGATCGATGATCGCAACCCGGGCGTCCGCCTGGCGGCGGGCCCAGGCGACCAGCTCCGCCAGGCTGAGATCCAGGGCCAGCCCCGGTGTGGTGGCGATGGCCGCCAAGTGGCGGGCCGCCGCCCCCAGCTGGGTGGAGAAGGCGGCGGCAAAAGCCGGGTCGTCGGCGATCTGGGGCTGGGCCCTGACCCAATCTGCGATGGCGCCTTGATCGGGGGCAGGCCCCCGGGACCGGCCGGCGATCTGTTGCAGGGTGCGCAGGCCATGGGCGAGCAGGCGCAGATGGTGCCGTTCCAGGGCCGGCAACAGGCTGCTCTCCAGTTCCGCCAGTTCGGCGTGGTTCAGCACCGGCTCAGCGATCGGCGAGGGGCTGGGCCGGACTATTGGCGGCAGCGGCGACCCGCGGCCGGAGCCGGAAGCCACAGGAGTGGCCTGCCTCCAGACGCCAGTGGACCCGTTCCACTTGGCAGTCGGGGAAGGTCTGGCCGATCAGCTGCAGCTCCTGGTCGCAGACCATGGGGAACTCCTCGGCGATGCGCATCACCGAGCAGTGGAACTCGCTGACCAACCAAGCGTCGGCGGTGGGATCGCCGGGGTCGCGGTCCAGCTCGGCCACGTAGCCCTCGGCCTTGCGGATCTCCACCAGGCGCTCCAGCCGCTGGACCAGGGGACCTTCGCCGATGCGGCCGCGGTAGTCGCTGGCCTTGGCGAGGGCCTGCTGATTCATCAGCACCTGGATGGTTTCGGGCGGCAGGCTCCTGGCCAGGGATTGCAGCAGGCCGAGGGCAAAATGTTCGCTGCCATCGGGGAAGCGGCTGTGGCCAGTGGAGGTCAGTCGCCAACGGTTGGTCGGCCGGCCGGGCCCTTCGCTGCAGGGGCTCGACTCGACCAGCAGATCGTCTTCCAGGCTGCGTAGGTGGCGGCGCATGGCCTGGACGGAGACCCTTAGTTCAAGGGCCAGCTCGGAAGCCGTGGCTTCACCACGACGCAACAACAGAGCAAGCGCCGCTTCGCGGGTGGGTGCGGGATTAGCCGTCGAAAGACCTTTTGCGGGGAGCGAGGCGCTCATGGTGCTTGTGTGCTGTCCACACCATGCCACGGGTTTCCGCACAGTGGCGAGCGGGCCTGGACCCCCGGGGCCTGGCGCGGCCCGGACGGGCTGCAGTCACAATGACTGCTTCCACCCGTGGGCGGCTTCAGTGCCCTAAGATCGATTGAAACGAAACAAAACCGTTTCGTTAATAACCACCGGTGCGAGCATCCAGCCGCTGCTGCCTTCATGTCCGACGCTGCCAATTCTTCCAAATCCGCAGGCCTGCCTGATGCGGCACCCCCCGCGGCTAGCGCTGACGGTTCGACGCCGAAGGCCGCAGACAGCCTGGAGGTGATTCGGAAGTTCGCCGAGACCTACGCCAAGCGCACCGGCACCTATTTCTGCAGCGATCCCGGCGTGACGGCCGTGGTGCTTGAGGGCCTGGCGCGCAACAAGGATGAGCTCGGTGGTGCCCTCTGCCCCTGCCGCCACTACGAAGACAAAGAGGCCGAAGTGGCCCAGGCCTTCTGGAACTGTCCCTGCGTGCCGATGCGGGAGCGCAAGGAATGCCATTGCATGCTGTTCCTCACCGAGGACAACCCCTTCCGCGGAGAGAGTCAGACCATCTCCCTGGACGACGTCAAATCCCTTGTCGCCGGCTAATGCCCGCTGCCCCGATGACCTCTGCCGCCACCGTTGGTGATCTGGTCAGCCAGCCGTACAGGTACGGTTTTGTCACTGACATCGAAACTGAAAAGATTGCCAAGGGGCTGAGTGAAGATGTTGTTCGGCTGATTTCGTCGAAAAAGGAGGAGCCAGCCTTCCTGCTCGATTTCCGGCTGCGCGCCTATCGCCAGTGGCTGCAGATGGAAGAGCCCGACTGGGCAGCCATCGGCCATCCGCCGATCGACTATCAGAACATCATTTATTACGCCGCTCCCAAGCAGCAGGCCAAGAAGGCCAGCCTCGATGAGGTTGATCCCAAGCTGCTGGAAACTTTCGAGAAGCTCGGCATCCCACTCAGCGAGCAGAAACGTCTTTCCAATGTGGCTGTCGATGCGGTGTTTGATAGCGTTTCAATCGCCACCACCTACAAGGAGAAGCTGGCTGAGCATGGGGTGATCTTTTGCTCGATCAGTGAAGCGGTCAAGGATCATGCTGAGCTGATCGAACGCTATCTCGGCACGGTTGTGCCCAGCAACGACAACTATTTCGCCGCGCTCAACTCAGCCGTCTTCAGTGATGGCTCGTTTGTGTTCATTCCTAAGGGTGTCGCTTGCCCGATGGATCTCTCTACCTATTTCCGCATCAACTCCGGCGATACCGGACAATTCGAGCGTACCTTGATTGTGGCCGAAGCAGGCGCTTCCGTCAGCTATCTGGAAGGTTGTACCGCCCCCATGTTCGACACCAATCAGCTCCATGCTGCGGTGGTGGAACTGGTGACGCTGGAGGATGCTTCGATCAAGTACTCCACCGTTCAGAACTGGTATGCCGGAGATGAGAATGGCGTGGGTGGCATCTACAACTTTGTCACCAAGCGCGGACAGTGCCGCGGGGATCGCAGCCACATCAGCTGGACCCAGGTGGAAACCGGTTCGGCCATCACCTGGAAGTATCCGAGTTGTGTGCTGCAGGGGGCTGATTCGATCGGAGAGTTTTATTCCGTCGCTCTCACCAACAACCGCCAGCAGGCCGATACCGGCACCAAGATGATTCATGTCGGGCCGCGCACCCGCTCCACGATTGTCAGCAAAGGCATCAGTGCCGGCCACTCCTCCAACAGCTATCGCGGCCTGGTCCAGATCGGCCCCAAGGCCGTGGGCGCCCGCAACTACAGCCAGTGCGATTCGATGCTGATCGGTGATCAGGCGGCCGCCAACACCTACCCCTACATCCGCAGTCAGCAGCCGGATGCCCGCATCGAGCATGAAGCCAGCACCTGTCGCATGTCCGCCGACCAGCTCTTCTATCTCCAGAGCCGGGGCATCGGTTTTGAGGAAGCCGTTTCGATGATGGTCAGCGGATTCTGCCGCGATGTCTTCAACCAGCTGCCGATGGAGTTCGCCGCCGAGGCCGACAAGCTGCTGGCCCTCAAGCTGGAGGGTTCGGTGGGCTGATCGGCCTGCCGCGCCATTGCCACGTGATCCCCCGTTGTTCCTTTTCCCCTTTCCGTGATTCGTTCCGACGCTCCCGTATTGCTCGAGATCCGTGATCTGCGCGCCAGCGTCGAGGAGCAGCCGATTCTCAAAGGCGTCAGCCTGACGATCCGCGCCGGTGAGATCCATGCGGTGATGGGCCGCAATGGCAGTGGCAAGAGCACCCTCTCCAAGGTGTTGGCGGGTCATCCGGCCTATCGGGTCATCGGCGGCAGCGTGCTCTATCGCGGCGAGGATCTGCTGGCCCTGGAGCCTGAGCAGCGGGCCCGCATCGGCCTGTTCCTGGGCTTCCAGTACCCGGTCGAGATTCCGGGGGTCAGCAATCTGGAGTTCCTGCGCGTGGCCACCAATGCCCGCCGCCAGCAGCAGGGGCACGACGAGCTCGACACCTTCGCCTTTGAAGATCTGGTGCACGAGCGCCTGAAGGTGGTGCAGATGGATCCCGCCTTTCTGGAGCGCTCCGTCAACGAGGGCTTCTCCGGGGGCGAGAAGAAGCGCAATGAAATTCTGCAGATGGCCCTGCTGGAGCCTCTGGTGGCCATCCTCGATGAAACCGATTCCGGCCTCGATATCGACGCGCTGCGGATCGTGGCGGGTGGTGTCAATCACTTGGCCAGTGCCGACAACGCCACCCTGCTGATCACCCACTATCAGCGGCTGCTCGATGTGATCACCCCCGACTACGTGCATGTGATGGCGGCGGGCCGGATCCTGCGCACCGGCGGCAAGGAGCTGGCCCTGGAACTCGAAGAGAGCGGCTACGACTGGGTCGATGCCGAGATTGAGCGGCTCGAGGCCACCCTGGCGCCGGGCATCGCCTTGGAGGTGGGGTGATGGTGGCGATCCCCGTGGGCGAGCTGCGCCCCCAGGCCCGGACCAGTCCAGGCCAGCACTGGCTGACTGACCTGCTGGCCTCCCTGCCGCCGAGCGATATCGCTCCGCTGGCGTCGCGGCAGCGGCAGGCTCGCGAGGCGCTGGCGGCCGTTCCCCTGCCCTCCCGGCGTCAGGAGACCTGGCGTTTCACCGATGCCGCCGCGATCCCGCTGATCCCGGCCCATCCGCTGGAGGCGCCATCGGCTCCGATCGCTCTGCCGGCCCCCCAGCCCGGCGTGTTGCGCCTAGTGCTGGATGGCCGCCGCGATCCGCTGGCGGGGCTGACCCTGCCCGCTGGGCTGGAGCGTCTCGCTCCCGCCGAGCTGGAGCCGCTGCTGGGCGGGAGCCTGGCTGCCAATGGCGCCGCCGGCACCTGGCCGGTGCTGCTGAATGGGGCCCTGGCCACTCCGGTGCTGGCGCTGCGCGTGGGCCTGGCGCTGCCTACCGTGCTCGAACTGGTGAGTGACACGGGCGCTGCCACGGGCGTGCTCGGGTTGCGGGTGCTGCTGGTGCTGGAGGCCGGCGCCAGCCTGGAGGTCCTGGAGGTGCATCGGGCCCGGGGGGCCAGCCTCACCAGCGTGGTAGTAGAGGCCCGGCTGGGCCCTAATGCCCGGTTGCGCCATGGATTGCTGGCCCAGGGGCAGGCCCCCCAGCCCGGCAGCATCGAACCGGCCGGCTCGGCTCCGGCAGCCCCGGTGTTGCTGCACCATCTGGCCGTTGTCCAGGATCCGGCCAGCGAGCTGGAGCTGATCGCGGCAGTCTCCGGGTTTGGGCTGGCCCGGCTGGAGCCGTTGGTGGTGCAGAGCTCCGGCGCCGCCTTCACCCGTCTGCGCGGCCTGCAGCGGGTCGATGGCAGCCAGGTGGCCGATACCCACAGCCGGGTCCTGTTCGCCGGACCGGATGGGCGCCTCGATCAGGTGCACAAGGCCCTGGCCGATGGGGCGGGTCGCAGTGTGTTCAATGGCGCGGTGATCGTGCCGCGCGAGGCCCAGCGCACCGATGCCGCCCAACTCAGCCGCTCGCTGCTGCTTTCGGATCGGGCCCGCATCGACACCAAGCCCGAACTCGAAATCGTCGCCGACGATGTGCGTTGCGCCCACGGCGCCACCGTCAGCCGCCTGCAGCAGGACGAACTCTTTTATTTGCAGAGCCGGGGGATCGCAGCCGACCAGGCCGCCCGCCTGCTGTTGCGTGGCTTCTGCGAGGAGGTGCTGGCAGACCTGCCGGCTCCGGCCAGCCTCTGGCGGCCGCTGCAAGCGCTGATGGGGGAGGATCCGCTTCGATGACGCCCGCCTCCAACCCCGGCGCTGTGGCCGCCAACAGAGCGGGCGTGCCCGCCGCCGATGACGCTGGCGCCAAGGCCTCCGTCGCTGGGCGTGATGCCACGCGGGCATGGGCCGGCGCCGCCAACATGGATCCAGATCCGGTTTCTGCCGAGACAGCAGCTCCCGTAATCACGCTTCTGGCGGAGTCCGGCCGCTACGGCACCCACCGCCTTGACCCCTACGTTCCGGACTCCCGCCCCGTGGCCGCCAACCTGACCGATTCCGCCCGCTCCGGCGCCACCGTGGCGGATCCGGCTCCTGCCCTGGCTGATCCCCACCAGAGCGCCGCCGAAGTGGAAAACCTGGCCGCCCTCACCCGACCCGACTTCCCCCTGCTCAGCCAGATCGCCTGCCTGGGCCAGCCGCTGATCTATCTCGATTACGCCGCCACCAGCCAGAAGCCCCGCCAGGTGCTGGAGGCTCTGCAGCACTACTACGGCCACGACAACGCCAACGTCCATCGCGGCGCCCACCAGCTCAGCGCCCGCGCCACCGATGGCTTCGAGCACGCCCGCGACAAGGTGGCGACCTTCGTGGGCGCGGCCAGCCCCCGCGAAATCGTCTACACCCGCAATGCCAGCGAGGCGATCAACCTGGTGGCCCGCACCTGGGGCGAGGCCAACCTGCTCCCGGGCGATGAGGTGCTGCTCTCGGTGATGGAGCACCACAGCAATCTGGTGCCCTGGCAGTTGCTGGCGGCCCGCACCGGCTGCGTGCTGCGCCACGCCGGTCTGACCTCAACCGGCGAGCTGGATCTGGCGGACTGGCGCAGCAAGCTCTCCGAACGCACCCGGCTGGTGAGCCTGGTGCAGGTGAGCAACACCCTGGGCTGTCTCAATCCGATTGCCGAGCTGGCGCCCCTGGTCCATGCCGCCGGCGCCCTGCTGCTGGTTGATGCCTGCCAGAGCCTGCCCCACCAGCGCGTCAATGTGGCCGAGCTGGGCTGCGATTTCTTGGTGGGCTCCTCCCACAAGTTCTGCGGGCCCACCGGCATGGGCTTCCTCTGGGCGCGCGAGGCGTTGCTCGAAGCGA
>JAPLID010000046.1 GCA_026389285.1 Cyanobacteriota bacterium
GAGAGCATCCATTGCTTATCCTTGGAAAGTCTTTTTGGAATCGAAAAGCTTTTTGGGTTCATCTCTTCCCACGATTCGTGTATCGCGGTCTTCATAAGATATCAAGCAAAACGAATATTCCTCTGTCTACAAAAATTTTAGGCCTTAGAGCTCGCCCAATCTCTAATCTAAGGAAGTAACCGAGGTCCTGCTATTACTATATATTCATCCACTCCCCGGGCTTGCGCCCCGTCCCCTTCCGTCCCCTTCCCCTTGAGAGGATTTTAAACTTACAAAAACGGCTCGTCTGCAAAGATTTTATTTCCTCAAGTTGTATGGAAGTGAAATCTAATATCGAAAATGCCATCGCAATGTACGGGCAATAGCCTCGTCCAATGATATTGGCGGCGGTAGATTTAGATCATGGCGGATACGTCCAAACGCAGGGACGAAGTGCGCTGCTGCAGAACCAGAAGTAGCATTTTGGAGAGTAACGATACCCTGCTTGCAGCCAAGTAAGCTATAAATACGCTCAGCAAGCGAACGGATTGAGAGGCTTTCTTCCGATCCCACGTTGTAGGCGCGGCCAGAATGCCCCCTGATCAGCACGGCCCACAACCATGCGGCCATGTCCGCAGCGTAAAGATAACTGCGGTATGGAGTCCCATCACCCTGGATGATAATCTGCTCACCAGCCATAGCGGATTGGAGAAAATTGCCGATAGCAAACTGTTTGTCCAACGGGAGATGGGGACCCACCAACGCAAAGACACGAGCAATTTTCACCTCTAAGCCATTGGATGTAGCCTGGGCGCAAAGCCATTCCGAAACTCGCTTGCCCTCTCCATAGGCGGAACTGGCTAGTAGCGGATCCGGGCCACCCAAATGGGTTTCCGGAACATGAGTCATGCCAGTGGGCAACGGGCCGTAGACCGCACCCGAACTCACCAGCAGGAATCTGCTAGCACTACACTTGCTGGCGAGCTCGAGCAGATGGCGCGTGCCATCGAGGCAAATTGAGAAGAGATCATGTGGCGATATCTGCGAAGCGACATCTGTGGCAGCGTGAATGATCACATCAAAGTGCTCGTTGGTGATCGGAAAATCACGAACATCTCCAGCGATCCAGTTGAGCGTCCCGGCCACTGCAGGCCAAGCACGCTGGAAGACACATGGATCCCTGCTCAACACCGTAATGCGGCAATCCAAGTTGAGTTTCTCGTTTGCATCGATCAGGGTTGCAAGCAGCCATTTGCCGATGTAGCCGGTGCCACCGGCCATGAAGATGCTCTGACCCTTGAGCACCTGCCATGAAGAAATCCCCAACACATCATGGCAGCGTTGGAGGTCCTCTTCAGGAATATCCAGCGGCATCAAACGAGTTGGTCGTTCCTGCATTATCTTCTACGCCAAAGCGATTGAATTGGTAGCCAGCAATTGGCAAAATGTCTCTACCCGATTTCGGACTGTGTCGGTGTCAAGCCCATTCTCGCGAAGCAGATATGCATAGGTCCCGCAATGTTCCGAAAAGCGGTCAGGCAGGCCGATGCGAAGGACTCTCGTCGGCTGATGCTCGCTGGTGATCTCCGTGACCGCAGCACCAAGTCCGCCGAGCACCGAGTGCTCTTCAAGGGTGACTAGGCCATTCGTTGCTTGGGCAGCAGCGCGTACATCATCCTCATTGAGCGGCTTCAAAAATGGCGCGCTCCAAATCATGAGATCCAGACTTGTGGCTATATCCAAGGCGGCTCGTACCATCGATCCTGTGGCGATCAGCCCAGGCCAATCGGCCTGTCCATCGCAAACCTTCAACAGGCGGCCTTGCTGTAAATAGCTGATCGGGCCGGGGTGAACATCGCCAAGATCCGCCTTGCCCATGCGGAGATAGACGGGGCCATTCGTTGCATAGGCGTAGTCCATGGCAGCGGTCATCTCAAAGCGATCGGCAGGAGATAACACTTGCAATTGAGGGATTGCCCTCGTGCAGGCGATGTCCTCGGTCGACTGATGGCTGGTCCCAAGGTGGCTATAGACAAAGCCTGCACCGTCCCCCAGCAGAACGACAGGAAGGTCGTCGTGGGCGATATCTAGCTTGATTTGCTCGACGGTGCGGATCGGTATGAAGGCGGCCAGGCCATAGACAAAAGGTCGGAAGCCAACGCGCGCCAAGCCGGCAGCCATACCGACCATGTTCTGCTCGGCGATGCCGGCGTTGATGTATTGATCAGGGCAGCTTTTGCGGAATGCATCAAACAGTGAATAGCCGTGATCCCCAGTCAGCAAGAGAACCTTAGAGTCGGCGAGTGCCAAGCGCACAAGCGCATTGGAAAATGCTTCTCTCATTTCAATGCTCCAGGGAATCCAAGCTCGCTAACTGCAGCAGCGAAGCTCTGCGGATCCAGACGCGTGTAATGCCAGAGGTTGACGGATTCCATAAATGAAACACCCTTCCCTTTGACTGTTCTTGCGATCAAGGCCTTGGGCTTGGTGGGGCCAGCAGCCCATAGCTGACGGATTGCTGCATCAATCGCAGCCTCATCATGTCCGTCAACCTCGAGGGTCTCGAAGCCAAAGCTCGAAAATTTTGCTGGCAGATCACCCAAAGCCAACACGTCGTCGGTCGTGCCCATCGCCTGGAAGCCGTTCTTATCGACAATCAGCATCAGGTTCTCGAGCCTGTGATGGGCCGCCACCAGTGCCCCCTCCCAGATCGGACCTTCGTTCAGCTCACCGTCGCCAACGATGGCGTACACCTTCTGATCCGTTCCCTTTCGCTTCAGCCCAAGGGCGATGCCAACGCCCACTGAAAATCCATGACCCAGGGATCCAGATGTCACCTCAAGGCCGGGAACGCGTGAATCGGATAAACCCTTTAAATCAGTGCCGTCTTTGAAGTAACTCTGAATGTGTGAATCCTTTAGCCAGCCCAGTTCATGCATGCAGGCGTACTGGGCCATAACGCCGTGGCCCTTGCTCAACACCAAATAGTCACGACCATCCGCCCGCGGATCATTGTTGGGATAGCGAAGGTGATGGCGGTAAAGGACCGTCAGCAACTCGATAATCGAAAACGCGCACGCAATGTGCACGGTAGATCCCGCATAGGCCATCTCAAGCACGGTGCGGCGCATCCGGGCCGGAGCGAATGTGGTCATTGATCTGCCTATGATGGGAAAAGGCATCGGCAACAGCTCATATCAATGAAAGCCGGATCCCCTCTAGCTTGCAACAGTGGATGATTCCTTTTGAGCACCCAAGAAATCGGCAATAACTTTGATTTCTTGGCTCAGCATTTCCTGAGTTAAGCCGGGGAAGGTGCCCAAGAACAGCGCGCTGTTCATGATCTCATCAGACCCAAGCATTTCCCCAACCACCCGGAGGGCCTCCGGCCGATCGTTGCGCAGCTGCACGAAGGCAGGCTGGCGCAGCAAGTTGCCGCCGAAGAGCATGCGGTTGCCGATTTGATGGCGATCCAATTCCTGGGCCAACTCCGTGCGGCTGAAAGGTGCACCTGCTCTCACAGCGATCTTGAAACCAAACCAGGAGCAGTCCACCTGGCAACCGGTGTCATCCCAAGTGAAGCCGGAATCTGGATGCCAACCAGTGGCATGGGTGGGAAGGGAGAACTCCAAGACGTCCTCGTGGTCGATGAGACCATGGCGCAGGGTTTCCCAATTGCGCTTGCGCGCCTCGATGAATTGGGGCAAGCGCCGCAGCTGCACCCGGCCGATCGCCGCCTGGGGATCGAGCGGCTTGAGGTTGAAGCCCAGATGGCTGTAGGTGTACTTATGGTCGTAGCCCTCGGGCAGTTCACCCAGCTGCCAGCCGAAGCGCTTGTTGCAGGTGTTATCAATACCGCTGGGGCACCAGCAATCCCGGCCCCAGTCGCGGAAGCTTTCGGCGATCACCTGGAGCTTCTGGTCGCGCACGATATTCACCGCGCCCCCCTCGCCCATGGTGAGATGATGCGGCGGATAGAAGCTTTGGGTGGTGATGTCTCCCCAAGTGCCAGTCCAGCGGATCACCCGATCAGGGCCCTCATCCAAGCCGGGGCTGTTTTCGGTGAAGCCCAGGCTCTCGGCGAGCGGGCGTGGCATCGAATAGCTGCAGCCCAGGGCGTCGCAGTTGTCTTCCACCAGCCAAAGGTTGTACTTGCGGCAGAAGGCCAGGGTGACGGCCAGATCAAAGGGATTGCCCAGGGCATGGGCCATCATCACGGCCTTCGTTTTGCCTGGGCTGTAGGCCAGTTCCAGCTGGTCGCAGCGGGCATTGCCGGTGATCGGATCGGCATCGATGAACACCGGCACGGCGCCCACCTGCACGATTGGCGCCACGGTGGTGGGGAACCCTGCCGCCACCGTGATCACCTCATCGCCAGGCTTGAGGCGCCGCGAATCCGGCAGCTTGGGTGAGGTGAGCGCAGAAATTGCGATCAGATTGGCCGAGGAGCCGGAATTCACCAGCAGGCTGTGGCGAACGCCCATGAAGACAGCCAGCTCACGCTCCATCGCTGCACCCTCGGAGCCCAGGGTGAGCCAGAAATCGAGGGTGCTCGACACGGCCGCCTCGACCTCGTCTTCAGTGAAGACCCGGCCGGCGTAGGGGATCGGGCTTCCCTCCAACCAAGGACTCCGTTCGGGGTCAGCGGCAGGACGATGGGAGGCGTGGGCCTGGCGTGCGTAATCGCGCGTGAGGCTGAGGATCTGGGCCTTGAGGTCTGGAAGCGAGGTCACTCGGGTGGGGGGTGAGGTAGGCAGACAGATCGTTCCTTTGATTTTAAAAGCCAGTTATCTGGCTCGTCTGCAGGGGGCTGCTCCAGCTGAGCGTGCGATCTAAGGCGGTATGGAAGACCCAGTCAGAGCTGCAGAGGAGCAGCTAGGCGTTGCGCCTTCAATGCAGCTTGAGGGGAGCGAACCCACAATGACGCCGTTCGACCGTGGCATCACTGACCAGCTTGCCAGCTCCCCTGAAGTCAGTTGGTGGCTTGGATGGCACGCCTTCGACCTTAGTCCGGCTCACGTAGATCCTCTCGCCTGCCAGGCTCAAAACAGATCCTCGGCGTCTTCGTCCCCATCGCCGCGCAGGAAGGAAGGCATCTGCAGATTCACGTCATCATGGCGCTCGCGATCCAGATTCTTCAGATCTGAGGCGCTGAACAGGACGACCACTTGACCCTCAGGCAGAGAGCTCGCACCCTGCAGCACCTCCACAACTTTCCGCACGCGTTTCAGAGTCAAACTCATGGGGTCGGATCCTCCTGATATCGGGCCAAATCAGCCTTGCACATTTCAAGAGCAGAGCCCGTCTCTTCCTGCACCTTCCGATACCAGTCCACCGTGCGCTCCACGGTGGTGGCGAAATCCCAGCGGGGACTCCAACCCAGCTGGTGGTGGGCCTTGTCGATCACCAGGTTGAGCAGGCTGGCCTCGTGGGGAGCTTGGGGATCGCTCTGATCCTCCCAGCTTCCGGGCCAGTGGCACAGGGCCTGCTCCACCAGCTCACGCACGCTGCGGTTGGCCTCCAGCTGCGGGCCGAAGTTGAAGGCATCGGCCAGGGAGGGATCGGAGCTCAGGCGCTCCGCCAGCAACAGGTAGCCCCCCAAGGGCTCTAGCACGTGCTGCCAGGGGCGGGTGGCCGCTGGGTTGCGCACACCGATCGGCTCGCCTTTGGCCAGCGCCCGCATCGCATCCGGCACGATCCTGTCGGCGGCCCAGTCGCCGCCGGCGATCACGTTGCCGGCCCGGGCGCTGGCAATGCGCAGGTGGGGTCTCTGGTGGGGCAACGAGCCGCAAAAGCTCGCGCGCCAGCTAGCGATCGCGAGCTCCGCCGCCGCCTTGCTACTGCTGTAGGGGTCATGGCCGCCGAGCGGGTCGTTCTCGCGGTAGCCGTAGAGCCACTCGTTGTTGCGATAGACCTTGTCGGTGGTAATCAACACGGCGCTGCAGGGCTGGTCCAAACCGCGCATGGCCTCCAGCAGATGGATCGTGCCCATCACATTCGTGGCCCAGGTGGCCGTGGGCTCGGCGTAGCTACGACGCACCAGGGGCTGGGCGGCCAGGTGCAGCACCAGCTCTGGGCGCGTTTCAGCCACCAGCTCCTCCAGTAGGGAAGCATCGCGGATGTCGCCGAGGCGATGCTCAAGGCGCTGCTCCAGCTCCAGCTGGGCAAACAGGCTGGGATCGGTTTCCGGCGCCAGGGCAAAGCCGGTGACCTTGGCGCCAAGCTCCAGCAGCCACAGGGCCAGCCAGCTGCCTTTGAAGCCGGTGTGGCCCGTAAGCAGCACCCGCCGGCCGCGCCAGAAGGAAGGATCAGGGTTCACCAGCGCTTCCAGGGGGCCTTGCCGCTCTGCCAGAGCTCCTCGAGATGCACCCGATCCCGCAGGGTGTCCATCGGTTGCCAAAAGCCGTGGTGGCGATAGGCCTGGAGCTGGCCATCGACGGCCAAGCGCTGTAGGGGCTCGGCCTCCCAGGCAGTGGCATCGGAGTGAATGGTGTCGAAAACTCCAGGCTCCAGCACAAAGAACCCCCCGTTGATCCAGCCTCCATCGCCCTGCGGTTTTTCCTGAAACCCGACCACCTGATCACCCTCCACGAGGTTCAACGCCCCATAGCGGCCAGGTGGCTGAACCGCCGTAAGGGTGGCTAGTTTTCCTACGGAACGATGGGTAGCGATGGCGGCGCCAATGTCCACATCGGAAACACCATCGCCATAGGTGAAGCAGAAGGTTTCATCGCCCACATAGCGCTGCACCCGCTTCAGTCGCCCGCCGGTATTGGTGGAATCACCCGTATCCACCAGCGTGATTTCCCAGGGTTCAGCATTCTTCTGATGCACCTCCATCGAATTGGTGCGCATGTGGAAGGTCACATCAGTCATGTGCAAGAAGTAATTGGCGAAATACTCCTTGATCACATAACCCTTGTAACCACAGCAAATCACGAATTCGTTAATGCCAAAGCTGCTGTAGATCTTCAGGATGTGCCACAAAATCGGCCGACCGCCGATCTCCACCATCGGCTTGGGCTTGAGGTGGGTTTCCTCGCTGATGCGGGTGCCCAGGCCACCGGCTAAAATAACTACCTTCATCGTATTAAAATACCTCTAGGACAAACGGAGTCGTGCCTTTTTGGCGGCAGGAGGATGAACGACTTGTTCGGGCTGAAGCTCCTGGTGGCTCGAGGGGAAGCCCTGCACGAGCGCTTAAAAAATCGGGGTTCAGACACCAGATGGGGTCTATTGGTGCCTCAGGTATGGGCGGCCAGCCAGGCGGCCAGGTCCGCCGGGCCCGTGAAGTCGAGCAGGGCATCGGCCAGGGCTTGCAACTGATCCAGAGGCAGGGCCTGGATCTGGGCGGTGGTGGCGTCCGCAAGGGGGCCGCAGCCGCGGTTGAGGAGGC
>JAPLID010000223.1 GCA_026389285.1 Cyanobacteriota bacterium
CTGCGCACGGTGCTGGCCTTTCCCAGCACCTACTCGGTGGGCATCACCAGCCTGGGATACCAGGTGGTATGGGCGACGCTGGCCCGCCGCGCCGACCTGGATGTGCGCCGCCTGTTCACCGACCAAGGCGACCCCGCCCACCGCGATCCCGAGCTGTTCGGCCTCTCCCTGAGCTGGGAGCTGGATGGACCAGTGCTGCTCGATCTGCTTGAGCGCCAGCGCATTCCGCTGTGGAGCCACCAGCGCGGCGATGGCGATCCGATCGTCTTCGGCGGCGGTCCGGTGCTGACCGCCAACCCGGAACCGCTGGCCCCCTTCTTCGATGTGGTGCTGCTCGGCGACGGCGAAGATCTGCTGCCGGCCTTCATCGACGCCTTGCTGCAGCGGCGCCATGCCCCCCGCTCCGAACGGCTGCAGGCCCTGGCCCAGGTGCCGGGCGTGTATGTGCCCTCCCTGTATGCGCCGCGCTACAGCCCTGATGGCGAGCTGCTGGCGATCGAACCGCTGGAGGCCACGATTCCAGCCACGGTGACCAAGCAGACCTGGCGGGGCAACACCCTCAGCCACTCCACCGTGATCACGCCGGAGGCGGCCTGGCCCTCGATCCACATGGTGGAGGTGGCCCGCAGCTGCCCGGAGCTCTGCCGCTTCTGCCTGGCCAGCTATCTGACGTTGCCGTTTCGCACCGCCTCCCTCGACGACGGATTGATCCCGGCGGTGGAGACCGGCCTCAAGGCCACCCAACGGCTGGGCCTGCTGGGCGCTTCCGTCACCCAGCACCCCCAGTTCGCC
This sequence comes from Cyanobacteriota bacterium, assembly GCA_026389285.1. Lineage (GTDB taxonomy): Bacteria > Cyanobacteriota > Cyanobacteriia > PCC-6307 > Cyanobiaceae > Cyanobium. The sequence continues at coordinate 793 of JAPLID010000223.1, forward strand.
GACCTGCTGGGCTGGCTCGAACAGGACCGCTTCGAAGGCACCCGGGTGAGTGTCAGCTCCGTGCGGGCCGCCACGGTCACGCCGCAGCTGGCCGAGATCCTGGCCAAGCGGGGCAGCAAGTCGCTGACGATCGCGATCGAGAGCGGCAGCGAGCGCCTGCGCCGGGTGGTGAACAAAAAGCTCAGCAGCGACGAGATCGCCGCCGCCGCCCGCTACGCCAAGGAGGGCGGCCTCAGCGCCCTCAAGCTCTACGGCATGGCCGGTTTGCCCACAGAAGAAGAGGCAGACATCGAGGCCACGGCCGAGTTGCTGCTCTCGCTCAAACGCACGGTCCCAGGCCTGAGGCTCAGCCTGGGGGTCAGCACCTTCGTGCCCAAGGCCCACACCCCGTTTCAGTGGGAGGGGGTGCGGCCCGAAGCCGAAAAGCGTCTGAAATTACTGGCCAAACGGCTCAAGCCCAAGGGCATCGAGCTGCGCCCCGAGAGCTACGGCTGGAGCGTGATCCAGGCGTTGATCTCCCGCAGCGATCGCCGCCTGGCGCCGGTGATCGCCGCCGCCCGCGGCCAGCACGAGAGCCTGGGGGGCTGGAAGAAGGCTTACCGGGCTGTGCTCAGCGGCGAGGCCCCCCTGATCGATCCAGCCCAGTCCGTGCTGCCACTCCCCTGGGAGCAGGTGGTGCATGAAACCTGGAGCGAGGAGCGGGTACTCCCATGGGAGCACCTGCAGGGCCCCCTGCCCAAGGCCACCCTGGCCGGCCATCGCCGCGAAGCCCTGGCCACCAGCTGAGGCGGCAGGCTCAGCCGATCCGGATGATCGAGAGCTCAGTCCGTGAGCTGCAGGCCCGGCCGCGCAGCCATCCGCAGCCCCGATAGCAGCACCCAGCCGGCGATGTTGATGCGGCTGTCATAGAAGGGGATATCCGTGGCGTGCAGACACACCAGCACCAGCGCCGAAGCCCACCAGGCGCGCTCGAACACCGCCGCGTTCAACATCCCCTGGCGAGCCGAACGCCACAGCAGCCAGAGCACCAGGCCCACCACCAGAATCGCCGCCGGCAAACCATGGCTGAGCGCCAGGTCGATCGGCAGGTTGTGGGGATGGCCGTGCCAGTGGCCGGTGCGCAGGGGATAAATGAGGCTGAAGGCCGCCGCTCCCCAACCCAGCCAGGGCCGCTCGCCGATCAGGCCGATGGCGGTCTGCCACTGGGCCAGCCGGGTCACGGCCAATGGCCGCTGGCCAGCGAACTGCAGATCGCTGAGCCGGCCCCAGATCGCCTCCGGCACCAGGGCTCGGGCGGGATGCTGCAACAGTTCCGGCACCCAGGTCACACTGGCGGCAACCAGCAACAACACCGCTAACACCAGGCAAGGCAGCAGCCAGAACCAACTGGCTGGCCCCACCACCAGCGGCAGAGCCAGCAGCAGGGCACCCCAGGCATTGCGGGAATCGGTCAGGAAGATCGCCGCCACCAGGGCGGCGGCCAGCACCAGGGCGACCCCCCGCAACCAACGCCCCAGGCCGGGCTGGATCAGGGCGGCCAGAGCGAAGGGCCAGGCCACGGCCAGCCAGGAGCCGGCGATGTTGGCGTAATCGAACAGGCCAGCGAGCCGGCCGGGCGGATTGCCTCCGGCATGGAGATGCCAGATGATCAGCCCCCCCAGCTGCTGGAAAGGGCCACTCCAGCCCCACCACAGCTGGCCGAGCCCGGTGACGATCACCGGCACCGTGCCCGAGAGCAGCAGCAGGCCCACCCGACGCCGAGCAGCTGAGCTGGCCAGATAGGGCTGAAAGCCCCAGAAGGCCCAGAAAAACGGCAACCAATTACCCAGGCCGACCCAGGCCAGCCAGCCACTGCTGGCCTGGGTGCAGCCCAGCACCATCAAGATCGACGCCACCAGCAGCACCTGGTTGAGCCGATCCTCCAGGGGCGAACGCCGGCCGCAGCTGCCCAGGATGAGAGCCAGCAGCAACGGGATGGCGGCCAGGAAGGCGCTGCTGGCCAGCAGCAAAATGCCCAGCTGGAAACAACTCCAACCGAGCGCACTAGCCTGGGGCGGCCGATGGGCCTGCAGGCGTTGAGCGAGAGCTGGCGTAACGATCGGGAAATTCACGCTCTTACTCAATCAAACACGGCCGTGCGGCCGCGATAGACCATCACCTGACGCCTCAGATAAAGCCGCACCGCGCGGGAGAGGGCCAGCCGTTCTGTGTCCCGCCCCTTGCGGATCAGATCCTCCACTTCATCACGATGGCTGACGTGCACGGTGGCCTGCTCGATGATCGGCCCACCATCGAGCTCCTCGGTCACGAAGTGGGCGGTGGCCCCGATCAGCTTCACCCCCCGCTCCCAGGCCCGGTGATACGGCTGGGCCCCCTGGAAAGCGGGCAGGAAGGAATGGTGGATGTTGATCACGGTGCTGAACCCCGCCAGGAACTCAGGACTGAGCACCTGCATGTACTTGGCCAGCACCACCAGCTCGATGTCGTATTCCGCCAGCAGGGCCAGCTGCTGCTGCTCCACCGCCGACCGGGTGGAGGCACTGATCGGCATGTGCACGAAGCGGGCGCCGCCGGCTTCCGCCTCCGCCTGCAGATCGGTGTGATTGGAGATCACCAGCGGCACCTGCATCGGCAGCTCGCCGGAACGGGTGCGCCAGAGCAGATCCACCAGGCCATGGCTCTGGCGGCTGACGAAGATCGCCACCCGGGGCAACACGTCGGAGAAATGCACCTGGCCCTCGCCGCCCAGACGGGCCCCCAGGGCGACAACCGTCGGCGCGATCGCTTCCCGCGGCAGCCCGAATCCCTCAAGCCCCCACTCGATGCGGCTGAGGAACAGGCCGGCCCCGGCATCCGTGTGGTGATCGGCATGGCGGATGTTGCCGCCGTTGGCCGCCACCCAGCCCGAAAGCTCACTGACAAGGCCAGGGCGATCGGGGCAGATCAGCTGCAGGATCGCGGTTGGAGAGCGCATGACATCTCAGAGCCATGGGCATTGTGGCGTCAGCGGAGCCGGGTCCATGGAATCGCGGATGCTCCGTTGCGAGCGGCTACAGAGCGGGCTGAAAACCCATAGCTCTCGGTACAGTCCCCCAACCGACCCGACCGCCCGCACCATGGCCGTGAGCATGTCCAAGGCCGTTCATTCCCCCCAGGCCGACCAGCAGCGGCCCTTCCAGCAGGCCGTGACCGGCGCCGGACTGTTCCAGGGCCTCAGGAAGCTGCTGATGCTCGCGCTGGCCGTGGTGCTGAGCATGTCCCTGGTGGCCTGTGACGGTCAGCCCAAGGCGGCCGCCACGATCAGCCCCGACAACCTCGCCGCGATCGAGCGCCAGGCGGAAGGCTTCCTGGCAGCCCGCGATCGCCTGCCCGAACTGGCCGCACTGGTCAATGAGCGCAACTGGGTGTTCACCCGCAACCTGATCCACGGGCCGATGCAGGAAGTGAGCCGCGAGATGCTCTACATCAACCGCCTGCTGCTGCCGGCAGACCAGGCCGAAGCCGAATCCCGCGCCAACAAGCTCAAGACAGCTCTCGCCCAGCTCGATGAGGCCGCCCGCCTTCAAGATGGAGAGGCCCTGCGCAAGACTTACATCAAAGTAGCCAGCGGCTTTGGCC
>JAPLID010000196.1:0-57858 GCA_026389285.1 Cyanobacteriota bacterium
CAGGCCGGCAACTCGGTTGTCAATGCCAGCGGCACCGCCGAGTCCGCTGGCAGCCGCGACTCGTCGCTGTCTGCCGCCGATGCGCTCAGCGCCACGATCAGCGGCACCAACAGCCAGACCGTCACCGCCATCAACGTCGATGGCCTGGCGATCGCCGGTCTGGCCAGCCGCACCTACGGCATCGACGACGCCGACATCACCGTCGCCAGCCCCAACAGCGTCCAGGCCGGCAGCGATCTTGGTCTCGATGTCAACGCCGTCAGCAACAGCCGGGTCACGGCCACCAGTGTCAGCACGGCCTCCCTGGGGCCGATCACCCTGGTCGACAACGGTGTCGCCGCCACCGATCGTTTCACCACTCCGCTTGTCGGTGCCGCCTTCCCGCTGATCAATGGGGATCGCATCCAGTTCGCCACCACCCCGACCGGCGGCAGCCTTGAGCCGAATCGGGATTACTTCGTTATCAATGTCATCCCGATCAGCGGCGAGTTCCAGATCAGCTCCACCCTCGCCGGCGATCCCCTCGATGTCATCGCTGGCGACAGTGGCACGACGCTTGAGGCCTTCCGGCCGGCTGTCTCCACCGCTGACGCGATCAGCACCGTCACTGCCGTCCAGCTCGACCCCACCGGTGTTGGAATCGCTGGCTTGCAGGCCGGCGACAGCCTCGATCTCGACGCCACTGCCAACGACAGTGTGCGCGCCACGGCCACCAGCGTCGCCGGCGGTGCTACGGCGGGTGTCAACCGGCTCGGCGGCCTCGACAATCTCGATGTGCAGCCGGTCAGCACCGTTGTGGCGCTCACCGACACCACGGCGCTCAGCGGCAGCGATGCCTCGATCAGCAGCGTCGCCGGGGAGGCCGCCTACCTGCAGGCCACCAGCACCTTGGGTGATGCGCTCAGTGAGGGCAACGTGCAGGTGTTGGGCTCCGATTCCAGCTCGATCACCGCAGGCGCCGATCTCTCCAGACTCAGCAGCGCCAGCCTCAGCCTGATCGCCGAGGCCACCAGCACCAAGGGCCGCGCTGACTCTCGCAGCGGCGCCGGTACCGGTGCCGGCAGCAGCACCGGCATCATCGGCAATGCCGTGCCCGATGCCAGCACCTACGGCCTGGTCAGTGCCGTCACCGACAGCAGCCAGAAGGCCGGCGCTGATCTGACGCTGCAGGCCAATGCCACCGCCGAGCTCACCGCCAGCTCCAGGACTGTGGGTGGCAGCAGCACCCTCAGCTCGTTGTGGTCGCAGAACAATGTTCTCTCCACCTTCGACCCCAATGCCTCGACGCCCAGCCTGATTGGCCCGCAATTCCTGGCGGATGGCCAGGAGGTGCAGCTCGACAGCACTAATGCCCCGACACTCGGCCTGGATCCCGATACGGACTACACCGTGCGTCTGCTGGCCACAACTGGGGTGGATCCCACCGGCAACACGGTGACCATGCCCGCGGACATCACTTACGCCGATGGTGACCCGATCCGCTTCCGGCTCAACAGCACCACGGTCGCCAACGCGTCCGCCAGCCGCTACGGCCTTGAGCTGGGTACCACCTATTACGTCAAAGGCGGTGGCAGCACCTTCCAGCTGGCCACGGCGCCCGGTGGGCCCGCCATCGACCTGACCGATGACACCAGTGGTCTGGCCGATCAGCTGGTGGATTCCGATCGCTTCCAGTTGCTGGAGCCTCCGGCCCTGCCTGGCGCCGCCTACACCGTCGCCACCCTGACTCCCGTCGCCGGCGGGGGCCTGAGTGTGATCCTGCCCTCCGAATCCACCGCCTTTGCCGGCAGCCGTCAGGCCGGCATCACCCTGGCTGACCCCGCGGCTCTCGACCTGGCCCAGCTCAACGCGGTCGATGGCAGTGGCCTGGCCGGCAGAAGCGGCTTGATGTCCCTGCTCTCGGGTGCCAGCTCGACGATCACGGCCTTTGCCGATGGCGTTCTCAGTGCCCTCAGCCGCAACGTGGCCAGCGATGCCACCGCCAGCGCCGGTCTGTTGGTCGAGGGCATCCGCGACACCGCGATCACGGCCGGTAGCGATGGCACGGTCAACAGCCGCGCCACCATCGCTGCGGTGGTCGATGCCAGCACCACTGGCGACAACGCCCTGCTCGACAACAGCCTGGCCAACCTCAATGTCAGTGCCACCGGTCTTACCGCCAGCGCCGCCAACCAGGACATCAGCATTGCTGCTGCAGGTGATGTGCTTTCCAGTGCCAGCCTCTCCGGACGCAGCACCGCCAGCGCCGTGCTGGGTGATAGCGACGCCCTGGCGACCCTGCAGGCCACTGGCCTCGAGGCCCTTGATGCCGGCTTCAGCGCCACCATCGGCCAGCAGGGTGACATCACGGCCTCGGCCGTCATCGGCTCGGTGGCGGCTCCGCTGCTGGTTGAGGCGATCAGCGCTGCCAGCGGCGATGCCACGGCCCAGGCCGCCAGCACGGCGATCGGCATCCTCGGCAGCTACGACACCGTCAGCACCAGCTTCTCCAGCCTGCAGGCCGGTGCCGCCCAGGGCGACATCGCCGGCAGTGCCAATGTCACTCTGCAGCTCAAGGCCACTGCCGTCGATGGCGCCGCCAGTGCCAGCCTTAGCGATATCAGCGGCCTCGGCTCGGTGGATATCTTCGGCATCAAGGACATGGCGCTCATCGCTGGTTCGGACCTCAGCCGCATCGATGCCACGGCCATCGGCCGCGCCAGCCTGCTGGCCCAGAGTGTCGAACTCGATGCCACCAGCACCGGCAGCACCACGGTGAACGGTCTGTTCAGTTCGGTTGCCAGTGCGCTGCCCGTAAGCTTTGCTGAGAACGGCAAGATTGCCGCCTTCGCGCAGCAGAGTTCCTTCTCCCAGAGCATCTCCGTGAACGGCTCAGCCAGTTCCTCCCTTAGTAATGACAGCACGGGCATCGGCAATGCCTTGATCACCATCGGCGCTGCCGGCGCCCTTGACTCCCGTGTCATCTCCCAGGTTGACAGTCGCGCCCAGTCCGTGGCTGGCTCGGTCAACGCCTGATGCTGCCTGCCGATCAGCTGCCTGCGGATCTCCGCGAGGCGGTGGCCGCCATCTCCCGTCAACCGATCGCTGAATTGTTGCTGCAGCGGGGCATTCTCCGCCAGACAGCGACTGAACTGCTGTTGCAGCGGCTGCGCGATTCGGTGACCTTCACCGCCGAAGAGGAGCCCCTAGTGCTGACCAGGCTCTGGGACGGGGTGCCCGGTGATCCCCCCGCCAACCTGCGCGGCGATTGGATTGCCACCCTGCCGGAGTTGATTCAGGGGCCATTGCGGGATCGCTGGAATCTGATCCGGCTCCAGAAATGGATTGAAAACACCTATCAGGAGCGGCTTGAGCCCTATTTTCTCGTGCGCCGGGCCGATCTGGAGCAGGTTGTCTACGGCATGATCAGGCTGCGCAACCAAGGGGCTGCCGAGGAGCTCTATCTGCGCCTTCTTGACGATGACGCCGATTTCGGCAGCTTGGCCCGCACCCATTCGCTCGGTGAAGAGCGCTACACCCGTGGCCTGGTGGGGCCGATGTTGATTAGCCAGCCCCATGCCACGATCCGCGCCGTGCTCGACAAGCTCACCGTCGGTGAGGTGAATCCGCCGTTCCGCGTCGACACCTGGGTGCTGTTGGTGCAGATGGAGCACCGCCTGCCCGCCAGCCTCAACGACGCCACCCGGCTACAGCTCTACAACGAGCTGTTCCAGAAAGACCTCGAAGCGACCTTGGATGAACAGCTGCAGGGGGTCTACCCCACCCTGCTGCCGGCCCCTGCGTTGCCCATGGCCGCCGCCGTGACTGTTGAGCCCGAGCCGGTAGCTGCGCCCATGCCGGAAGCTGTTGACAGGCAGGAAGCTGGTTCGGCTCAGGAAGGTGAGCCAGCTCCCCAGATTGAACCTGCAACGGTTTCTGCTGTAGACCCGGGGAAGTCCTGATCAATGGCAGATCCCGGCCAGCTGCTTGAACTGCTGCGGTCCTTTCCGTTCCTGGCTGATCAACCGCCGGATGTGCTCGATCGGCTTGTCGCCCAGGGGCAGTTGCTGCGTTTCAGCCTCGGCCAGCCGATCAGCCGGCTCGACCAGGCGCCGCCGCAGATGTTCTTCCTGCTGCAGGGCACGGCACGGTCGGTGGTGATGGCGGCACGTTTGCCAAAGGGGGTTGCCACTCTGCAGCGCCTGGACCCTGGCGCCGTGATGGGTTGGACCGCCCTCAGCAGCACGCGCAACTGGGAAACGATTCTGGCCTCCACGGATCTCGTGGTCCTGGCCCTGCCCCATGTGGCCCTGCGCCAGGAGATGGCGAACCACGCCCCCCTGGCTCAACGCATCGGCAACAGCGTCAATCCTTCGGAATTGTTCGCCGTTCTCGATGCCCATCTGCGCGATTATCCGCGCGCCCTTTCCCATGAGGTGGTGGAAGCGGCTGTGGCCCTGGCCGATGGCACCCGCGCTGTAGCCATGAGCCCCGCCCAGGTCGCAGCCACCACCTTTCCCCAGGATCGCCTGTGGTTGGTGGCTGCCGGTGGGGGGCTGCCCTTGGGGACAGCCCTGCCCACCAGCCTGCCCCTGGATGGTGATCAACCGATGCGCGTGCTCGGTGTCGATCGCGTGGCCCTGGGAACCCTGGTCGATCCCACCGCACCGATCGACGGCGATGGGGCCGCTGGCGATACTCCGCCGCCGGGTTGGGAGGCCTTGCTGCTCGATCGCTGGGAAGCCCATCGCCGCCAGCTGGATGACGACGCCATTGCGGCTGCCCCTGAGCTGCCGCCCCCGGATTTCGATGAGCCAGCCGATGACAGCAAACGTTCGCCTTTGTCCTATCCCTGGTATCGGGGCGTAGGCCCGCTGGAATCGCCGATTTCAGCCTTCCGCATGCTCAGTGATCACCTGGCCCTGCCCTTTCGCCGCGAGTTGCTGCGGCGGGTGTTCACCGATCAGGTCAAACGGCATGGCCAAGCGTCCCTGGCCCTGGCTGGTGCTGTGGCCGAATCGATCGGTCTGCAAACCCAATTGCTGGAGATCAGTGCCGCTGCGATCACGCGCATGGAGTTCCCGCTGATGATTCGCTGGGGCAATGGGCTGGCCCTGATCTATCGCGGCGACAGCAGTGGCCTGGTGCTGGGCATTCCTTCGGTTGGCAACCAGGAACTCACACCCGAAGAGTTCAAGGAGCAGTGGGGAGAGGAAGGTGAAGTGCTCTCGATGCGCGTCAATACCCTGACCCCCCAGCGTAAGTTCGGCTTCCGCTGGTTTCTGCCGGCTCTGCAACAACACCGGACCATCTTGCTGGAGGTATTGCTGGCCAGTTTCTTCGTGCAGTTGTTCGGTCTGGTGAATCCCCTACTGATTCAGCAGGTGATTGATAAGGTAATTATCAATAACAGCCCCAGCGCCCTTGGGGTGCTGGGAACCTTGCTGGTGGTGTTCGCCGTTTTCGAAGGCTTGCTGCTCTGTCTGCGAACCTTCTTGTTTGTTGATACCACCAACCGTATTGATCTGGCCCTCGGAACTCAGATCATTGACCACTTGTTAAGGCTACCGCTCAGTTATTTTGATCGCCGTCCTGTTGGTGAGGTCAGCAGCCGTATTGGTGAGTTGGAAAAAATTCGTTCGTTCTTGACGGGTACGGCACTGACGACAATTCTAGATGCCATTTTTTCATTGCTCTATATCGTTGTCATGGTGATCTACAGCTGGGAGCTGACCTTGCTCACCCTCGCTGTGATTCCGGTATTGGTGGTGCTCACTCTCACCGTCTCGCCCATGGTCCGCACCCAGTTGCAGAGCCGCTCGGTGGCCAATGCCCGTGCCCAGAGTCACCTATTGGAAGTGCTCAGCAGCATGATGACGGTCAAGGCTCAAAATATTGAGTTGCGTAGCCGTTGGAAATGGCAAGATCTCTACACTGACTTTGTCGCTGAAGGTTTTGATAACACCTTGCTCAGCACCACCGCCAATACCTTCAGTGCCTTCCTCAACAAACTCTCAAGCTTGCTCGTGATCTGGGGAGGAGCATCGCTTGTTCTGGAGGGCAAACTCAGCCTTGGCGAACTAATTGCTTTTCGGGTCATTTCCGGCTATGTCACCGGCCCGCTGTTGCGGATGACCTCAATCTGGCAAACGGTGCAGGAGACAGCCCTGTCGCTAGAGCGACTGAGCGATGTGATCGACCATCCCCAGGAGGCACCGGAGGACAATGCCAGCCGCATCATCATGCCGGCCATTGAAGGCAAGATTGAATTCCAAAATATCCATTTCCGTTATAAGCATTCCTCGCCTTTACTGCTCAAGGGTGTGTCACTCACCATCCCCCGCGGCAAATTTGTGGCCGTGGTCGGCACCAGTGGTTCCGGCAAGAGCACCCTCACCAAGCTTGTGGCCAGACTTTACAATCCAGAGCTCGGATGTGTGCTGGTGGATGGAATCGATATTGCCAAAGTAGAGCTCTACTCACTTCGCCGCCAAATCGGCATCGTTCCCCAGGACAGTGTGCTGTTCGATGGCTCGGTCGAAGAAAATATCACCCTGACTAATCCGGAAGCCACCAGTGAAGAGATTCTTGAGGCCGCCAACATTGCGGCAGCCCATGATTTCATCATGGATCTTCCTGCTGGTTACTCCACCCAGGTCGGTGAGCGAGGTAGCGGCCTTTCTGGTGGCCAGAGGCAGCGGATCGCCATTGCCCGCACGATTCTGCAGAAGCCGCGGATGTTGATCATGGATGAAGCCACCTCGGCGCTGGACTATCAGACTGAGCGGGTGGTGAGCGAAAATCTGATGCAGGTCTTGAAGGGTTGTACGGTGCTGTTCATCACCCACCGTCTTTCTTCGATCGTTAACGCCGACTTGATTGTCTGCATGGGTAATGGGGCCGTGCTTGAAGCCGGCACGCACGAGGAACTGATGGCGGTGCGGGGTGCTTACTACGTGCTCTTCCGCCAACAAGGCCGCTCTTCCTCTTCCTCTTCCTCCTCCTCCTCCAGCGGTACCCCACCGATTGCCAAGGTGGGCTTCCCGATCAACTATGCCGTCGGGACTTGAGGTGGGCTGCAAGTGACGTCCGCTCCATCCCCAAAGCCTGCCACTTCAGCGCCAGAAGAGGCCGCAGATTCGCTGGTCGCTGCCCAGCCACCAGCACCGCCTTCCAGTCCGCCCACTCCTGAACAGCGGCCTCGGGGTCAGCAGCGTCGCCGTACAACCCTGCCGCGCAGCACCCGGGGTTGGAGCCGGAGCATCATCTGGACCTTGATCGGTCTCACCAGTTTTGGCGTGATTTACGGCTTGATTGCCCGCATCGAAACCTCGGTCAATGCCAACGGCAAATTGCGACCCAAGGGTGGAGTGACCACGGTCACCGCGCCATTCAATGCTCCCGTTGTCAGGGTGTTGGTCAAGGAAGGTCAGGTGGTGAAGGCTGGTCAGCCCCTGATTCTTCTGCGTGAAAAGGCCTTACGGGACCAGCTCAGCCATCTGGTTGGTCAGCGTGAGCTCTGGCGCAGCCAAACCAATGTGCTGGCCAATCGTCTTGGCTTGCCCGCCCTACCGCCGGCCACCGCTGCCGCTCGCCGCCAGTTCAACATTGAGCAGCGGGAGGTGGCATTACGCGAAAATGCTGCCGCCCAGGAAAAGCAGCGAAGCATCATCAACCTCCAGCAACAGGTCACCGATCTAGAGGCACTGCAACATAAACAGATGATCGAGTTCAACATCACTGCCCGGATGGTGGGGCTGGTCAGAGAGGGAGCGATGGCCCAGCTGGAGCTGGATCGTCAGCAGGAAAGACTGGCGGAGTTGAAGGGCACGATTGCCCGCACGAAGAAGGAGCTGGAATCTGCGCGCTATCGCATTCGTGAAAGTCAAATCAAGCAGCAGCAGATTCCGGCGGCTGAACTCAAACAGCTCTATGCCCAGTATAACAATGCCAAGCTGCAATTCTCTGCAGTTGATTCCAGCATTGGTGATATTAACGATCGCATTTTTCTCGGCCGTCTCTTGGCGCCCGTTGCTGGCAAGGTCTTTAATCTCAACATCAAACCCGGCGAGATTGCCAGTCCTGCCCGCATAGCCCTGCAAATCGTCCCACTCTCGCGCCTGGATGTGGAGCTGTCTGTCTCCAACCGCGATATAGGTTTCCTGGAGGTCGGAATGCCCGTGGATGTGCGGGTTACGTCGTTCCCCTTCACCGATTACGGCGCCCTTGAAGGCACGATTGTGCGGATCGGCGCTGATGCTCTACCCCCGGATCAGACGAACCCCCAGGAGTCCTTCCCGGTTCTGGTGAAGATCAAGACCAACGAGCTCTCGCGCAAGGGGCGCAGCTATGCCCTGCGTCCAGGCATGGCGGTGACGGCCCTGATCCAAATGGGTTCCCGACCGGTGATCTCGCTAATCAGTGATCGATTCGGCAGCTTCATGGAATCCAGCCGCGCTATCCGTTGACGCTGGAGGGATTTGTTAGACCCAATGGACTGAGCACATTGGCGATTTTTTGGCTGGTGCCCTCGCCCTGGCTGCCCAGCAGAACCATCTGACCATCGCCCACGCCGTCCCAGGCGATAGCCAGTTGCTGCGTGTCACTGGCCATGCCCGAAAGCAATTGTTCCAATGGAGCAATTGGCAGCATCCTGGAATTGCCAATCCCCTCAAGACCCGAAGGCGTAAGCCTCAGGAAGCTCTGCTGCATATTGCCCCCAGAATCAGTTTCCGTACGCAGCCAGCCAATGCTGTCGGTGTTGGTACCGATGGCGCCGTCTTGGGTTCTGCTGAGATCGAGATCGACCAAATCCGGCAGGCCGCTTTGGCCGTTCCAGCCGCTCGGCGTTGCTTGCTCAAGGCCACTGATGACAAAAAGATCTTTGCCAGATCCACCACGGACCTGCAGCGGTCCCTCGGATTGACTGTTCCAGGGATTCCAGCGCACAAACAGCAGATCATCCCCTTCGGATCCATCGATTCCGCTAAAGGCCCCTGAGCTGATGAGTGTGTCATTGCCCAGGCCACCAATCACCTGTTCGACCCCAGAAACAGAGCCGACGACTCCCCCACCGATGGCGGTGGCTTGACCTCGATCCAGGTCGACAGTCACCGGTAGGGTCCAGTTGCTGTATTCCAGCCGGTCCAGTCCATCCCCTCCCAGCAACTGGCCGGTCAAGGTGCCATCGAGGCCAAGCAGAATCACATCGTTTCCGCCACCAAGTTGCAGGGATTCAACATTCCGGAAACGCAGTCCGCCGAGGTTGCCGCCGTCGATCCCGTCCACCTTCAGGAGATCCCTTCCGTCATCGGCTTGCCCGCCGGCCGCCAGGGTATCGATGCCACCACCCCCGTCCACTTCCCCAGCGATTTGCAGATTGCGGAGGTTGAACAGATCATTGCCTTCGCCGCCTTGAACCACACCTCCGAGGGCGGAGTTGATGGTTACTATATTGCTGCCGTTACCCAATACGATCCGGCTATTGCCAATCAGATCACCCTCGAGGATCAGGGTATTGTTTCCATTGCCGAGATCAATCGTGGAATCGATTACTTTGCCATTGATGCGTACATAGTCATTGCCTTCTCCCGTCTTTACTACCGAATTGGTCATGCCAATCCGCTCGAGCTGAATCGATGTATAGGGATCGTCAAAAAGACCCCCCAGATCAGCGTTGAGGTTTTCGTCGATTCGTGTCAAAATTGTTAGGTTGTCATCGCCAGCGCCGAGATCGAGGAGGCTGTTATCCAGTCCTACGGCTTTGGCGTTGAGACTGAAAGACCAGTTGCTTCCATCGCCATTGCTTGTCGGAGTTTGACCGAAATCAAAATTCAAGCCGCCATCACTCTGAGGCTGGTATGAGGATCCCCCAATACCATAAAAGCCGCTATTGATATTGACTGTGTCATCGCCGCTTCCCAGTAAGACTGTTGATCCCTTCAGAGCTTCTGTCAAGAGCCTGAAGCTAAGGGTGGCCCGTTCGCTGTTGCCAAGTCCAGTGAAGTTAAGGCGGGTGACTCCTTCCAGACCAAACAGATCGTTGCCGCCAATTGCCTTGTAGGTGCTGTTTTCCATTCCCGCCGTTCGCGACGAAACGTTGGCGGTTGCATTGCCGGAAGAGAGCAGGCCAAGTTCAAGAAGATCTCTGGCATCGATGATCGTGACATCGGTGCTGATGCCATTGAGCACGGTGCTGTTAAGCAATCCGACGTGATCGGAAATCAGGCGCAGATCGGCTTCGTCGAGTTGGGAAAGAGCTAGTGATTGAAATGTGCGAGTCGACAAAATCTCAAGGTTGGCTTCGCCGAATGAGGCGGAGCGCAGATCCACAAAAGAGTCCTCGATTCCTGACTGCCTGGCGCTCTGATCGCTCATAGCCATGCTGTCGATCGAGCGGCTGGCGGCATTGCCGTCCGTGCGCACCACCACCAGCAGCATCTGCGGCAACCGACTCTTGGGCCCCGGCGGTTGCGGGGGGCGTGGTGGTTGCGGGGGGCCAGGCGGCTCGGGATTGTCGGGTTGTACAGGTGTGAAGGGCTCCGATGAGGGTGTCACCCCGCCGCTGCCGCCCCCTTCGCCGCCGCCACCTCCATCGTCAAAAGGGATCGTGTTGTCCGTGTTGACGCCGTTGAAAGGCAGGGAAGGTGGTGGCGGTCCAGATGTCCCACGGGGCCGACCTGGGGCGCCCTGCCCGCCGGAGCCGCTGTCCACAAGGCCTGGCGGCATGCCGCCATCCCCATTGCCAAAGGCTGGCGGGCGGCGGTCGCTGAAGCCGATGTCGACATTTTCGAGCGGCAGGATGTCTATCCGGCCGGCCCTGGCCCGCATGCTGCCTGGATCCATTTCGCCTGGATCCTCCAATCTCCCGCCCACAGCTCGGGAGCCGCCGGAGGCGAAGGCCTCTTCCGTGAGGTAAAGCAACATGATGCCGAGGGCAGCGCCCGTGAGCACGCCCTCGAGGGAAACTCGCCGACCATCCTTTTTGAGGGTCGCCGCGTCAGTAAATTCGCTCAGCGCTGATGCGATGACGAATCCGTATCTATTTGCACCATTGTGAGCCCTGGCGGGCACCGATAAGCTGCGGGGATGCGCATTAGCGCTGATGCGTGCCTATCCAGCGTCCGTCCACGGCTGGTAGGGGTGGTACGGGGTGAAGATGGTCCGAACCTGCCGAGACATGGGTGTTCAGTCGATCGTCGCGCCATCGCCTCAAGGTTTCTCATCTGCATCGCTACCACCGACTTGATACAGCCGCAGGCCACAGGCCCGTGCTGCTGTTCACCGTTGTGCAGGGCCATAGCAATCCCTGCCAGTGGGCCCACGCCTATGCCCTTGTGCCGAACACCAGGCAGCCCATCAGTCGTCACCTTCGGTTCGACAGTGAGGAACTGGAGGCCTACCGCCAGCATCATGTCGATCAGTCGCTGCGCTGGATGGATAGCGAGTTCATGTTCCAATTAGCTCTCGATCAAATTCTGGCTCAGCTGCTCCCTTTGCTCCCGTCTCGATCAGAGCCCCTGAATCTTCCCCACCAAATCGATCATGCTCAACTCCTGCGGCTTCACATCAATGGTGATGTGCCCCAACTTGATGACCTCTTAATGATTTGTGGAGAGCATTATCTGTTGCATCGCCAACTCCAGGACCTCAAGTCCTTTCCCCGCCTGCGCACGGACCTGGCTGATGAACCTCTATTCCAGGCCTTGGTTGCTAATGTCCTGCCGACCTGATCAACGCCAGACCAGGAAGGCCCCACTCTGGGCCGCCAGTCTTGGACAAGAGCAATCGGCGGAAGCCCGCAGATCTGCCAACGGTCTGAGCTCTGGCTCCAGGCTGATGCTGGGGTGGGCCACTCGCTTGCTATCCGGAGCCAGCAGCAGCGAGACAGCTTCGGTCTGCGGTTGATGGGCCAGTTTCTGCACGCTGGCCGCCAGCTGCTCAGCCGTCAGCTGTTTGCCCTCGGGTGAGCCCAGCAGCAGGGCCAGGTCCGGTTGGTCCAGTAGGGCCAGCAGGCGTGGATCCTGCTCCGGTTCGAGGAGCAGCTGGTGATCATCGGCCCACTGGCGCAAGGTTTCCAGGGCGGCGGCCCGCCGGTCCGGGTCGGCCGTGCCGCGCCAGGCCAGCACGGCCGTCAGGCCATGGGCCTCCGTCTCCATCAGATGGCCGAGCTTGACGCGCTTGACATTCAGATAGCTGGCGTTGTGCAGGCCTGGATCCATCACCAACGGCACCCGATCCACGACCTGCAGGCCGTAGCCGCCCAGGCCGGCAATCTTGCGGGGGTTGTTGGTGATCAGCCGCAGCCTCTGAATCCCCAGATCACTGAGGATCTGGGCACCGACGCCATAGTTGCGCAGGTCGGCGGCAAAACCGAGACGCTCGTTGGCCTCGACCGTGTCGAGTCCCCCGTCCTGGAGTGCATAGGCCTTGAGTTTGTTGATCAGGCCGATGCCCCGTCCTTCCTGGCGCAGGTAGACGACTACACCCTCGCGCGCCTGCTCGATCATGCAGAGCGCGGCCTCCAATTGGGGCCGGCAGTCGCAGCGCAGCGAGCCGAAGGCATCGCCGGTGAGGCATTCCGAATGCACTCGCACCAGCACCGGCGCCGTTGCCTGCTCCGGATGACCCTTGACGATCGCGACATGCTCGCTGCCGTCGAGTTCGTTGCGGTAGCCGATCGCCCGGAAGGAGCCGAAGGCACTTGGCATCGTTGCCTCGGCCTGACGCCTGACGAAGCGTTCGGTGTCGAGGCGATAGCGGATCAGATCGGCGATCGAGATCAGCCGCAGGCCATGACGGCGGGCGTAGTCCACCAACTGGGGCAGGCGGGCCATGGAGCCATCAGCGTTCTGGATCTCGCAGATCACGCCGGCCGGATAGAGCCCCGATAGACGGGCCAGGTCGATCGCCGCCTCGGTGTGGCCGGCTCGCTTCAGCACCCCGCCTTCGCGGGCCCGCAGCGGAAAGATGTGACCGGGACGGCGCAGATCGCCTGGCCTGGTGTCTGGATGGATCGACACCTGGATCGTGCGGGCCCGATCATCTGCGGGGATGCCGGTGCCGACGCCGCTTTCTGGGCCGGCATCGACGCTGACGGTGAAGGCGGTCTGGTTGCTGTCGGTGTTGCGATCCACCATCAGGGGCAGATCCAAGGCGTCGAGCCGTTCGCCCTCCATCGCCAGGCAGATCAGGCCTCGCGCTTCGGTGGCCATGAAGTTGATCTGCTGGGGCGTGGCGAACTGGGCCGCGCAGATCAGGTCCCCCTCGTTTTCGCGGTTTTCGTCGTCCACCACAACGATCGACTCACCGTTGCGGATCGCAGCCAGAGCGTCGGCGATGGCATCGAACCGGAAAGGCTGGAGCGGATCGCCGCCGGCGGAGGGGGAGGCGACTGCGGCGCTGGGAATGGTCTCGGTTCGGACGTTCAAGGGGGTGGGGAACGCGGCAGGGCGTCAGAAACAGGAGACGCTGCAACTGTTATAGAGCCCGGTACGATCAGCCGTTCCCGCCGTCTCGGCGCTGCTTTTCCGCCAGAATGTCAGGCAAACGCGTCGCCGTGATCGGTGCCAGTGGTTACGGAGGTCTGCAGACGCTCCGTTTGCTGCTTGGTCATCCGGACTTTGAGATCACCTTTCTGGGGGGCGAACGCAGCAGCGGCAAGCGCTGGAGTGAGCTAGTGCCCTTCCTGCCCCTGCCCCGAGACCTGGTGGTGAGCAGCCCGGACCCCGACGCGATTGCGGCGGCGGCTGATCTGGCGGTGCTGAGCCTGCCCAACGGGCTGGCCTCCCAGCTGGTGCCCGACCTGCTCCAGCGCGGCCTCAAGGTGGTGGATCTGTCCGCCGATTACCGCTATCGCTCCCTGGCCCAGTGGCAGGAGGTTTATGGGGCCGAGGCGAGGCAGTTCCCCCGAAGCGACAGCGACCTCTGTGAAGAGGCCGCCTACGGCCTGGTGGAGTGGGACGCCGAGCGCATCGCCGGGGCCCGCTTGGTGGCGGCTCCAGGTTGTTTCCCCACCGCCAGCCTGCTTGCCCTGCTGCCCTTTCTCAAGCAGGGACTGATCGAGACCGGCGGCATCGTCATCGATGCCAAGACCGGCACCTCCGGCGGTGGTCGCGCCGCCAAGGAGCACTTGCTGTTGGCCGAGGCTTCCGAAGCCGTGGCCCCCTATGGGGTGGTGGGCCATCGCCACACCAGCGAAATCGAGCAGCTGGCGGGCCAGGTGGCCGGCCATGGGGTGCAGCTCCAGTTCACCCCCCATCTGATGCCGATGGTGCGGGGCCTGCTGGCGACGGTTTACGCGCGGCTGCGCGATCCGGGGCTGACGGCCGAGGACTGCACGGTGCTGCTTGGCGCCGCTTATCGCAACTGCGCCTGCGTCGAGGTGCTGCCGGTCGGAACCTATCCCTCCACCAAGTGGGTCCGCCAGACCAACCGCGCCTTGCTATCCGTGCAAGTGGACAAGCGCACCGGCCAGCTGATCGTGATGAGTGCGATCGACAACCTGGTCAAGGGCCAGGCGGGCCAGGGGGTGCAGTGCCTCAATCTGATAGCTGGCCTCGAGGCCAGCACGGGTCTGCCGCTGGCGCCCTTCTATCCCTGAGCGCCGTTCTACCCCTGAGCATCCGCCGCTGCTGGTGCTGCGCCATAAGCCGCCAGCTGGGCGGCCGTCAGGGCCACGGCCAGCGGCAGGATGCGGTGCTCCTGCAGCTGGATCCGGGCCGTGAGGCTGTCGTGGTCGTCACCGTCGAGCACGGGCACGGCGGCCTGCACCAGCACCGGTCCCGCATCCACTTCCGGCCGCACCAGGTGGGCGGTGCAGCCGCTGAGCTGCACGCCGGCCGCCAGGGCCTGGCCGACGGCATCGACGCCGCGGAAGCTGGGCAGTAGCGACGGATGGATGTTGATCAGCCGGTCCGGGTAGGCCTCCACCAGCAGCGGCGTGACGATGCGCATCCAGCCGGCCATGACCACCAGATCGACGCGGGCCTGGCGGAAGGCGGCGATCAGAGCGTTGTCCAGGCTCTCGCGACTGGCGTGGTCGCGATGGTTGATCCGCTGGCAGGGCACCTGTAGGCGGGCAGCACGTTGCTCGGCGCCGCAGCCGGGATTGTTGACCACCAGAAGCACCACCTCTGCCGCGAGGCGCTTGCTGCGGCAGGCCTCCACCAGAGCTTCAAAGTTGCTGCCCGCCCCGGAGGCCATCACCGCCAACCGCTGGGGCGGATGCAGCGGCCAAGGCTGTGGCAACGGCCACTGGACGGACGGATGCGGATCGCTAGGGTCTGCGCTACTGGGCATTGAAGCCTTGTCCCATCTCTCCATCCTGCCCACGGTCCTTCGGGATGTCGCCTGCCTAAGCGAAACTCTTGCATCGCTAGGGCTCCGGCCCCAGTGCGATGCGGTGATCGAGGGATTTGGTGGCGAATCGCTACCCGTGCTGCTGGGGCTGCGACTGGCGGATGGCACCAGCATCGGCTGGAGCCGCAGCACTGACGGTTCCCTGGCCCTGGTCGGGGATCTGCAGCGCCTCAGCCGTAGTCGGGGCCTGACGGAGCTGCTGGGGCGCCTGACCCGGGCTTACGCCGCCCGTGCCGCCCTGCGCGATGCGGCCCTCCATGACGTCCTGATTGAATTCGGTGCCTGAAGTCCGGCTCGATCTCTCCGACCCCAGCAGCCACCTGGTCGAGGTCATCATCACCCTGGCTCCACGCCGCGGGCCCTTCCTGCTGACCCTGCCTGGCTGGACGCCGGGCTCCTATCTGATCCGCGACTACGTCCGCCATCTCGAGCGGCTGCGGGTCTGCCGGGGCGAGCGAGAATTTTTTCTGGAACGGCTTACTCCGGCCCAGTGGCGGGTGCTGGATGGGGACGACAGCTGGATGTCCCCGGCCTTCGCCGCTGCGGAGATCGGCTCTGCTGCCAGGGCTGAGACCGGAGATGCCGATCCCACTGTGGCGTCAGCCATTGCAGCGGCTGAGAATTTCGCTGTTGGGCATTGCGGTGCTCTCTCTTCAACCTGCGCTGAATCCGGGTCCCTCGGCGGGCTGCTCACTCCGGGTGAACCAGCGCCCCCAGACGAACCGATCACGATCAGCTACGCGATCCTGGCCGCCGAACTGACGGTGCGCACCTGCCACCTCAACAGTGACCATGGCTTTCTGGCCCTGGCGGCGGTGGTGCTGCAGGTGGAGGGCGAACGCTGGTCGCCGCACCAGCTGAAGCTGATCCTGCCACCGCTCTGGCAGCCATTCGTGCCCCTGCCGAGCGCTGCCGAAGGTGGCTGGATCGCCCGCGACTACGACCAGCTGATCGACACTCCGGTTGAGGCCGGCCCCCACACCTGCCATCCCTTTTCCGTGGCGGGCGCGCCCCATCGCTGGGTCACCTGGGGCGAGGATCTACCCAGCCAGGATCCCCGCTGGCTGGAGGATGTGGCGGCAGTGTGCCTTCAATGCTGTCGGCTGATGGGGGCGGCGGCTCCGGTGGCTGAGCGCTACCTGTTCATCCTGCACCTGATCGATCAGGGTTGCGGCGGCCTCGAGCACGACGACAGCACGGTGCTGATCTACGGCCGCCAGGCCCTTGCTAAACCGGAGGGCCGCCGCAAGCTGTTGCAGCTGGTGGCCCATGAATATCTGCATCAGTGGAATGTGCGGCGCCTGCGGCCCGCCCAGTTGACACCGATCGATTACGACCGGCCCAGCGTGATCCCGACCCTCTGGTTCGCTGAAGGGGTCACCAGCTATGTCGATCAATTCCTGCCGCTGGCGGCGGGTCTGGGCCGGGAACAGGAGCTGCTCGAGGATCTTGGCGCCGATCTCAGCCGCTATCAGCTGACGCCGGGACGCCGGATCCAGAGCCTGCGCCAGAGCAGCGAGGAGGCCTGGGTCAAGCTTTATCGCCAGGACGCCTACTCGGCGGACAATCAGATCAGTTATTACCTCAAAGGGGCCGTGTTGACCCTGGTTCTGGACCTGCATCTGCGACGCCACGGCTCCTGGCTGGGGGCTGTTCTTCAGCAGCTCTGGGCCACATTCGGACGCCACGGTCGCGGTTATGGCCAATCCGATCTGATCGCGGCGTTTGCCAGCCATGCGGCGGATCTGTCCACCCTCCTGCCGCATTGGCTCATGAGCACCGAGGATCCCCCTATTGAGAACTATCTGGCGGATCTGGGCTTGCACATGGTGGCCGAACCTTCCAAGTCCTGGTTCACCGGTCTGCAGGTGGAGCTCGGCATGGCCGGATTCTTGCGCCTGCGTCGCGTCGAGCGCCACAGTCCGGCCCAGCTCGCGGGGCTGGAGGTGGGGGATGAATTGATCGCCATCAATGGCCATCGCCTCAGCGCCGTCGAGACCTTCTCTACCTTGATCAGAGTGGCGAGCCCGGAGCCGCCACGGCTGCAGCTCTTGATCGCACGCCATCAGAAGGTGGACGAGCGCGTTATGCAGGTCACGGCGCCACGGCCGCAACACTGGACCCTGGAGATCGATCCGGCCGCCGGCACTGACTGTGAAGCCCGGCGCAGTCGCTGGGCCCGCCTGCTGCCATGAACGCCAGGAACCGCGCCCTGCTGACCTCGGTGGCAGCAGCTTCCGTGCTCACCCTCGGCGGCCTGGCCTGGCTGGCCCGCGATCTGCTGGCCACCGCCAGCACCGAAGGCCGCAACCCCTCGCTGCTGGATCTGCTGGAGGAGGTCCGTCAATCCCCCCCATCCAAGGGGGCTCCCAGACTGGCGCCGAAACCGCCCTCACCCCTGACCTGGAGTTCGCCGATCGCCAGTTCCTCCGCTTCCCAGGTCTGTTCCCAGGTGGACCCGGAGTTGCGCCAGCGGCTCTGGCAGGAACAGCAAAGTCTTTCCAGTCAGATCCGGCGCATTCCCACCGATCCCAGCAACTACGGTGAGCGCTTCCGCCGTGATGTCTACGACAACCCAATCGATCCGACTCCCAGGGTGATCGTGCTGCATGAAACCGTCTATGGGCTGGATTCAGCGATCAACACTTTCATCACACCCCACGCCAATGATGACGACCAGGTCAGTTATCACACCCTGATCGGTCTGCGCGGTCAGATCGTCCAGGTGGTCGACCCGGTGAAGCGGGCCTTCGGTACCGGTAATTCCGCCTTCAACGGCGTCTGGGTGGTCACCAATCCCAAGGTGGGTGGCTCGATCAACAACTTCGCCCTGCATCTCAGCCTCGAGACACCGATGGACGGTGAAAATCAGGCCAGCGCTCATAGCGGCTACACCACTGCCCAGTACGACGCGATGGCGTTGGTGCTGGCGGACTGGATGCAGCGCTTCAAGATTCCCGCCACCAACATCACCGCCCATCGCCATGTCGACCTTGGCGGCGATCGCTCCGATCCCCGCAGTTTCGACTGGAACGTGCTCAAACTGCGTTTGTTGGTTCTCGAAGGGAGCTGCTGAGGGTAGGGGTCAGTCAGGCCCAGACCGTCGGTGGGCTCACCTGATCAACTTCAGATCAGCGGACTGGTGGGGGAGGTGCGGGTGCCGTAGATCAGGCCATGCAGCTCTGGATCCTGCATGTAGCGCAGGATGCGGCCGGGATAGTCGAGTTTTCCGTTGTGGAGATAAGCCAGGGTGGCCAGGCCCTTGGCATCGCGCGGTGAAACGCTGGCCATCAGCAGGCGATGTCGCGGCAGGCCGAGGGCCTTGCTGAGGCGGGCGAACTTGCCGACCAGCACCTGTACATTGCGGTCCGGGTCCAGCAGATGCAGGCGGGCCTCGTTGATCTGCTCGGGGGTGGCCTTGGCGCTCAGCAATCCCTGCTTCTGCAGCTCACCCAGACTCAGCTGGGCGGGGCCATGGGTGTGAAACAGGCCGGATTCGGCCACCAGTGGGGCGTCTTCGCCAGGCTTGGCGTGCTGCAGTTCATCGAACAGCACCGCGGCCACCAGCATCGGATTGATGTGGTGACGACGGCTTTCCGAGAGAATGATCGGCCGCAGCTCTTCCACCCTTGAGATGGTGTGCACTCTTAGGGGCTGCAGCTGGTCGAGCCCCTCGGTGAACAGCTGAGCCAGCTTCGGCTGGGGCCCATGCACACTAAAACGACGGTTCAGGTCGCGCAGCTCGGCTTCGGAGAAATCCAGAGGGTCGGGGCGCTGGCCTTCGTTGATCAGGCCACGGGGATCGGCGCCGTTGCTGGCCAGAGTGCCGATCAGCACCGGATCACTGAACAAGACGGGGCGCTGGGCTTGGCCCAACGTCTGAAGCTGGGCTGGCAACCAGGCCAGGCCCAAACCAAGGCTTAGCAAGCCGAAGCCCAGACCGGCAACCGTGACCTTCAGGTGCGAGAAAACCATCAAGACAATCTAGGACATTTCCTACCATTTATTTAAGGATCCTGCGACGATCAGCTCGCCGACGGGCATCGGTATATGCGCTGGCCCACACACGGTGGCGGCGATGCCGCGAAGCATGCCAACCGCTTGCCGGAATGCAGGCGGACTGGATACGGTTCCAAGGCAAAGTACAGTGTCACAGGAGCCATGACTTCGCTTCCGCCGCTCGACGGCCATGATCCAACGAGCCTCTGGACACGCTTTTCCGAGCTGCTCTGGTACGACGAGGACCTCGGCTTCTGGCTTGACGTCAGCCGCATGGCCCTGTCCCAGCCTGATCTGGACCGCCTGCAGCCCGGTTTTGATCAGGCCTTCCGGGCGATGGCCGAGCTGGAAGCCGGCGCGATCGCCAACCGCGACGAACAGCGCCAGGTTGGTCACTACTGGCTGAGGGCTCCCGAACTGGCGCCCGATGACGCCACCACCGCTCATATCCGCCTCGAAGTCGATCGCCTCTCCTCCTTTGGTCAGGCCGTTCTCGCCGGCGAGATCCGCTCACCAGGGGGAGAGCCCTTCACGGATGTCCTCTGGATCGGCATTGGTGGTTCCGGCCTCGGCCCGCTGTTGATGGTGCGGGCGCTGCAGCAGCGGGGCCGGGGTCTGCCCTTCCATTTCATCGACAACGTTGATCCCCAGGGCATCAGCGCCGTTCTCGGCGGCCTCGGCGAGCGGCTGCGCAGCACGCTGGTGATCGTCGTCAGCAAATCCGGGGGCACGCCCGAGCCCCATCTGGGCATGGCCCAGTCCAGGGTGCGGCTGGAAGCCGCCGGCGGCGACTGGGCGGCCCAAGCTGTGGCTGTGACGATGCTGGACAGTCACCTGGACAAACAGGCCCAGGCCGAGCAGTGGCTGCGCCGCTTCGACATGTTCGACTGGGTCGGCGGCCGCACCAGCATCACCAGTGCCGTGGGGCTGCTGCCGGCAGCTTTGATCGGTGCCGATCTTCATGCCTTCCTCGCTGGCGCCGGCGCCATGGACCGGCTGACGCGCCGGCCCGAGGTGCTTCACAACCCCGCCGCCCTGCTGGCGGCGGCCTGGTTTGCCGCCGGCGATGGTCAGGGCCGTCGCGACATGGTGGTGCTGCCCTACCGGGACCGGCTGGAGGTGTTCAGCCGTTACCTGCAGCAGCTGGTGATGGAGTCCCTTGGCAAGAAGTACGACCGCAGCGGCCGCGTCGTGCATCAGGGTCTGGCGGTTTACGGCAACAAGGGTTCCACCGACCAGCACGCCTATGTGCAACAGCTGCGCGATGGCCTCGACAACTTCTTCGTCACCTTCATCGAGGCGCTTGAAGATGCACCCGACATCGGCCCGGTGCAGGGTGAACGACCAGGCGATTTTCTCTGCGGCTTCCTGCAGGGCACCCGCTCAGCCCTCAGCGAGGGTGATCGCCAGAACCTGACGATCACCCTGCGGCGCTTCGATGAGCGCAGCCTCGGGGCCTTGGTGGGCCTGTTCGAGCGGGCTGTTGGCCTCTACGGCGAACTGATCGACGTCAACGCTTACCACCAGCCCGGTGTCGAGGCCGGCAAGAAGGCGGCTGCCGAGGTGCTTGCCCTGCAGGTCCGGCTGGAAGACCTGCTGGCTGACGGTCAGCAGCGCAGCCTGGCCGCCATCGCCGAGGCCCTGGAGCTGGCCAGCCCCGAGCCGATCTTCTGGGCCCTGCGCCATCTCGGCGCCAATCCCCGCGGCTACCGGATCAGCGGCGACTGGGGCAACCCCGCCAGCCTGCAGGTGATCAAGGAACCAGATTGACCAACTTGCCGGGGACGACGATCACCCGGCGCGGCGGCTGACCCTCCAGCCACTTGGCGGCCACCTCGCTCGCCAAGGCGAGAGCTTCGAGGGTGGCGGCGTCGGCATCGGCCGGCACCTCCAACTGGCCCCGCACCTTGCCCTTGATCTGGATCACCACCGTCACGGTGTCACGCCGCAGGGCGGAGGCATCGGCCTCGGGCCAGCGCTGGCGATGCACACTGTTGTCATCGTCCGGGTTGGCACCGAGGCGCTGCCAGAGCTCTTCCGCCAGGTGGGGGGCGAACGGCGCCAGCAGCACCAGCAGCACTGTCAGGGCCTCGACGGCAACGGCTTCGCTGGCCGCCTCCAGCTGGCTGCCCATGGCGTTGCTGAGCTTCATCAGCTCGGAGACGGCAGTATTGAACTGATAGTCGCCGTCCAGGTCTTCGCTGATGGCCGCGATCGCCGTGTGGACAGCCCGCCGCAGCTCCTGATCGCCTTCGGTGAGAGGGGCTTCAGCATTGCCTGAGGGGCTGGCGCCGCTGGGGGCAAGCCTCAGGCCCCGCTCCTGGGCACTGTCCACTAGGCGCCAGAGCCGCTGCAGGAAGCGGTACTGCCCCTCGACATCGGCGTCGTCCCATTCCAGATCCTTTTCCGGCGGCGCCTTGAACAGGATGAACATCCGGGCTGTGTCGGCGCCGTAACGATCAATCACCCCGGCGGGATCAACGCCGTTGTACTTCGACTTCGACATCTTCTCGTAGAAGGTGTCGAGCACCTCGCCGCTGATCGGGTCGCGGGGATCACTGGGATCGGCCACATCGGCCGGGGCGATGTATCTGCCGCTGTGGGGATTCTTGTAGGTGATCCCCTGCACCATTCCCTGGGTCAGCAGGCGCGCGAACGGTTCGTCAAACCCCAGTAGCCCGCGATCGCGCAGCACCTTGGTGAAGAAACGGGAGTAGAGCAGATGCAGGATGGCGTGCTCGATGCCGCCGACGTACTGATCCACGGGCAGCCAGCGATCGACGGCCTCGCGGCTGAAAGGCAGCGCCGTGTTGTGGGGATCGCTGTAGCGCAGGTAGTACCAGGAGGAGCAAATGAACGTGTCCATCGTGTCGGTCTCGCGCCGGGCGCTCTGGCCGCAGCAGGGGCAGGCCACGGCCACCCAGCTCTCCAGCTGGGCCAAGGGTGAGCCACCCTTAGCCGCCAGTTCGACCCCCTGGGGCAGCTCCACTGGCAGCTGCTCTTCAGGCACCGGCACCACACCGCAGCTGTCGCAGTGGATCACCGGTATCGGGCAACCCCAGTAGCGCTGGCGTGAGATCAACCAGTCGCGCAGGCGATATTGCACCCGGCCCTGGCCCCAACCCCCGGCCTCGCCGGCGGCGATGATCTGCTGCCGTGCCTCGGCGCAGGTCAGTCCGTCAAAGGGACCGGAATGAATCAGCACACCGCCGGCGGTCCAGGCGCCACCTTCGTAGGCGTGTTCATCCGATCCTTCCGGGATGATCACCTGTCGCAC
Source organism: Cyanobacteriota bacterium (assembly GCA_026389285.1). Classification (GTDB taxonomy): domain Bacteria; phylum Cyanobacteriota; class Cyanobacteriia; order PCC-6307; family Cyanobiaceae; genus Cyanobium. The sequence goes on from JAPLID010000196.1 coordinate 22,616, forward strand.
CGGCAGCTCGTACTGGCGGGCGAAGACGAAATCGCGCTGATCGTGGGCGGGGACACCCATCACGGCACCGGTGCCGTACTCGGCCAGCACATAGTCGGCGATCCAAAGGGGTACCAGCTCGCCGTTGGCCGGGTTGCGAGCGCTGGCGCCGATCGGCATGCCGCGCTTAGGGCTGTCTTCGGCGGTGCGTTCCTGGTCGCTCTGACGGCCGACCAGATCGATGAAGGCCTGCACCGACAACTGCTGTTCAGAGGCGGTGAGCGCCTCGACCAGCGGATGCTCGGGCGCGAGCACCACGTAACTGACGCCGTAGATCGTGTCGGGGCGGGTGGTGAACACCGCGATGTGCTGACCGGTGCCGGCGCCATCGCCGTCGACCACCTCGAACTGCAGCTCGGCGCCGGTGGAGCGGCCGATCCAGTTGGCCTGCATGGTGCGCACCCGCTCCGGCCAGCCCTGGAGCTTCGGCAGGTCATCGAGCAGTTGGTCGGCATAGGCGGTGATCTTCAGGAACCACTGGCGCAGCTTGCGCTTCTCCACCAGGGAACCTGAGCGCCAGGAACGACCCGCACCATCCACCTGTTCGTTGGCCAGCACGGTCTGGTCGATCGGATCCCAGTTGACCGTGGCCTCGCTGCGGTAGGCCAGGCCCGCGTCCAGGAACTGCAGAAACAGCCACTGGGTCCAGCGGTAGTAGTCGGCGTGGCAGGTGGCCACTTCCCGGTCCCAGTCGATCGACAGGCCCAGTCGCTTCAGTTGCTCGCGCATCTGGCCGATGTTCTGATCGGTCCAGGCGCCGGGATCCACCCCCCGCTCGATCGCTGCGTTCTCCGCCGGCAGTCCGAAGGCGTCCCAGCCCATCGGATGCAGCACGGCCCGACCCCGCAACCGCTGCACTCGGGCGATCACATCGGTGATCACGTAGTTGCGCACATGGCCCATGTGCAGGCTCCCCGACGGATAGGGGAACATCGATAGGGCGTAATAGGGCTCGCCGGTCCCGACTGAGTGGCTTGCTGCTGAGGGGCCTGGCTCGGGAGTGCGGGCCAGCCCCTGGCTCTGCCAGTGCTGCTGCCAGCGCTCCTCGATCACCTGCGGCCGGTAGCGGGAGGAATCGGTCACGGGGTTCGCTCGGGGCCTGCGCTCAGGCGTGATCGTGCCACAACCCCCAGGCCCAGGCACCGGCGCCAGCACCGGCAGCGATCAGAGGAAGGCGCGCAGCATGGCGATGGCGTTGCGGTTGATCAGCACCAGCGGCAGACTAGCCTCCTGGCGCAGGGCCAGGAACTCGCTGTCTTGCCACTTGATCATGCCCTCGAGTTCCTGACCGCCGACCATCGTCACCTGCACGATCGTGCGGTTGCGAATCAGCTCCTGCACATGGCGAACGCTGGGCAGGCTGGTATCCAGCCGGGGGCCTCGCTTGTCGAAGAAGCTCTGCATAGGATCGAGCTGTGCCGGCGCCTACGGGGATTGTGCTTCAGTTCAGCAAGTATCAGGGATTGGGCAACGACTTCCTGTTGATGGATGGTCGTGGACTGCCCGATGGGAATGACCACTTCGGGCTGACGCCTGCAGCGATCCAGCGCCTGTGCGATCGCCGCTTCGGAGTCGGGGGCGATGGCGTGATCCTGGCCCTGCCTCCCCGCCAAGGCGGCGAACTGCGGATGCGCATCTTTAATGCCGATGGCACGGAGCCGGAGATGTGCGGCAACGGCATTCGCTGTCTGGCACGCTTCCTGGCGGACAGCGACGGTGATGAGCCAGGCCGCACCTGGCAGATCGAGACGCTGGCGGGGCGGATCGTGCCGACCTTGCAGCCCGACGGTCGCATCCGCGTCGACATGGGTCGGCCGATTCTGGAGCCCGCCTCGATTCCGACCCTTTTGGAGCCGGGGCCCGCCGGTCTTCCCCAGGGGGATCTGGCCATTGCCGGCCAGATTCTGGCCGTTGCCGCTGTCGGCATGGGTAATCCCCACGTCGTGATCCCGGTATCGGATGTGGAGGCGATCGATCTGGAGCTGTTGGGGGCCGATCTCGAGATCCATCCCGTCTTCCCAGCCCGCACCAATGTGCATTTCGTGCAGGTGCTCCACCCCGGCCATCTGGTGATGCGTGTCTGGGAGCGGGGCGCCGGGCCGACCCTGGCTTGCGGGACAGGGGCCTGCGCCACCCTGGTGGCCTGCCACCGGTTGGGCCTCAGTGAGCGTGTGGCCCGCCTCGATCTGCCCGGCGGCCCCCTGGAGATCAACTGGGATCCGGCCAGCGACCATGTGTTCATGACCGGCCCGGCCGAGGCAGTGTTCGACGGCGTGGTCGTGCCGGGGCTGGTCGGCGAGGCGGAACAGCCGCCCCTTGGCTGGAGTCCCGAACCGCCGGCAGCGCCCCTGGTCGCCTCGCAACCGGAGATCGATCGCGACTTCGAGCCGCTCGAAGCACCTGCCGCCCCAGCCATCAAGACTGCAGACTCCACGGAATCCGCCGTTTCTGACGCCAGCGCCAAGCACACCGTTGACTGCGCCACGGCCTGCGTCAACGGCTGCATCCGTCCCGAGGCCTGCGCCAGCCAGGAAGCGCGGGCCAGGGTGGAGGCCCTGCTCGGGGGCCGCTCCCTCGATGAGTTGGTGGCAATCGCCTCCAGCTCCGCCGAATCCCGCTTCCGCTCCCGCCTGGCCGCCGACGCTGCCCCTGAAGCGGGTGTCGATCCCGCCGAGCCGGCCTCGGGTTTCATCGCTCGGGATCCATGGCAGGCAACGGGCGCTGATGGCTGAGGTGCCTTCCCAGTTCAGCGGTCATGGCGCCGAACTCGAACCGGATCAAGACCGGCCAGCACCGCAATGGATGGAACCGCACTGGATTGAGCCGCACTGGATGGAGCCGCCCAGCCCGTCCCGTCCAGAGTTGTGTGTTGCGGCCCGCCAGGAAGCGGTTGCCATCGATCTGAGCCGCTACCTCGACGCCTCGGCTACCAGCCCGCCGGCTCCTGAGGTGCTGGCGGCGATGGCGACGATGGCGCCCCAGGCCTGGGCGAACCCCTCGGGGCTCCATGGCCCTGGCTTATCGGCGGCCGAACTGCTGGAGCGCAGCCGCATCCGGCTGGCCGCCGCCCTGGGAAGCGAGCCATCCCAGCTGATCCTCTGCTCCGGCGGCAGCGAGGCGATCCATCTGGCCCTGCTCGGCAGTGCCGCTCTGATGGAGCCGGGTCGCCTGCTGATCTCCGCCGTCGAGCATCCCGCCACCCGGGCGGCAGCTGCCCAGTTGCAACGCCAGGGCTGGCAGCTGGAGATCCTGCCGGTGGACCGGTTCGGCCTGGTCGATCCCGTCACCCTGGCCGAGCGGTTGGCCCCCCCGACCCGGCTGGTCTCGCTGATCTGGGGGCAGAGCGAGGTGGGCAGCCTCCAACCCCTGGCCAGCCTCGGAGCGCTATGCCGTGCCGCCGGCGTTCGCCTGCATGTGGACGCCGTGCAGGTGGTCGGCCATCAGCCGATTAACCTGGCCCAGCTGCCGGTGGATCTGCTCAGTTGTACCGCCCACAAGCTGCAGGGGCCCCGGGGTGTGGGGGCTCTGGCGTTGGCGCCGGGCGTCGAACTGGCTCCGCTGATCGGCGGCGGCTCCCAGGAAGGAGGGCGCCGTGGCGGCACCGAACCGGTGCTGCTGGCCCATGGATTCGCCGAGGCCCTGGATCTGGCCACGGCCCGGCTGGCCGCATCTGGAAGTCGGGATCCGGTGGCCCCGCTGCGCGACGAGCTCTGGCAGCGGCTCCGCCAGCGACCCGGACTGCGGCTGAGCGGTCCGGAGCCCGATGGCGGGGCTCGGCGCCTGCCCCATCACCTCAGCCTGCTGGTCGCCGCTGACGACGGCCGGCCGCTCTCAGGGCGGGCCCTGGTCCGGGCCCTGGCCCGCCGGGGCTGGGCTGTCAGCAGTGGCTCCGCCTGCAGTAGCGGCGGCACGGCCTGGGATTCGGGCGCCAGCGGGGCCGCCAGCGGGGCCGCCAGCCCGATCCTACTGGCCATGGGGTTCGGCGAGCGCGAGGCGGCCAGTGGCCTGCGGCTGAGCCTGGGACCGTGGCTGAAGCCGGAGGATCTGGAGCGGTTCCCGGACGATCTCGACAGCGCCCGCCGCGAACTGCAGGGGCCTGATTTAGGGGCCTGATTCAGTGACTTGTTGTCCATACCCATGCCGTCCTGCGCCTGGGTGGGAGTTGAGTTCCCTGGCCCGCCACGGCTGTTGCTACGCCACGGCTGTTGCTACGCCGCCGCCGACTCCGGCCGCTCGGTAGGGTCCGGGCGCCCTGGCCCCCCGTACCGCCGAGCCGCGGATCCCTGCCATGCTCCCCGCCGATCTGCTTTCCGCCGAGGCCGAGGCCCTCGCGGCACTCCAACAGGCCCTGGCCTCCAGTGCCAACGGCCGCTGGACCGTGGAGTTCCGCTTTGAGGGCCTACGGCTGCTGCCTCTGGTGCTGCGCCTGAACGGAGCCCTGCGGGAGGCGGGACAGGAGTTGAACCTGCTGTTTGCGGACATGGGGGCAACGGCCCTGGCCCGCCGCGACGCCGGTGAGGGCGCAACCAACATCAGCAGCTTTGGCGACCAGGAACGCCGGCAGGCCGAAGGCTCCACCGATAGGTCCAGCGATAGCCCCAGCAATGGCCTTTTGCTGCTCGTCGGGGCCAGCCAGGCCGAATACGAACAGGTGGAGCGGATCTGTGGTGCCCATGTCGGCCCGGTGGTGCTGCTCAACCCCAAACTGGAGGACGCCACCGTCGGCATCGGTAGTGTCGCCCGACAGCGGCGTCGCGGCTTCCTGGCCCAGTGGCAGGCCGCCTATGCCCTGATCCCCCAGAGCGACAGCGCCCTGCGCCGCGCCTTCCCCGGTGATTGGGAGCTCTACCGGCTCGATCCCGATGGCTTCCGCTTCGTGGTCGGCTTCGAGCGCAGACCCGACAGCGAGCAGAGGCAGCAGGCGCTCAGTGGTGGCGAGAGCCAGGGTCTGGGCGGCAACCTCAGGGCTCTGGGGGATCTGATCGAAGGTCTGCAGAACTGAAGATTTGGTCGATCGGGTCGTGCTTCGTACTGGTACGAGCTGGGCACCCTGCGTACACTTCGCAGGCTTTGTGGGTTCCCATGGCCAGCGAAACCTCCCCATCCCGCTCCTGGAATCTGATCGACCTCGGGGCGGCGGCAGCGGTGCTGCTCGCCGTGGGCGGCGTGGTTTGGAGCCCCAAGCTGAGCGGGGCCGTCGCTAGTGCCACCGGCGCGATGCAGCCGGTCACGGTCACGGTCGATGTGCGTGGCGTTCCCGCCGCCGATCCGGCCTCGCTGCTTAAAAGTGCCGCCGCCGAAGGCAAGGTGGCGATCGTGATCCGCAACCAGCCCCACGGCACCGTGGCGATCGAACGGGTGATTCCCCTGGAGCGGCGCCTCACGATCCTCACCCCCGACGGCCGTATCGTCACGGCCCCGGATCCGAATCAGAAGTCCTTCGGCAGCTTCGATGGCCGTTTCGTGCTCCGGGGTGAGGGCCGCAAGACCAGCGGTGGCGTCGTGTTCGGCAACCAGACGATCAAGATCGGTGCCCCCGTTGAGCTCGAAGGGGCGAACTACCGCTTTAACGGCACCGTGACCGACCTGAAAGTGGGGCAATCCTGAGATGAGAGCCAGAAATTCTCTGCTTCAGCTCCTCGGTGCCTCCCTGACGCTTCCGGCGCTGGCCTTGCCCCTTCACGCCCAAGTGGTCGGTTCGACCACGGAGCCCTGGTCGCCAACGCTGCCGCCCAGTCGGGCGATCCAGCGCACGCCGCTGGCCACTCTGCCGCCGCTGCCAGCGCCGAACGGCCTGCCGCAGTTGCAGAGCGAGGTGAGTTGCCCTGGCCTGCAACAGCGACTGGCGGCGCTGATCGGTTCGGAGGCCCCGGTCTGGAGCGTCAGCGTCGCTGACCCCAGCGGTCGGTTGCTGGCCGATGTCAACGGCACCCGAGCGCGGGTGCCGGCGTCCAACCAGAAGCTGCTGAGCACGGCCTTCGCCCTGGATCGCCTCGGCCCCGATTTCCGGCTCAACACTCGGCTCTGGCGGCTTAGCGATGGCACCTTGCGGCTCACCGGCCAGGGGGATCCCGACCTGGCGCTACCCCATCTGCAGCGCTTCGCCAAGCTGGCCCTGGCCTCATCCGGCGGAGTGCCGGGCACGGCGGTCAAGCTGCAGCTGGCTGAGGAGCCGGCTCAGGGTTGGTGGCCCCAGGGCTGGAGCTACGGCGATCGCAGCTATGCCTACGGCGCCCCGATCACACGGCTGGCGATCACCAGCAATGCGATTGAAGATGCGGTCAGCAACCCGCCCTCCAGGCTCGCCACCTTGTTGCAGCGCGCCATGACCCAGCAGGGGGCCAAGGCCCAGCTGAGCCTGGTGCCAGCCGATGCGCCGCTGCCCAGGGATGCGGTTCTGGTGCATGAAGAGCCTTCCATCAACATGCATGGCCTGCTGAGTCTGGCCAACACCGAGAGCCACAACTTCACCGCCGAAGTGCTGTTGCGCAGTGCCGCCGGCACCTGGGATGTGGAGGATGCCGCCCGCCTTGAAACCGTCTGGCTCAAGGGCCAGGGGCTGCCGATGCAGGGCGTGATCATCCACGACGGCAGCGGTCTCAGCCGCAATGACCGCCTCACCTCCCGGCTGCTGGCCGCCTTGCTCTTGCGCATGGATCAGCACCCCTACGGCCGCGATTACATCGGCTCGATGTCAATCGCCGGCCAACGCGGCACGATGCGCCATCTGTTCAACGGCACCTCCCTCGATGGCCGCCTGTTCGGCAAGACCGGCACCCTCACCGGGGTGCGGGCGATCAGCGGTGTCCTGCAGACCAGTGATGGCCCCCGCTATGTGAGCGCCATCTCCAATGGCGCCAGCATGCCCAACCAGACAATCGGCCAGATCATGCGTCAGGTCCAGAACGTCTCGCTCTGTCCCTAAGCGCCACAGCCTGATGCACCACTCCACTGCCCTGGGCCTTCCTGAATCAGCCCAACGGATTGCCAAGACAACGGGTTGCCTCCCCAGCTGATTGTCATGCCGGCGGATCACCCCGCCGAGGCCTCAACGAACCAGGGCTCATCTCCAAGGGGTGAGCCCATCCTTTTGGGAATAGGTTGTGGTGAACGATCAAACCAGCGGGCTCAGACCAGGGTCCGTACCCACTTGCTCCTGGATCCGGTGTGCCGGTTCAGCTGGCGATGCCCCGGGTGGCGGCGCGGCGCATGCGGCCTGCGGCCCGGCGGGCCCGGCTGATCGGTTCGCTCTCCGCCAGGTCCATCACCTCAGCCGAAGCCGGGGCGGGCCGATCCTGGCTTTGCAGTCGGCCCAGTTCCTGGCGGCCGCCGAGGACCACCTGGCTGAGTTCCTTCAGGCGTACTTCCAACTCACCTAGCACCTGTTCGGCGTAACGATTGGCCCCTTCCTGAATCGAGCTGGACTCCTGACGCGTGCGGGTCATCAGGGCCTCGCACTGCTGCTGGGTCTGCTTGCCGAACTGCAGGGCATCGGCGTGCAGCCGCTCCGCCTCAGCCTGGCTATCCCGCTGGATGCGCAGACCCTCCTGCCGCACCGCTTCCAGTTCCTGCATCGCCTGTTGTCGCGCCCGCTCGTGGTGCTCAAGCAGCTGGCGATTGCGGTCGTTGGCCTCCTGCTCCAGTTGCTGCCGCCGGATCTGGGCTTCCTGTTCGAGCTGCTGGCGGCGGCTGGCGTACTGCTGCTCCATCTGGGACATGCGCGCCTGATGTTCCTGCTCCACCTGGGCCACCTGCTGGCGCGCCTGCAGCATCAGCTGCTCGCACTGCTGGCGAGCCTGGTCGCGCAGTTCGCCCACCTGGCGTTCGGCCTCCTGGCGGATGGCGGCCTGGTTGATCAGCTGCTCGCGTTCGCGGCGGGCCTTGGTGACGATCTCCTCGGCCTGCTGGCGAGCCTTGTCGATGAAGCCCTCCCGCTGGCGGATCAGCTCATCGGCCTGGATGATCTGGGCCGGCAGGGACTCCCTCAAGGCATCCATCGTTTCGATGGCGTCCTGTTCATTGACGAGACGGCCGCCACTGAAGGGGATGCGACTGCCATCGAGAACAATCTCCTCGAGCTGTTCAAGCTGATCGAGGACGGTGATGCGGGCCTCAGACATGTCAACCGTTGGCAGTTGCTCGATTAAAGAGCCTGGCGAGGTCAGCTGCCACTCCCCTGGGCACCATGTGTTCAACCGCTCCCCCGAAGCGGGCCACCTCTTTCACCACCGAGCTGCTCAGAAAGCTGTGCTGGACAGCGGTCGCCAGGAACAGGGTTTCGATTTCCGCGGCCAGGGTCTTGTTGGTGTGGGCGATCTGCAGCTCAAATTCAAAGTCGCTCAGGGCCCGCAGGCCGCGCAGGATCACGGCGGCACCGCAGGCGCGGGCGAACGCCACCGTGAGTCCGTCAAAACTGTCCACCCGCACCGACGGCAGATGGCCGGTGGCTTCGCGGATCTGGCCCAGCCGTTGCTCCAGCGGGAAGGTGGGGTTTTTGCCCGGGTTCTGCAGCACCGCCACCGTGACGCCGTCGAACAGGCGGGCACTGCGCTCGATTAGATCAAGATGGCCGAGGGTGAGCGGATCGAAACTGCCCGGATAGAGGGCGTGCATCTCGGCAGCGCAGCAACCTCAAGCCTATGGAGCGACCGGCCCGGCTCTGAGCAGGCTCGTTCCTAGAGTCGTCTGAACACAACGCGGCCAGACCCATGAGCGACGTCACCCTCGACCAGGCGGCCAAGAAGACCCTGCTGCGCAAGATCCCCCATGGAGTGTTCATCTGTGGCGTGGCCGAAGGCGAGGAGATCAACGGCTTCACCGCCAGCTGGGTCACCCAGGGATCGTTTGAGCCCCCCCTGGTGGTGATGGCTGTACGGGCTGACTCCACCAGCAACGGCATGATCCAGCGGACCGGCCGCTTTGCCCTCAACGTGCTGTCTGTTGAACAGAAGGACCTGGCGGCGGTGTTCTTCAAGCCCCAGAAGGGTGTGGGGGGCCGCTTTGACGCCGCACCGTTCCAGCTCGGGGCCCTGGGCTTGCCGATCCTCGATGAGGCCCTCGGCGCCGTCGAATGCGAGCTGGTCGGCCAGGTGGCCGCCGGCGACCACACCGTGTTCGTGGGTGCCGTCAAACAGGCGGTGCTGCACCGCGACGGGGCGGCGCTGGAGCTCGCCGCCACCGGCTGGCAGTACGGGGGTTGACGCTGGCTGACCAGCTGCAGAATCCGCAGGACCCGAGGGCAGGCCTGGGCAATCCCCTGATGCTGCAGCCGCAGCGCCTCAAGGCCCGCCTGCGCGAGATCCCGAGCGAACCAGGCTGCTATCTGATGCGCGATGGCGAGGACCGCATCCTCTACATCGGTAAGGCCAAGATGTTGCGCAACCGGGTGCGCAGCTACTTCCAGAGCGGCGGCGGTCACGCCCACAGCCCGCGCATCTCGCTGATGGTGCGCCAGGTCTGCGACATCGAGGTGATCGTCACCGACAGCGAGGCCGAGGCGCTGGCGTTGGAGGCGAACTTGATCAAGCAGAACCAGCCGCACTTCAACGTGCTGCTCAAGGACGACAAGAAATATCCCTATCTCTGCATCACCTGGAGTGAGGCCTACCCGTGCATCTTCATCACGCGCCGCCGCCGCTTTCGCAGCCCCCTCGACCGCTTCTACGGGCCCTACGTCGATGTGGGCTTGCTGCGCCGCACCCTTAGCCTGGTGAAGCGGGTCTTCCCGTTGCGGCAGCGGCCCCTGCCTCTGCATCGCGATCGCACCTGCCTCAACTACGACATCGGCCGCTGTCCCGGGGTCTGCCAGGAACGCATCACCCCCGACGACTACCAGCAGACCCTGCGCAAGGTGGCGATGGTGTTTCAGGGGCGCAGCGACGAGCTGATGGAGCTGTTGCAGGACCAGATGGATCGTTACTCCGAGCGGCTTGATTTCGAGGCGGCCGCCCGGGTGCGCGACCAGCTGCAGGGGCTGGACACGCTCACCGCCGATCAGAAGATGAGCGTCGGTGACAGTTCGATCAGCCGCGATGTGATCGCCCTGGCGGCCGACGGACGGGTGGCGGCGGTGCAGCTGTTCCAGATGCGGGCCGGCCGCCTGGTGGGCCGACTGGGCTACACAGCCGACGCGATGGTGATGCCGGCGGCCTCTGTCGGGACTGAAACCGATCTGGAAGCTCAGGCTCAGGCTCTGGTGCCGTCGCTTCCGGCGACGGCGGTTGGCTCGGAGGCGGCAGTTGCTCCGGAGTTGAAGCTTGCTCCGGAGGCGAAGGAGGGCATTTCTGCAATGCCTGCTGAGGGAGAGAACGGCTCCCAGCTGAAATCAGGGCCGCCGAGCCGGTCTGAGCCATGCCCCGCCCCCGGATCCGTAGACCGATCCACCCAGGGTCCCCAGCCTGTCCTTCAGCCCGAGGCCCTACCGGGTGTCGCCGGACTCGACCACGGCCGCATCCTGCAGCGGGTGGTGGAGGAGCACTACAGCCAGGTGGACCCGGTGGAGATCCCGCCGGAGCTGCTGCTGCAGCATCCCTTGCCCCAGCAGGCGCTGATTGAGGAGTGGCTTTCGGAACGGCGCGGGCGCCGCGTGCGGCTGGCTGTCCCCCAGCGCCAGCAGAAGGCCGAGCTGATCGAACTGGTGGAACGCAACGCTGCCTATGAGGGGCCGAGCAGCAGCTGCTGGCCACCGAAGATCTGGCCCAGCTGCTCGATCTGGCGACACCACCGCGGCGGATCGAGGGTTTTGACATCAGCCACATCCAGGGCAGCGATGCGGTGGCCTCCCAGGTGGTGTTCATCGATGGCCTGCCAGCCAAGCAGCACTACCGCAAATACAAGATCCAGAGCAGCAGCATCGTCGCCGGCCACTCCGATGACTTCATGGCCATGGCCGAGATCATGCGTCGGCGCTTCCGCCGCTGGTCCCAGGCCAAGGCCGAGGGGGCGGATCTGGCTGAACTGCGCCGATCGGCCGGCACGGCTCTGCACACCGGCGGCCTCAACGACTGGCCCGATGTGGTGATGATCGATGGCGGCAAGGGCCAGCTCTCGGCGGTGATGGAGGCATTGCGGGAGCTGAATCTGCAAGACGATCTGGTCGTCTGCTCGCTGGCCAAGCAGCGCGAAGAGGTGTTCGTGCCGGGGGCGAAGCAGCCGCTCGAGAGCGAGCCCGACCAACTCGGCGTGGCCCTGCTGCGGCGGCTGCGCGATGAGGCGCACCGCTTTGCCGTCAGCTTCCATCGCCAGCAGCGCGGCGAACGGATGAAGCGCTCACGGCTGAGTGACATCTCCGGGCTGGGGCCGAAGCGGGTGCGGGATCTGCTGGCCCATTTCCGCTCGATCGACGCCATCCAGCTGGCCAGCCCTGAGGCGATCGCCCAGGCCCCGGGCATGGGGCGGGCCCTGGCCCGGCAGGTGTGGGAGTACTTCCATCCGCCCCTGGATCAGGACGAGGAGCTGGGGGACGGGAACCAGGAGCCGGCGGCGGATGTGCTGAGTGCAGCGATGTCCGGTCGTTGAAGCCCCATCCCCCCGCGGTCGTCGTTGTCGCGGGAAGATGGGGGCAACGCTGTCTGTTCTGCTTGCCTTCCCCGCTGCGGCTCTGGTGGTTCCCCGGGTTGGGGTTCGGGCGGTGGCGGCACCGCCGGTTGGCGTTTGCTGTCCACCTGGCTCCGACCGCCGCCCTGGCGGCCTCGCTGCTGCTGAGCGCCTGCCTGTGGCTGCTGCCGCTGGCGGGACCGTTGCTGGCGGCCTCACTGCTGGCCGGCCGGCCTGCCCCTGCGGTCGCCGCCCCAGGTCTCTGTGTCGGTCCGGTCTGCGGTGATGAATTCAGCCGCAGCGCCAAGCATGTCTTCCAGCTGCGCCTGCGGCTACGGGATCAACGGGGTCAGCAGGAGCGGATCACGGTCGATTGCCGTGACGGCCACATCAGCCCGGCCACAGGTCCGGTGGAGCGGGGTTATGGCGCCGCGGTCGCTCGCCGGGCCTGCCGGCTGGTGGGCGGCACGCCCTCCTGAGAGCCGGGGACGGGCCGACTGCGCGCCACAGTGCCTCGGCAGGCCGTTGCAACTGGGAGAAGGGAACCATGGCCCGGGGAATCTGGGTGCTGGAGGATCAGCTCGACGCCGGACAGGCCGCCCTGGCGGCGTTCCGCCCCGGTGAGGCCCGGGTGCTGCTGATCGAGAGCGAGTCCGTCTTGCAGAAAGGCTGGCATCGCCAAAAGCTGGTGCTGCTCTGGAGTGCGATGCGCCATTTCGCCGCCGAGTTGCGGGCGGCGGGATGGGACGTCGATCACCGCGAGGCCCCCCGCTTCAGCGCCGCCCTGGCGGACTGGCAGGCCGAGCACGGTATCGACGAGCTGCATCTGATGGAGCCGGCCGATCGGCACTGGCGCCCATCGATCGAGCGCAGCTGGGGCCGGATCGGCGCGGCGGTGAGTGCTGCTCAAGCAAGCGGTTCTGTGGCGAGAGCGGCTTCGGTGAATGGAGTTGCGGCGGACGGCGTTGAAGCGGACCCTGTTGCAGCGGAACCTGGTTTATTGAAACCAGTTGCAGCGACCCATGCTTCGGCAAGTTATGCGGCGGCGGTTCACTCCGCAGCTCCGCTGCAACTGGTCTGGCACCCCTCCAACGCCTTTCTCTGGAGCCGTGAGGATTTCGCCGCCTGGGCTGAGCGCTACCGGCAGCTGCGCATGGAGTTCTTCTACCGCGAGAGTCGGCGTCGCTTCGGGGTGCTGATCGAGCCGGCGAGTGCCGCTGCTGGCCAGGAGGCGCCGCAGGCCCAGTCCGATGCGGATCGGCAAGGGGCCGGGACCAAACGCGCAACTTCGAAGGCGCCAAAGGGGGCGAAGCCGGCGCCTGAGCCCCAGCCCCTGGGCGGCCAGTGGAACGCCCCCGATGCGATCACCGCCGCCGTGATCGCCAAGGTGGAGCGCCTTGATGGCGAGCGCCGTGCCGCAGGCCTGGCGGCCCTGCCCGGGGTGAGCACCCCCTTCGCCTGGGGCGTCACGCGCCGGCAGGCCCTGGAGGTGCTGGAGCACTTCATCGCCACCCGCCTCGATGGTTTCGGGCCCTACCAGGACGCCATGGTGAGCCGCCAGCCGACCCTCTGGCATTCCCTGCTCAGCCCTTATCTCAACCTGGGTCTGCTGCATCCCCTCGCGGTGATCCGCCGCCTGGAGAGTGCCGGTCTGGAGCGGGGTACGCCCCTGGCCAGCCTGGAGGGGGTGATCCGCCAGATCCTTGGTTGGCGGGAATACACCCATGGCCTCTACCACTGGTTCGGGCCCAGCTACAGCGCCCACAATCACTTCGATGCCGATGCCCCTCTGCCGGCCTGGCTGGAGGGGCTCGGGGGCAGCGGCATGGCCTGCATGGACACCGTGCTCTCCGAGATCGAAGCCACCGGCTATGCCCACCACATCCAGCGGCTGATGATCCTGGCCAACTGGGGGCTGCTGGCCGGCCTCAACCCCCAGGCGTTCACCGCCTGGTTCAGCCGCCTGTTCATCGACGGATTCGACTGGGTGATGCAGACCAATGTGCTCGGCATGGGCCTGTTCGCCGACGGCGGCCTGCTGGCCAGCAAGCCCTATGCGGCCAGCGGCAACTACATCCGCCGCATGAGCAACTACTGCCGCGGCTGCCGTTACGACGTCAAGGCGCGCACCGGGCCCAATGCCTGTCCCTACAACGCCCTCTACTGGGATTTCCTCGATCGCCACCAGGAGCTGCTGGCCTCCAATCCGCGCATGGCCCTGATGTTGCGCCAGCTTGAACGCCTTCCGGAAACGGAGCTGGCCGCGATCAGAGCCACGGCCGCCCTCCACCGCGGCAAACAGCAGGCCGGCGCTGGGGACAAAACCGCCCAGCTCGCCCCCTAGCCTGCTTCCAGCGCCATCTTCACGACACCCTTCGCTCCCAGTCCGCGCCGTCTGCATGCTCTTCGCCCTTGTCTGGCCGCCCGAGGCCTATCTCTGGTTCAAGACCCTCCACATCGTCGGCGTGGTGGTCTGGTTCGCCGGTCTCTTCTATCTGGTGCGGCTGTTCATCTATCACCGCGAAGCCGAGGAGCTTGAGCCGGCACTGGTGGAGCCGTTCCGACAGCAGTACGCCCTGATGGAGCGGCGCCTGGCCAACATCATCACCACGCCGGGCATGGTGGTGGCGGTGGTCTGCGCGGCGGGGCTGCTGAGCGTCAATCCCGCCTGGCTGCATCAGGGCTGGATGCACGCCAAGCTGGCCTTCGTGGCAGCTTTGCTCGCCTACCACGCCTTCTGCTATCGGCTGATGGGTCAGTTGCAGCGCGGGGCCTGCCTGTGGAGCCCGAAACAGCTGCGCGCCCTGAACGAACTGCCCACCCTGCTGCTGGTGATCGTGGTGATGTTGGTCGTGTTCAAGGACCAGTTCCCCACCGGCGCCGCCACCTGGTTCATCGTGGCGCTGGTGGTGTTCATGGCCGCTTCGATCCAGTTCTATGCCCGCTGGCGCCGGTTGCGGGCGGAACGGCTGGCGGCAGAGGGGGGAGGAGACGGTGCTGCGGCCTGAGGCCTCCATCCATCCCCTGGCGGCGGTGCTGCGCCAGGTCCAGCCGGACAGTTGCCCCCGGACGTACAACTTCCACTGCCACACCACCTGCAGTGATGGCAGCCTGGCGCCTGCGGAGCTGGCCTCCCAGGCGATCGCGCTCGGCCTGGAGCACCTGGCGATCACCGATCACCACGCGATCGGCGCCCACGCCGCCGTGGCAGCAGCGTTGCAGGAGGCGGCAGAGCGGGGCGTTGCTGTGCCCACCCTTTGGCGCGGAGTGGAGATCAGCGCCCTGCTGGAGGGCTGCCTGGTGCATGTGCTAGCCCTGGGCTTCGAGGACGAGATCGCCTCGCTGCAGCCGTATCTGCAGGGCACGGCCAGCGTCGGTCCTGCCCTGCGCAGCGAAGCGGTCCTCAGGGCGATCCAGCGGGCTGGAGGCCTGGCCTTGCTGGCCCATCCCGCCCGATACCGCCTGCCCCATGACCGCCTGCTCGCCGCCGCCGCCGAGCTCGGCTTCGATGGCGCCGAGGCCTGGTACGACTACGAGCAGAAACAGCCGTGGTCGCCTTCGCCCCTGATCTGCGAGGCGATTGCCGCCGATATGGACAAACGTGGCCTTTTGCAGAGTTGTGGCACCGATACCCACGGTCTGGCACTCAATGGTCGCTAGGGTTTGCTGACGTATTCCTTGCCGCCGTGGGTCTGTTCGATCGCCTGCTGGGTTCCCGTTCCCCTTCCGTGAAGATCTCCGGACAAACCCCCGGTGACAAGCCGATGAAAGATGAGGAGACCTTCTTCCTCGATGCCGATGCCTCCAGCAGCCTCGGTGACGTCAACTTCATGCGGAACTCGAAGACGATCCGCCGCACCTTCCCCGGGTCAGCTGATAGCCCGGGCAACCAGGAGATGATCGCTGAGGTGGGCTCCATGGAGGCCAGGCTCGAGAAGATGAGCCCGGGTCTGGCCGGCATCAATCCTGATACCAATGTCACGGTTGATCTCACCGGTGGCGTGCCCAAGCCCGTGAAGAAAACCTTCGCCCAGCAGATGAGCAAGGCTCAGCTGGAGCAGCGCAAGCGAGGCGCGGCCGTGGCCGTTAACGCCCCCGGCACTGGAACGCTCAAGGCGGGCGCCAATGACGAACAGAATGATGAGCAACCCAGGATCACCCAGCAGGGCGGCAAGGCCGGTGACATCAACCCCTTCAAGTCGATGGCCAGGGATCTGAACATCTGAGTCAGACCTCGATCAGGGCCTCGCTCTCGAGCACCAGCTGCCTAAGCCGCTCGATTTCTGGGGCCTCCGCCCCCTCCCACAGGCCCCGATGGTGGGCCTCAAGCAATCGTTCGGCCATGTCCCGCAGGGCCCAGGGATTGCTCCGGCGCAGGAAGGCCAGAACTTCGGCTGAGTTCAGCCAGGTGCTGCTGATGGCGCCGTAACTCCAGTCCGGAACCCGGCCGGTACTGGCGTCGTAGGCGAACAGATAATCGAGGCTGGCCGCCATCTCGAAGCCGCCCTTGTATCCGTGGGCCTGCACCCCCTCGATCCAGCGGGGGTTGAGCAGCCGTGAACGGAGCACCTTGTCGAGTTCCCGCTCCAGCCGATGCAGGCGCGGCCGCTGACTGCGCGAGTGGTCCCCGAACCAGAGGGCCGGCCGCTGGCCTGAGACCCGCTCCACGGCGGCGCTCAGCCCCCCCTGGAACTGGTAGTAGTCGTCGGAGTCGAGCAGGTCATGCTCGCGATTGTCCTGGTTGTGCAGTACGACCTGCACCTGGGCCAGGCGCTGTTCCAGGCCGGCCCGATCCAATTCGGCCTCGATCGCTGGAGCTGCCGCCGCTCCCATTTCGCCGTCGTAGCGCCACTGGCTCCAGTTGAGAAAGGCGTCCCCCAGGTCGCCGCGCTCCTCCCAGTGGCCGCTGTCGATCAGACCCTGCAGACCGGCGCCATAGGCCCCCGGCGCCGAGCCGTAGACGCGGCCCCAGTGCCCCTCGCGCTGGGCCGCCTCGGCCAGGGGATTGTCCCGGCCCGATTCCGCCAGGGCCGCCACCAGCCGGGTCGCCTGGTTGAACCAGCCCACCAACTGGGGGAAAGCGTCGCGGAACAGCCCGGAGATGCGCAGGGTCACATCGACCCGCGGCCGGCCCAGCAGGGACAAGGGGATCACCTCAAGGCCAATGAGGCGCCGGGTCGGCCCGTCCCAGATCGGCCGCACCCCCATCAAGGCCAGGGCCTGGGCGATGTCCTCGCCGCCGTTGCGCATCGTGGCCGTCCCCCACACCGACAAGGCCAGCTGGCGCAGGTCGTCCCCCTGCTCCTGCAGATGCAGCTCCAGCAGCAACTCGGCGCTGCGGCGTCCCAGATCCCAGGCGGCCTCGGTGGGCATGCCGCGCAGATCGACGCTGTAGAAGTTGCGGCCGGTGGGCAGCAGATCGGGGCGCCCCCGGGTCGGTGCTCCCGAGGGTCCCGCCGCGATCCGCCCCCCCTCCAGACCCCTCAACAGGGCGTTCCGCTCGGCATCGCCGCAGGCCAGCAGGGCCGGCTGCAGGCGCTGACGCAGGTGTTGCAACACGGCCTCGGTGGCGGGACCGGGGGTGAGGGCCGCCTTTGGTCCGAGCTCGAGTGGGTTGAAGGCTCTCGCAGCGCCCAAGGACGCCAGTCCGGTTGTGCCCTCGGCAGGAACAGCCTCCTCCAGCTCCTGCTGCACCAGCCGCAAAGCCCATTGCTCCAGCAGAACCACCCCATCACCGCAGCGGCGGGCGGTGCTGCCCGGACCAGGCGAAGGAGTCAGCGGCGCACCCTGCCCCTGATTCAGCAGTTCATCCAGGACCGTGAGCTGGCGACGATCGGCCTGGCTGAGCGGCTGGGCCTCGTCATCGGCCCAGGGGTCGAGCTCCAGGCCCAGATCCAGGGCTAGGGCCTGGGTGAGGCCGCTCAGTCCGCCCTGGGGCGCCCGGGCCAGGCAGAGCAGCAGTTCGGCCAGCAGCGGCGGTGCCGGCAGGGTGCCGTAGATATGCAGCCCCAGTCGGATCTGGGCCTCCTTCAGCTAACACAGATAGCCATCGGCCTGCTCCAGCTGCAGATCCAGATCGTTGGCCAGGCCCGGTAGCTCCAGCTGCCGCAACTGCACCGCCAGCTGCTCCCGCAGCAGGGCGGCCCGCTCGGCGCCCAGCTGGCTCGCCTCCCAGTACTCATCGAGGCGTGCCTCCAGTGCCTGGAGCGGTCCGTGCAGCCCGGCCCGCCCGAGGGGTGGCGTCAGGTGGTCGAGGATCACCGCCTGGGCGCGGCGCTTGGCCTGGCTGCCCTCGCCCGGGTCGTTGACGATGAAGGGATAGAGGTGGGGCAACGGACCCAGAGCCCATTCCGGGAAACAGGCCGGCGATAGGCCTAGCCCCTTGCCGGGGAGCCATTCGAGGTTGCCGTGCTTCCCCACGTGCACTACCACCTGGGCGGCAAACGACTGCCGCAGCCATAGGTACTGGGCCAGATAGCTGTGGGTGGGTGGCAGGTCGGGGCTGTGATAGCTGAGGGCCGGGTCGCGGTCGTAGCCGCGATCCGGTTGGATCAGCAGCACGACCCGGCCGAAACGAAGACCCCGAACCGGGAAAGCCGCCCCACCCGGCTGGCTCTCAAGTTCGCGATCAGCCGCCGGTAGCCCCCAGACCGCCTCCAGCCGCTGGCGCCCGGCTTCCGGCAGGTTCCCGTACCACTGCTCGTAGTCGACCAGAGACAGATGGGCCAGGGGTGGCCGGTGGCTGCTTTCCGGATCGTTGCTGCGGCCGGCCAGCAACGCCTGGATCAGGGCGTCGCCGCCGGCGGGCAGCGATTCCTGGCCGAGGTCGTAGCCAGTCTCCGCCAGCCAGCCGAGCATCCGGGAAACGCTGGCGGGGGTGTCCAGCCCAACCCCATTGGCCAGCCGGCTGTTGCGCGTTGGGTAGTTGGCCAGCACCAGGGCGACGCGGCGTTCGCCGCTGGCGGTCTGCCGCAGGCTGATCCAGTGGCGCGTCAGGGTCACGATCCACTGGATCCGCTCTGGATCGGGCTGGAGCCGTTGCAGCCCCGTGCCCAGACGGTCACTGGCCCCCGCCAGCTCCTTGAAGGCACCGACCCGGGTGCTGATCCGGCCGTCGAGTTCCGGCAGGGCGATCTGCAGGCTGAGATCCAGGGGCCCCAGGCCGATGCTGCTCTCGCGCCAGCTGCGCTGGGAGCGGCCGCTGCAGAGCAGCTGCAGCACCGGCACCTGCAGCCGCTCCCACAGGGGGGCGCCGAGGCCGGCGTCCTCGAACTGCACCGAGGCAAAACCAGTGGCGCACAGCACCGCCTCGACCGCCTCACGCTCCAACAGGTCTCCCACCCCCTGCTGCACGCCGGGATCCCGCAGGCTGCTCACCCAGAGCGCCCGAGGAGCGAGCCCCTGCGCCCGCAGTTCCTGCAAACAGGCCTCCACCAGCGCCAGGTCCCCGGCCTGCAGCAGGGCCCGGTAAACGATCAAGCCGACGCGGGGGCCGTGATCGGCCTGCCAGTCGTGGGGGAGGGGATCGGCGGCCAGCCGCAGGGGCGGCGGCTCAGGGATCTCACCGCGGAGCAGCGCGGCGCCACAGACCAGCAGGGCCTCCAGGTTGGCGGCGCCGCCTTCCCGCAGGGCGGCGGCCAGGGCCAGGGCGAGGGCCGTCGGCACGGTGCCGAGGGAGGCCAGGTTGGTGTCCTCCTCCGCTGTTCCGGCCAACACCAGCAGCTGCCTGGGTCGTTCGCCGCCTCTGGCGGGCCGGTCGGCCCAGAAGCGCAGCTGTTCGAGGCCGTAGCTCCAGTGCCCCCGCCCGCCCAGCAGCCGCACGATCACTACTTGGGCTGTCCCAAGCGATGAGCGGATGTAGTGGTCGATCACGGCCGGATGGCTGAGCGCCGCCAGGTTCAGGGCCCGCAGCTCCACCGGCAGCAGCCCGGGCCGGGCCTGCAGCAGGGCTTCGATCGCCACCAGGTCCGTGTCGGCACTGCTGAGCAGCACCACCGGTGCCGGGGCCTGTTCCACGAACAGCTGTCCCGGCGCCTCGCCGTCGTCCTGGCCGGGGACCGTCGCTAATCTGTGCATACCCCCATCCTGCAGGGTGCGGTGAGAAGATCGGTCGAACGTTTCCGCCGCTCATGCATCAGTTCCTTCCCTATGCCTGGTTCGGCGGAACCTGTGTGCCGTTCGCAGAAGCCACCCTGTCGGTGGCCACCCATGCCCTGCACTACGGCACCGGCGCCTTCGGCGGCATGCGCGGGCTCCCTAACCCGGCCGACTCGAACGAGATCCTGCTGTTCCGGGCTGATCGCCATGCCCGGCGCCTCAGCCAGAGCGCCCGGCTGCTGCTGACCGAACTGGCGGAGGAGACGATCCACACGGCGATCGACGCCTTCCTGAAGGCCAACCGTCCCACTTGCCCGATCTATCTGAGGCCGTTCGTTTACACCAGCGACCTCGGCATTGCACCGCGGCTGCACAACATCAAGACCGATTTTCTGATTTACGGCATTGAGATGGGAGATTATCTCTCTCCTGATGGCGTCAGCTGCCGCATCAGCAGCTGGACTCGCCAGGAGGACCGCTCCCTGCCACTGCGAGGCAAGATAAGCGGTGCCTATATCACCAGTTCCCTGGCCAAGACCGAAGCGGTCAAAAGCGGCTTTGATGAAGCGCTGCTGCTCAACAGCCGCGGCAAGGTGAGTGAGGCCAGCGGCATGAATCTGTTCATCGTGCGCGATGGCGTTCTGATCACCCCGAGCGTCGATCAGGACATCCTTGAAGGCATCACCCGGGCCAGCATCCTTGAGCTGGCGCAGGCCATGGGCATTCCCGTGCTCGAACGACCCGTGGACAAGACCGAATTGATGATCGCCGAGGAGGTGTTCCTCACCGGCACGGCCGCCCGCGTCACGCCGGTGCGCCGCATCGAGAACACGGAACTGGCCACCCACCGACCGATCATGGAGTGCCTGCGGGAACGGCTGACAGCGATCACGGAGGGCCGCGATCCTGACTATGACCACTGGGTGACCCGTATCCGTCTCGATACCTGATGATGGCAGCCGCTGAATCCCCGCTGATCGCCCAGCGCATCGGCTTTCTGGAGCATCTGCACAGCCCGGAGCGCCCGGTGTTGGTATTTGACGGTGCCACCGGCACCTCGCTGCAGCTGATGGATCTCGATGCCGACGACTTCGGCGGCCTGGCCCTTGAGGGTTGCAACGAGAACCTGGTGTTCACGCGGCCCGATGCGGTGCTGGCGGTCCACCGCCAATTTCTCGAGGTGGGTGCCGATGTGATCGAGACCGATACCTTCGGTGCCGCCTCGATCGTGCTGGCTGAATACGGACTCGAGGACCAGGCTTTCGCCCTCAACCAGCGGGCCGCCGAGCTGGCCCGCCAGATGGCCGATCAGTTCAGCACCGCTGCCAAGCCCCGCTTTGTGGCCGGTTCGATGGGCCCCACCACCAAGTTGCCCACGCTTGGCCACATCGATTTCGACACGATGAAGGCCTCCTTCCGCCAGCAGGCCGAGGGATTGCTGGCCGGTGACATCGATCTGTTCATCGTCGAAACCTGCCAGGACGTGCTGCAGATCAAGGCGGCCCTGCAGGGCATTGAGGAGGCCATGGCCAGCGCTGGTGTGCGCCGGCCGGTGATGGTCTCGGTGACCATGGAAACCACTGGAACGATGCTGGTGGGATCCGACATCGCTGCGGTGGTGGCGATCCTGGAGCCATTCCGCATTGATGTGCTCGGCCTCAATTGCGCCACAGGACCGGAGCAGATGAAGGAGCACATCCGCTACCTCAGTGAGCACAGTCCGTTCGTGGTCAGCTGCATCCCCAATGCCGGCCTCCCGGAAAACGTCGGTGGTGTCGCCCATTACCGCCTGACGCCGCTGGAGATGAAGATGCAGCTGTTGCACTTCGTCGAAGACCTGGGCGTGCAGGTGATCGGCGGTTGCTGCGGCACCACACCGGCCCACATCGCCAGCCTGGTGGATTTGGCGGCCGAACTCCGGCCAGCTGGTCGGGCGGTGCGGGCGCTGGAGCCAGGCGGGTCGGCAACGAACGGGTCCGCGAGGAACGAGGCCGCGCCGCAGGAGGCTGAAGCGGCCGAGGTCAGGCCGGCCCTGGGTTACGAGCCTTCGGCCGCTTCGATTTATAGCGTCACGCCTTATCAGCAGGACAACTCCTTCCTGATCATCGGCGAGCGACTCAATGCCAGTGGCTCCAAGAAGGTGCGCGACCTGCTCAATGTCGAGGATTGGGATGGGCTGGTGGCCGTGGCCCGCGACCAGGTGAAGGAGAACGCCCACATTCTCGATGTCAATGTCGATTATGTCGGTCGCGATGGCGAACGGGAGATGCATGAGCTGGTGTCCCGCCTGGTCACCAATGTCAATCTGCCCCTGATGCTCGATTCCACCGAGTGGCAGAAAATGGAGGCTGGTCTCAAGGTGGCAGGAGGGAAGTGCATCCTCAACTCCACCAACTACGAAGATGGCGATGAACGCTTCTTCAAGGTATTGAAACTGGCCCGCGATTATGGCGCCGCTGTGGTGGTCGGCACGATCGATGAGGAGGGCATGGCCCGCACGGCGGAGCGCAAGTTCGCGATTGCTCAGCGCGCCTACCGCGATGCCCTGGAATTCGGCATTCCGGCCCGGGAAATCTTCTACGACCCCCTGGCCCTGCCGATCTCCACCGGCATCGACGACGATCGCCTCAACGCTGCCGCCACGCTGGAAGCGATCGAGATGATCCGCCAGCGTTTACCGGGTGTTCATGTGGTGCTGGGGGTCAGCAACGTCAGCTTCGGCCTGTCGCCGGCGGCCCGGATTGTGCTCAATTCGGTGTTCCTGCATGACTGCTGCCAGGCAGGCATGGATGCGGCGATCGTCAGCCCGGCCAAGATCCTGCCCCTCGCCAAAATCAGTGAGGCCGATCAGCAGGTCTGCCGCGATCTGATCCACGACCGACGCCGCTTCGAGAGCGAGACTGCCGGCGCGATCTGCACCTATGACCCCCTGACTGTGCTGACCACCCTGTTCGAGGGTGTCTCAGCCAGGGAAGCCCGAGCCTCGGGGCCCTCCCTGGCTGACCTGCCGGTCGAAGAGCGGCTCAAGCAGCACATCATCGACGGCGAACGCATTGGGCTGGACAACTCGCTGCAGGACGCGCTGCTCCACTATCCACCGCTACAGATCATCAACACTTTTCTGCTCGATGGCATGAAGGTGGTTGGCGATCTGTTCGGTTCCGGCCAGATGCAGCTTCCTTTTGTCTTGCAGAGCGCTGAAACCATGAAATCAGCGGTGGCCTTTCTGGAGCCGCACATGGACCAACAGATCGGGCCCGATGGTCAGGCTGTCTCCAGTGGCAAAGGCAAGTTCCTGATCGCCACGGTCAAGGGCGATGTCCATGATATCGGTAAGAATCTTGTTGACATCATCCTCACCAACAATGGCTATGAGGTGATCAATCTCGGTATCAAGCAGAGCCTTGAAGCCATCGTCGAGGCTCAACAACAGCATCAGGCCGACTGCATCGCCATGAGCGGTCTGTTGGTCAAATCCACCGCCTTCATGAAGGACAACCTCGAGGCCTTTAACAACGTCGGTATTCAGGTGCCGGTGATTCTCGGCGGTGCCGCCCTCACCCCCCGTTTCGTGCATGGTGATTGCCAGGCGGCCTACGGCGGCCAGGTGATCTATGGCCGCGATGCCTTCGCCGATCTGCGCTTCATGGACGCCCTGATGGATGCCAAGGCCGCCGGCCGCTGGGATGACAGCTCCGGCTTCCTGGACGGCATCCCGACGGGGATCGGCATGGCCAACGCCGCTGCCGGCGAAATCACTGGTGCGGCTGGAGCCACCGGCGCCCAGACCATCGACAGGTCCAACGAGACTCCGGACCCCACCAGCGCCTCCCAGGAGCCGCCGGCTGCCAATGACAGCCGCTCAGACTCGGTCCAGGAGGAAGCGGCCCTCTCCCCTGCCTTCTGGGGCTCCCAGGTGCTGCTGGAGGAACAGATCAATCTGGCCGAAGTCTTCGCCTATCTCGATCGCCAGGCCCTGTTTGCCGGTCAATGGCAGCTGCGCAAGACCCAGCAGCAGAGCCGCCCTGAGTACGAGGCGATGCTGGCCGAAAAGGCCGAACCCGTACTCAGCCACTGGATCGAGCGCTGTCTCAGCGAAGGGCTGCTGACCCCCCGCATCGCCTACGGCTATTACCCCTGCGGCCGCCAGGGCAATGCTGTTGTCGTCTTTGATCCTGCCGGCATGGCAGCTGGGGCGGAACCGGCGGCTGCCGGGGCCGAGCTCGGCCGCTTTCTGCTGCCGCGGCAGAAGGGCGGCAACCGCTACTGCATCGCCGATTTCTATCGCGACCTCGCGCCCGGTGACGGGGGGACGTACCGCCCCACGGATGTGCTGCCGATGCAGGCGGTGACCATGGGTGAGCGCGCCACCGAATTCGCCCAGACGTTGTTCAAGGCCGATCAGTACAGCGACTACCTCTATTTCCACGGCCTGGCGGTGCAGATGGCCGAAGCCCTGGCGGAGTGGGTCCATGCCCGGATCCGCCGCGAGCTGGGTTTTGCTGAGCAGGAGCCCCGGGAGCTCCGTGAGGTGCTCGCCCAGCGCTACCGGGGCAGCCGCTATTCGTTCGGCTATCCCGCCTGTCCCAACGTCGCCGATTCCAGGCCCCAGCTCCAGTGGCTCGGCGCCGATCGCATCGGCCTGACGATGGACGACAGCGACCAGCTGGATCCCGAGCAGAGCACCACCGCCCTGGTGGCCCTGCACAGCCGTGCGCGCTACTTCAGCGCCTGACCCCGCCGTGTGGGGTTCGGGGGGCGTGGCAGGCTCTGGAGGCTCTTCTGCGTGTGTGCCATGGCCATTGCCGGACCTGACGGTGTCGATGCCGCCATCGCCTCGGGAGTTGATCTCGATGGCAGCCCCATTCCCGAGGCGATGCTGGCCCTCTACGGCGAGGTGATGGAGCTCGAAAGTCGCCGGGCCCGCAGCGGCGTCAAAAAATCGATGCGCAACCGCATCGTCAAGACCGGCTCCAAGCATCTCGACCAGGCCACCCTTGATCGCCGCCTCCAGGAAGCCGGCTGGGAGGGTCTCAAGGCCAAGGAGATCGCCTTCTTCTACAGCTGAGCGACCGCCGCAACGCGGCACGCCAGAGCGGCAAGGGGGATGCCGATCTCCGTCCTTGAGGGAGTCCCTCAGCTGCAGAGCTCCTCAAGCGAATCGATCACCTGCTGCTGGAATTCCTCCAGGTCATCGGAATCGCTCAGGTCGATCCCTTCGCCCGCCGCGTTCTGGGAAAGCTCCTGAAAATGGAAGGCCCCTTCGCCATGGGCGAGGAACTCCATGGCGGAGGGCTCACCGCTTTCCTTGTAGGCGTCGCAGAGGGCCAGGAAGGCCGCATCCTCGGTGAAGTCCCAGCTCATGAAGGGGGTGGTGCCGATTATCGGGATTGGTTCTGAATGACCTTTAACGCCTACCCCCCGGAATTCGTCAACCTCCCGGAAGCATTTTGTGCCAGTCCTCCGTCAGACTGCCAACACATGACTCCCTCCGGTCCATGGCTCAGGCCCCTGTTGAGGCAGACGACTTCAGGACAAACGACGCCTTCAACGTGCTCGGAGAACCGCTCGTCATCTGCGGCTGTGAGCCAGTCACCGGCTGGTTTCGCGATGGCAGCTGCCGCACCGATCCCGCCGATCTGGGCCGTCACACTGTCTGCTGCATCGTCGATGAAGTCTTCCTCAGCTACACCCGCGCCCAGGGCAACGACCTGGGCGCCCCGGCGCCGGCCTACGGCTTCCCCGGACTTCAGGCCGGGGACCACTGGTGCATCTGTGCCGCCCGCTGGCTGGAGGCCTACGCGGACGGCATGGCCCCCCCCGTTCATCTCGAGTCCTGTGAGCGCAGCTGCCTGGATCTGATCCCGCTGGAGGTGCTGCGCCGTCACGCGGCCTAATGTTCACCAGGGCGAGTCTCACCAGGGAATCGTGCTGCCGTCCCAGGCCAGAAAACGGCCGCTTTTGGCCGCCGACTGGCGCTCCAGCAGATCGAGCAGCTGGATCGCTGCCCGCTCCGGGCTGAACAGACGCTCCGCTGGCACCCCGGAGCGGAAGGGGGCCGACAGATCCGTCTCGGTGGTGCCCGGATGCAGCAGGGAGACGCAGGCCTGGGGCAACCGCCGCCGCCATTCGATCGCCAGGGTGGCCAGCAGCTGGTTCTGGGCCGCCTTGGCGGCCCGGTAGGCGTACCAGCCTCCTAGTTGGTTGTCGCCGATGCTGCCGACCCGGGCGGAGAGGCTGGCCAGCAGGACCGGCTGGTCGCGGGGCAGGGCCGCTTCGACGGCCTGGGCCACCAGCAAGGGGCCGAAGGCGTTCACGCTGAAGCTGCGCTCCAGATCATGGCGATTGACCTGGGATAGCCGTTTCTCCGGGGTCAAGGGCCCCTCGTGTAGCAAGCCAGCGGTGTAGATGACCAGGCGCAGGGGCGTGAGCCGTGCCATGGCCAGCTGCCGCAGCTCCTGCAGGCTGTCGTCATCGCTGACATCCAGCCGGAACCGCTGCAGCCCGGCGGCGATCGGCGCCTCGTCTGCGGTGGCCTCCCGTCGCTGCCCGCACCACAGCTGCAGGCCCGGCGCCCGGATGGCCAGCTGCTGCAGCAGTGCCCTGCCGATGCCGCCGCCACCGACGATCAGGGCATGGCCGCTCCAGTCGTTCCAGGGGGAAAGGGGTTCGGCGGTCATGGCGGCGCTGGCTTGATGCCGCATGATGGCCGGGCCTCCAGGGGAGATGGGTCTGCGGATCACGGTGCTGGGACGGGGAGCCTGGGGCGGCACGCTGATGGGGCTGTGGCAGGACCATGGCCACGCCGTACGCAGCTGGTCGCGGCGTGACGGTGGCGATGCGGTGCCCCTGCTGCGGGACAGCGAGCTGGTGGTTTCAGCGGTTTCGATGGCGGCCGTCGGCCCTCTAGCCAGGGCCCTTGGGCCCCACTGGCCCGATGCCGTGCCCCTGTTGAGTTGCAGCAAGGGCCTCGACCTGGAAGGTCTCTGCAGCGCCAGCCAGCTCTGGGGCCAGCAGTTGCCGTCAGTGCCCCTGGCGGTGCTCAGCGGGCCGAACCTGGCGGATGAACTGGATCGGGGTCTGCCGGCGGCCAGTGTGGTCGCCGCCAGTGACAGCGCTCTGGCCCTGCGGCTGCAGAGGGCCCTACGGGTCCCCAATTTGCGGCTCTACACCAACGCCGATCCGATCGGCACCGAGGCTGCCGGCGCCCTCAAGAACGTGATGGCCGTGGCGGCGGGCATCAGTGACGGACTCGGGCTCGGCGCCAATGCCAAGGCCTCTTTGCTCACCCGCGGCCTGGCGGAGATCGGCGAGGTGCTGGTGGCCCTCGGCGGCCAGAGTTCGACCCTCTACGGCCTGGCCGGTCTCGGCGATCTGCTGGCCACCGCCAATAGCCCCCTCAGCCGCAACTACCGCTTTGGGCTGGCCATGGCGGAGGGCCTGAGCGAGGGCCAGGCCCTGGAGGCCATCGGTGCCACCGTCGAAGGGCCACGCACGGCCCGGGCCGCCCTGCTGCTGGCCGCTCGCCTGGGCTGGAGTCTGCCGATCTGCGATCAGGTGGTGCGGCTGCTCGACGGGGTGGTCGATGCTCCCCAGGCCGTGCGGAGCCTGATGGAGCGTGACCTCAGAGCCGAGGTGGATCGCTGAACCGGGCCGTGCTGATTGAGGCCTTCAGCGAGGGGCCTGGCGGCGGCAACGGGGCAGCGGTGGTGCTGCTTGAGCGTCCCGAGCCCACCGCCTGGATGCAGCGTTTAGCGGGCAGTCTCAGACAGTCCGAGACCGCCTTTTTGCTCAGAGTTCAGAACCACTGGCTCCTGCGCTGGTTCACACCCACCTGCGAAGTGCCCCTCTGCGGCCACGCCACCCTCGCCAGCCTGCTGGCTCTCGGCCACTGGCAGCAGCTCCAGCCTGGCGATGATCTCGAGCTCTGGACCCGCAGCGGTCCGCTCAGCGTGCGCCTCGAGCGCGGGGTTCGCCGCCGCGGCAGCATGGTTCTGCCCAGCGGCGAGTTGCGGCCTGCAGCGCCCCCCGCCGATCTGCAGTCCCTACTGAGCCAGCGAATCGGCAGCCCGGCCGAGGCGTTCTGGACCTCGTCCCTCGGCTATGCCGTGGCTCTGCTGCATCCAAGTGCGGAGCTGTCCGCTTGCGTCGGCCTGGCCGCAGAGCTGCCCCAGGCCCTGCGACCAGGCCTGGTGCTGATGCAACCCCTGAGCGCCGAGTCCCCCCCATTGCCCGCCAGGCCGGCGCTTCTCGATGGCCTGCCGCTGGATTTTCAGCTCCGGTTCTTCGCGCCGGGCCTGGGCATTGACGAAGATCCGGTCACCGGATCTGCCCATGCCCTGGTCGCTCCGTGGTGGCAGCAGCGCCTTGGTCGCGACTTCGTGGTGGGCTGGCAATGCTCCGACCGTCCGGGGGGGGTGCTCAGCAGGGCCGCGTCATCGGGCATGATCCGCCTGTTCGGATCTGGACACCTCCTGTGGGACGGGACCCTGCTGACGGAACCCCAGGGCTGCGAGACCGCTGGTGGGAGCGCCTGCGCCTCGACCGCCTTGGACGACGACAGCTGGTCGTCTCTGCTGCCGCCCGGCTGATCCGAGGACTGCGGCATCATCCTCTGCTGATCTCGGCACCCCTGGCCGTGCTGGCCGTCGGGGCCGGCTTCGGCGCCCAGGCCCTGCTGCGTCCCGCTCCGCCTGAGCAGGATCTCCTGGATGCCCTGATCGCCCAGCCCAGCGCGCCCTTGCAGGCCTCAGTCCAGGCGGCGGCTGGCGCT
This sequence comes from Cyanobacteriota bacterium, assembly GCA_026389285.1. Lineage (GTDB taxonomy): Bacteria > Cyanobacteriota > Cyanobacteriia > PCC-6307 > Cyanobiaceae > Cyanobium. Next base: position 51,060 of record JAPLID010000196.1, read on the forward strand.
CCTGAGGCGGCACTGGCCGCCAGCTCGCTTCGGGCTGAGCGGGCCGCCAACCCGCGCAGCGATGCCCGCAGCCTGGCGGAGCCTGCGGCCGGTCCCTCGGTGGCATTGGAAATCCGGGTGGCGCTGCTCAAGCTGTCCCCCAACCCGCAGCTGGGGGCCAGCGGCCCCTGGAGCCTGAGTGATCGCTCGGGCCGGGTGCTGCAGAGCGGAGGAGCTGGACAGCCGCCCGCCGTCGCGTCCCTGCTGGCCAGCGAGCCGGAACTCTGGCTCCAGAGTGGCCCCGGCGACCACCTGCTGGCCGATGGCCGTGCGTACGACGGCCGCTTTCGCCTGCTGCGTGGCGGCGGCGGTGTGCAGGTCGTGAATCATCTTTCGCTGGAGAGCTACATCAGTTCGGTGGTGGGCGGCGAGATGCCCAGTGGTTGGAACAGCGAGGCCCTCCGGGCCCAGGCGGTGGCGGCCCGCTCCTATGCCATGGCCCACATGGCCCGTCCGGCCTCTGCCCATTGGCATCTGGGTGACACCACCCGTTGGCAGAACTACGAGGGACTGAGCAGCGTCACCGGTTCCACCCGTCAGGCCACGGCCAGCACGGCGGGCATCATCCTCAGCTATCAGGGGGGAATCGTCGAAAGCCTTTATGCCGCCACCCAGCAGATCGTCGATGAGGCCCATGGCCATCTCGGTGCCAGCATGAGCCAGACCGGTGCCCAGGATCTGGCCCAGCAGGGGCTGCGCTACAACGAGATTCTGGGCCGCTACTACCAGGGGGCCTCCCTGGCCCGCCTCCAGGCTGGTGCGCGCTGAGCGTTTTTGGCAGGAGGCCCTGGCGGTCTCCGAGCGGGCACTGGTCAGCGGGGCTCTGATCCCCCTGGACACCGAGCTGCTTGATCTGCCTGGGATCGAACCGTTCCTGCTGCGCCAGCTGCTCTCGCGGCCGCCCCGGCACCTGGCACCAGGGGGTCCCAAGCCCAACCCGTTTCTGCCTTGGGATCCCCCTCTCCAGGTGGCGCTGCTGAACAGCGGCCATGTGTTGTTGCTCAACAAATATCCGGTGCAGAGGGCCCACCTGCTGGTGATCACCCAGCAATGGCAGCCCCAGAGTGGCTGGCTGGGCCCGCTGGACTGGGAGGCGGTGGCGACGGTCAACGCTGACACGGGCGGGCTGTGGTTCTTCAACAGCAGCGCCACGGCGGGAGCCAGCCAACCGCACCGCCATCTGCAGTTGCTGCCCAGGCATCGGGGTGAGCCCAGCTGTCCGATGTCCGCCAGGCTCGAAGCCCAGCTGCTCGGCGAGGAGCCCGCCTGGCCCTGGGCCTATCGCCTCAGTCGCCGGCAGGATCCGGCCAGCGCCGCAGAACTGTCCGAGTTGTACCTGCGCCATTGCGCCGATCTCGACCTGGGCGAGCCATCGCTGAGCCCATCCCCAGCCCACGCCTACAACTTGGTATTTGATGAGCGCTGGTTCTTGACCGTGCGGCGCGTGCGGGAACACCAGGCGGGCTTCAGCATCAACGGCCTCGGCTTCGCCGGATTCCTGCTGAGCACGGGCCATTCCGATCGTGGCTGGCTGGCCAGCCACGGACCCTGGTCGCTGCTCCAGGCCGTGGCGGCGGATCATTACGTAATTCCACGGTTGCGCTGCGTGGACCTCTAGGGGCTTTCTGGAAGGACGGGTGCCGGTCCAGGCCGAACCCGCCCTACATCGATTTTTCTGTCCAACGTGTCCAAGTCCTTAGTCCGTCAGACGACGACCATCGCTCAGCGCAATTGCCGTGTCGAGCAGTACCGCGATCTCGTCCGTCCGATCGCGCTCCATTACGCCAGCTGCTGTCGCGAATCCAGTGAAGATCTCCTCCAGGTGGGTCTGCTGGGCCTGATCCGGGCCGCCGAGCTCTACCGCCAGGAACTGCAAACCCCCTTCTCCGCCTTCGCTCGGCCCCACATCCGCGGCGCCATCCTCCACTACCTGCGGGACTGCGCCCCCGCCGTCCGGTTGCCCCGGCGGCAGGCGGAACTCAAGGAGCGCATCCAACGCCTGATGCGTACGGCGGCGTCTGATCTGAGTCAAGGAACCAGGGAGGCCGAAGTTCGCCAGCGTCTCGGCCTCAGTGAGCAGCAATGGCAGATCCTCGCCAGGCATCAGCAGCTGAATCGGCCGATGGCCCTCGAGGGAGAGCTGCTGGAAGGGGTTGCAGCAGCCGATGAGGGCTCAGGGGCGGAAGAAAGGCTGCTGCCCCCCGTGGAGTCACTCCTGAAGCATCTGGAGCCGCGTCAACGCCAGGTGGTGCGCCAGGTGGTGCTGGCGGGCTGGAGCTACAGACGTCTGGCTCAGCAGATGCAGGTCAGCCCGATGACAATCCAGCGGCTACTGCATCGGGGTCTGGCCCAGCTGCGCAGCCAGTTGGATCAGGCCCAGCTCAGCCCTGGGACTCTGGTGTGCCCCGCTGCATCTGCCGCTCCAGGGTGCTGATGGCCGCATTCAGCGCCGCCAGTTGCCTTTCGGCTCCATCGCGCCAGAACGTGAGCATTTGCATTTTGCGCTGCTGATGGCGGCGGCGATAGCCATCGCCATCCTCGGGCTCACTGCAGCAGCCGATCAGGGGGAACATCGAGCCCGAAAACAAGGAACTGTGTTCTAGCCACCGCGGTGGTCCGCCCGGGAGTCGTCCCTTGCGGACCCCAGGGGTGGGGGGGGCAGCAGGCATGATCGGAGCCGTCTTCTGCCGATTTCCCCGCCTCCGGCAGTATGAAGCAGATCAGAACTCCTCCACCGTCCAGTCGCTCTTACTCGCTTTGCGCGTGGTCCGCCCCACAGGATTGTTAGCGCCCCTGTTGGGTGTGCTGATCTGTGGGCCCCTGATGCTCAACGTGGCCAGCGCTCGGGCCTACGTGGCCCTGATGGCCGGTCAGAGCGCCCGTCCCCTCAACGGCCGGTTCAACAGCGTGCCGGTGCTGCACTCCAATCAGCCGGAGGAGGTGGAGGGCCCGGGCATCCTGATTAACACCGCTCCCGGGATGGCCTACACGAGCGAAACGGGAACAGCATTGCGCAATGCCGATTATACTTTTAATGGTGAATTCGGCATGCATCTCCATCATAAGTATTTCCCTTCTGGTCGGGCGACCATCGCGGGATCAAGACGGCGCGTGGAGCTTACTCTGGCGGCAATTCTGATCAATCCTGGACTGATGCCGGTCCACATTCGGTTCAGCCGTGGAGCTGTCCGCAATAGCTTCGAAGCACCCTATCTGGCTAATAATCTGATGGGCGTCAAACCCCTGGGCCCCAGGCCCTGGAACACGGGCCCGGGCGATGCCACGGCGGTTCAGATGTTACGTGGCAAACTCGATTCCCGTCTCAGTGATGAGATCACAATTCCCCCCCGCTCTCGCGTGGTCCTGTTTCAGACCGAACTGCCGGCGTTGGGGATCGCCAATGCCCTGCTCAAGGGCAAGAGCGATGGGCCATTCCAGATGGCGGTTGTGGCCGCTGCCAATCCCCGGAGTGATAGTGAGATTCTTTGGGTGCTGGATCAGGGGCGACTGGCGCCGGGCCGGATCTACCTGAATCGTATCAATGAGATCAATAATCGTTCCGTATTTTCAAGGGTCGGGGGCATCGCCATCGGTGATACCTATCAGGCCACCATCAGTCACGATCTTGACAGCCAAGGGCCCCTGCATGTCCCTTTCACCAGCACCGATCGACACGACTTCGGCACCCGGGATATTCAGGTCAATCCCCTGGTCAGTCGCATGGTCGATTCGTCCCTCGACAACATCGGCACCTATGGCGTGCGCTTTGACATCGATCTGAATCTGCGGGGCCAGGGCCCCTACGAACTGGTGATGAGCCATCCGTCATCGATGGGTGGCAGGAGCTTCACGGCCTTCCGCGGCTCGATCCAGGTCCGTACCGATGACGGACTGCGTGAACTGCACGTCGGGTTGCGATCCGGCGAGAGCCTCTCGCTCGGCCAGGTCAACCTGCGGCCAGGGGTTGTCAACCCTGTGCGGGTCAGCATGGTCTATCCGGCCGATGCCACCCCGGGCCACCTGCTCAGCATCGTGCCCGCCAGTCAACTCGCCCTGGTCCAGCAGCAACACCGCCAGCAGAATCTGGCCCGTTTCAACGCCAGCCCCCCTGTTCCACCCCCAATGGCGGGAGCCCCTGGCGACCAGCCGCCGCCCCCGGCCAACGAGTCCCCAAGGGCAACCGGGCGACCGGCAATCAAATCCAGTCAACCCAGACGTTTCAGACCGCCTTCGGCACCTTTGATGCCCCCGCCGGACATCTTTCGCCCCCAAGCGATTCCCTCCTGGCTTTCCCCACCCCCGGCGCCACCAGCCTCCCGCGGCCCCAGCCCCGGCAGGACTCCCCTGCAGGTGTCCAATCCCACGGGGGGGGGGATCACTGGCGAAGGCGCAGACGGTACCATGGTCGACCGTTACCGTCGGGCGGTCGAAGCCCAACAGCGGTTGATGCAGGGTTGGCAGCAGCCATGAGCCGGGCCTGAGCGAGGAACAGCGCGGTGGGGGATCAAGCCCACGAGACATGGAAACGCACGAGCGTGGCGCTGCCGCAGCAAACGGTTGACCATCTCGAGCGGCTGCGGCGCGAGTGGGGTCTGAGGCATCGTGGCGCCGTGCTCGAACGGCTGCTGCAGCAGGTCTTCGGGGATGACAATGGTGAAGTCGGTGGCGATCTGCTGCCGGACGATTTGGAATCGGTGGCCGAGCGCCGCGATGATGACGGGGAGCTCAATGAGCAGATGGCCCTGGTCCTGATCGGCCGTGGCGCGATCGAAGCTCTCAGTAGCGACGACGACAGCACCACGGCCACCGATCGGCAGCGCAACCGCGGTTCAGGCGGCGGCATTGATCTACCGGGTTTTGTGCGCAATCGCACCAGCAAACTCAAACGGGATCTGGAGACGAAGCGGCGCCCCAACATGCCGATCACCGTGGCGCCCCTCCAGGTCTCGACCGAGGTGATGGAGCAGGCCCTCCAGGAGGCTTGTGAACACTGGATCACCGTCTATGGCAGCCCACCCAATGCCACGGTTCTGGAAAACGCCATGATCTGGCTGGCCCACGACATCTGGCCGCAGTGCGATCAGAGCGAGGGGCGATTGTTCACCTGGTCGGCGGTTTGTGAGGTGATGGGGGACATCGTCCCAGGCTGGCGCGACGAACCACCCAGCTTCGAGAGGGTGATGGTCACCGCCGGTGTGCTGGAGGACCCCTTCAGTCCGGCCACCCTGACCCTGCGGCTTCCGACCCTGATCCGCCGCTTTGTGCATCGCTTCCGGCGGCGCGGTCGAGCCAGTTCCTTCCAGACCCTGGAGCACACGATGACCTTGCAGGGCGCCCTGAGGCTGCTGAAGCTCCCCACCGACCCTGGCAAACGACTGGCTCTTTCCCAGATCCGTGAGTCTTATCGCGAGATGGCCCTCAGCCACCATCCTGATGCCGGCGGCTCCGTCGAAGCCATGCGCCGCATCAATGAGGCCTACCAGCTACTGAAAGAGCTCTATCGCCACCGCCCCGATCCAGCGCCTTCTTAGCAGTCTCGTGCTGGACTCGTATCAGGTCTCGTAAAAAGACTGAACTGATTCGTGCGGGAATGATTAAGTCTTGGTGGCAGCCATCCTTCGAATCTGCAGCCTTGCCTGGGGCCGTCGCAGGCAAGGTATCCATCCCGTGATTTCACAACATCGTTTCAAATGTAGTCTTAATTGTCTCAGAAAGGTTGCATTGTTGGTCTATTGATAAGGCGCACGCAAGAGATGTAAGACCATATTGCAGGCGTCTTTTGGGTATCCGCTTGAGAGCGGAGGACGGTTGATGCCGATGTCGGATGGCGGCATGAACGTGACAGCTTCGACTCGGCTACTGGGAGGCGCCAATGGCGACAGGACGCTGACCCAGACCATTTTCGTCTTGGCTATCTTTTCTAAGTCTTGCTAATGGACCAATCCCAGGTCTAGGTTGAGACTTCTAAGACTAATAAAAACTGGAGATTCTGCTTGTGGCGAAGTGCTAGTTACCCCAGTCACCCGGTGGCGGTGGCGGCGTCATTCCATCGCGCCGAGGCCAGGGCGACAAGGATTCGTTCATGGCGGTTTGTCCTCTGTCGTGACGGACTTGGCAGCATCAGATGAACTGGAACCCACCTGCGGCCCTCCATCCCCTCGGCAAGCTTGTCCAGATGCTTCCCAGCTTGTCCAAAGACTTGGACAAAGTCCTGGACAGCTCCTGAGAACCATTGCTAAGACTACTTCGCCAAGCTTTGCGTACCTGCCTATGACACAGGTACGCAAGAAATTGGGGATCACTCGATAGGGTCAGCGGGTCTCTTGGCTGGCCGTCAGCGCCCAGGCAGAGTCGATCCGAAATCAGGAATCTGGACCAAGCCGCGAAACCCGCCAGGCTCGCGAGTCTCGGTTGAGTCGCCATCCAAGTCCATGAACGAGACTGGGATCAGTACCAGAAGGCGATGGGCTTTTGGTTTGATGCGCACCCTTTCCAGGGGGGGGGTGTCTCCGGAAGAGCCGAGAAACCATGCGGCAAGTACTAGTCACTCTGCTCAGGTACCAATCGATGCCTGATTCCCAAATGAGATGCTCCTGATCTCGCTTGCCTCAAGGGTTGCCTGGAACCACATGAGGCCCAATGAACCGCAGAGCCCTTGGCTTCTAATTCTCAGACCAGACGCATAACAAGTCCCGAACTGGGTCTTGCACGAGACAGGTGATCGAGGCTAAAAAAGTTGGCTCCAGCCTCTGCTCCCGAT
>JAPLID010000196.1:57888-64062 GCA_026389285.1 Cyanobacteriota bacterium
CCATGATTGACGGTTATAGGCTGTGTTGGAACCAGGGTCGGTCGCGAAATCTGCCTCCCAGCGCCTCAAAGCCTGCGCCGGTCCGAGCATCGGCAATCTGCAGGAGGGGACCCAGGTGCCCGAGGGCCGTCCCCCATGTATGCCTCACAAGTCCCATCTGAGACACTAGACGAGTCTTGATTTGAGCCCATGATGGGATAAGTGAGTTTTGCGTTTGCTCTGTCTGGCTGTTGGACCTGGCGCCGGGTCCTGGTCTGAACACCGCTGATTCAGATTCAGGGCCATGGCCAGCTCCAGAACCCTCTGACGTCAACACCAAAAAAATGCCGGGTCAGAACTGACCCGGCGAAAAAGCTAATGATGACGGGGCTCTGACCTTGCGGTCCAGCGACCGATGAGACGCCCGATTCAGGTGGTGGTCTGCATCCCCTGGATCAGGAAGTCGAAATAGGGGCCAGCCAGAGCCGCGTCGTCGGCGCTGAGTAGCACTAGAGCCGCCTCCTTGAGGGTGCGCATCGCCTCGACCATGCCCGGCAGGGGCACGCCAAGACTGTTGTACATCTCGCGGGCACCCACCAGGCCGATCTCCTGGATCATCTCGGTGCTACCGGCCAGCACCCCGTAGGTGACCAACCGCAGATACCAGCTGTAATCACGCAGGCACTGGGTGCGCTGCTTCTGGCCGAAGGCATTGCCGCCCGGGGCCACGTATTCGGGCTTGCGGCTGAACAGCTGGCGGGCAGCCTCATCGACGATTTTCTTCTCGTTGTCGGTGAGAACCCGGACAACCCCCAGGCGCTTGGAGCCACCCGAGAGGAATTCCACCATCGAGCGCAACTCGCCGCCGGATGGATACCGCAGCTGATCATCAGCCTGGAGGATCAGATCGCGAACGACGCTCATTGCAGCGACCACAGACCTGGCGATCTTATCGAGTGGATTCGGCGGATCGGGCCTCAGCGCGCAAGGTGTAACGCCCCTTTGCACGGCTGCCGATAGGGTCGAGCCAGGTGGATAACGACATGACCGAGCTGAATGCCGCTGCGACCGAGGTCGAACTGGAGATCCAGGACCTGTCCCATGACGGTCGAGGGATCGGCCGGCTGGACGGGCGGGTCGTGTTTGTGGATGGAGCGTTGCCCGGCGATCGCGTGGCCGCCAGGCTTCTGCCCCAGCGACGCCGCCAGCTGCACGCCGATCTGCGGCGCATCCTGCAGCCCTCGCCCCAGCGGCGCCGGGCCCCCTGCATCCTCGCGGACCACTGCGGAGGCTGCAGCCTCCAGCCGTTCACAGATGAGGGCCAGCAGCAGTGGAAGCAGCGTTCCCTGGAGCAGTCTCTGCAACGGATCGCCGGACTGAATCCTGAGGTGCGGCCCCTGCTGAGCTCCGATCGGCCGCTGGGCTACCGCAATCGGGCTGTGATTCCCCTGGAGCGCGGCGAAGACGGCCATCTCAAGGCCGGCTACTACCGCCGCGGCAGCCACCGCATCGTCAACATGAACCGTTGTCCGGTTCTCGATCCCCGCATCGATCGTCTGATCGCTCCGCTCAAGCGGGATCTCGAGACCAGTGACTGGCCGGTCGACCGCCATGGTCTCACCGAGGGTGGCCTCAAGCATCTGGCCCTGCGGGTGGGGCACCACACCGGCGAGGTGCTGATCACCTTGATCGCCAGTCATCAGGAGTTTGAAGGCCTGACGGCGATGGCCGAGTCCTGGCTGGAACGCTGGCCTGAAGTGGTCGGCGTCAGTCTCAACCTGCAGCCCCGGCCCACCAACCAGCTGTTCGGCCGCAACACCTTGACCCTGGCCGGCCGTGGCTGGCTGTCGGAAACATTTGCCGGCCTCGACTACCGCATCGGCGCCGACACCTTCTTCCAGGTGCACACCACCCAGGCGGAGCGGCTGGTGCCGCTGCTGCTGCAGGGTCTAGCCCCCGCCCAGGATCAGACCACCAGCCCGGATCAGGGCAACAGCTCTGCACAGGGACCCAATCCCGTCTCGCCGTCCGGTTCCGGACTGGTCCTGGATGCCTTCTGTGGCATCGGCACCTTTTCCCTGCCCCTGGCCGCTGCCGGCTGGACAGTGCATGGCATCGAGCAACATGCCCCAGCGGTGGAGCTGGCACGGCTCAACGCCGAGGGCAACGATCTCAGCGATCGGGCCACCTTTGAGACCTCGACTGTGGCGATCGCCCTGCCGGCGCTTCTGGATTCAGCCGAAGCGCTGCTGCTTGATCCGCCGCGCAAGGGACTCGAGGCGCTGGTGCTGGCGGCGATTCTGGCCTGCCCGCCGCGCCGCCTGCTCTATCTCAGCTGCGATCCGGCCACTCTCAGCCGCGATCTGGGGCTGCTATGCGCCGAGGTGTACACGACGCGCTCGGTGCAGCCGATCGACTTCTTCCCCAACACCAGCCACATCGAGGCCCTGGCCGTGCTCGACCGTAGGGACTAACGGTGCACAGGATCTAACTGCGCATTGGGTCTAACTGCGCAGCCGGGCGCTGAATTGCCTCTCCACCGCTGAGCGCACGCCCTGATGGGCGCGTTCCACCTCCTCATCGGTGAGGGTGCGGCTGGCATCGCGGTAGCGCAGCCGGAAGGCCTGGCTGCAGCAGCCGGCCTCCACCTGGGCCCCCTCGTAGCGATCCATCAGCACCACCTGCTCCAGCAGGGGTTTGCCAGCCTTGCGGATGGCGCCGAGCAAGGCGCTGGTGGTGACCTCGGCGGACACCACCAGCGCCAGATCCCGTTCGGAGGCGGGAACGGTGGCATAGGGGCTGTAGGCAGGCTGCCAACGGTTGCGGCGGGTCGCCGCCGCCAGCAAGGCCTCCAGACTCAGCTGGAACACATAGGTGGCTTCGCTCAGGTCGAGGGCTTCGGCCTGGGCCGGATGGAGCTGGCCGAACCAGCCACCGACCCGGCCTTCGATCACCAGGGCGCTGGATCGGCCAGGATGCAGCAGATCTCCCGCCGGAGCCGTGTCGAGGGGCCGGTCCTCGACCGGGATGCGCAGGCAATCCAGAGGACCCTGCAGCAACCCCCGGGCTTGGTAGTAATCGAGCGGCCGGGGCTTGCCGCTACTGCTCCAGAGCTCGGAGCCGCGCACGCCGCTGATCACCCCGACCAACAGGGACGACTGCTGGGCTTCGCCCTTGCCGGGATGGAAGACCTGGCCGATTTCAAAGGCCCAGAAGCCCGGCTGGGAAGCCTGCAGATTGCGGCGGGCCGCCTGCAGCAGCTCATCGTGGAGGTTGTCGCGTAGGTGGCCGTAATCGGCTAGCAACGGGTTGGCCAGGGGCACCCGCCCCGGCGCGGCAGCCACCAGGCTGAGACCACAGCATTCCTGCATCCCGGCTGCACACAGGGCCCGCCGCAGCCGCCGCTCCAGCTCTTGCTCCGGGCTGAGTCCACCCGGCTCCAGGGGATCACACAAGTGGCTCGCGAACTGGTCGTAGCCCACCAGCCGGGCCACTTCCTCGATCAGATCCACAGGGCGGCGCAGATCCATGCCCCGCTCGGGCGGGACCGTCACCTGCCAGCCGTCGTCCAAGGGCTCCAACCGGCAGCCGAGCGCCTTCAGGGTGGCTTCGATCCGCTCGTCGGCCAGATCCAGCTCCTCACCGTCCGCGACCACCGGACCCAGCAGGTTGTGCAGGGCATCGCGCTCCAGAATCAGGGGCGCCGCCGGGGTTTCGGCCCGGCGATGCAACCAGCGGCCGCTGACGGCGGCACCCGCCAGTTCGCCTAGCAGCTGCACGGCCCGATCGGCCGCGGAGAGGGTCACCTCCAGCGGCAGCCCCTTTTCAAAGCGGGTGCAGGCCTCACTGCGCAAGCCGACGCTGCGGGCGGAGCGACGCACGGCCTGGGGAGCGAAGACAGCGGCCTCCAGCCAGATGCTCGTGGTGCCGGCCTGAACCGATTCCGCCAGGCCCCCCATGACACCGGCCAGGGCGATCGGCTGATCGGCATAGGTGACCAGCAGGGCCTCCCCATCCAGCTCGCGGGTCTCGCCATCCAGGGTGAGCAGCGATTCACCGTCGCGGGCCTGGCGTAGGCCGATCCGAGCCGGATCAGCAGCCCCGCCGTTCAGCCGCGCTAACGCCTCGGCATCGAAGGCATGCAGGGGCTGACCGGTTTCGAGCATCACCAGGTTGGTGATGTCGACCACGTTGTTGATCGGCCTGAGGCCGGAGCGCTCCAGCCGTTGCTGCAGCCAGAGCGGCGAAGGACCCACCCGCAGGCCCGTCAGGGCTGTGACGCTGAACAGGCCGCCGGCTTCCATCGCCGCCAGGGCCTCGCTGCCTGCTCGCAGCGGCAGGGCCGCAACGCCGGTGGCCGCCGCCGGAAAGGTGGTGTGGCCGCTGCAGATCGCCGCCACCTCACGGGCAATGCCACGAATCGAGAGGCCGTCGGGGCGGTTGGCGGTGATGGCCAGCTCCAGAACCTGGTCATCGAGACCCAGCGCCGGTCCAACCGGTGCACCCGGGGGCGGAACGCTGTCCAGCAGCTCATCGAGGATCAGAATGCCCTCGGAGCTCTCGGCCAGCCCCAGCTCCTGCAGGGAGCAGATCATGCCGCTGCTGGCGACGCCGCGCAGTTCCGCCGCTTTGATCGTCAGCCCCACCGCCGGCAGAGTGCTGCCCACCAGTGCCACCGGCACGTGAATGCCGGCGCGCACATTCGCCGCCCCACAGACGATCTGCAGTTGTTCGCCGCCACCCACCTGCACCTGGCAGACACTCAGCTTGTCGGCATCGGGATGGGGCTCGCGGGCGGCGACGTAACCGACCACCACCCCCCGGGCGCGGGCGGCCAGATCCTCGATCGCCTCCACCTCAAAACCGGCGATCGAGAGCCGTTCCGCCAGCTGCTGAGGCTCTAGCTGCTCCGGCTCCACCTGCACGAGCTCCTTGAGCCACTGAAGCGAGACCCTCATCCGACCGAAGAGACAGGCCCTCGATCCTAGGCAGACGCTCAACGGCGGCCTTTTTGTAGTCGGGGCCCTGCTGGCCGTGGTGACTTGTGAAGAGCGGGGATCGGCAGGGAGCTAATGTTCAAGATCAATTTCGTTTCGCGCACGCGGCGCAACGTCCTTCCATGGCCAAAAACAAGGGCGTCCGGCTCGTTATCACTCTTGAGTGCACCGAATGCCGGTCCAACCCCGCCAAGCGTTCTCCTGGGGTGTCCCGTTACACCACCCAGAAGAATCGTCGCAACACCACCGAACGGCTGGAGCTCAAGAAGTTCTGCCGCCATTGCAACAGCGCCACAGTTCACAAGGAGATCAAGTGATCCCCCTGGGTTCAACCCCCAAGGCCACGAACACTTCATCTGTGACCTGAACCCTCCTGCAATCGGCGCAGCGACCAGGTCAGTGCACGGTTTGACCAGCACACACTGACGATAAGCCCTGTCAGCAGGCTCTCTCAGCAGGCCCCGCGAGCAGGCTCTGTCAGTTCCCTGAGGCTCTGGAGCCATCGATCTGCGGCAGTGATGTTGCAGGCCTGGCCCCTGGCTAAAACCTTCTTCTTCCCAGCGTTTCCCTACCCAGCATGTCCAGCTCTTTCTTCAAAAAGCGCCTCTCGCCGATCAAGCCTGGCGACCCGATCGACTACAAGGATGTCGATCTGCTCAAGAAGTTCATCACCGAGCGCGGCAAAATCCTGCCCCGCCGTCTGACCGGACTGACCGCTAAGCAGCAACGCGATCTGACCAACGCCGTCAAGAGGGCCCGCATCGTGGCGCTGCTGCCTTTCGTGAACCCAGAAGGCTGAGTTGCCCCATCCTGGCCCTCGCCCACCGGCACCACTCCATCCCGGCGATCTGGTCGGGCTGGTCGAAGACCGCGGCCCCCAGCTTGCTGTCGTACAGGAGATCCGCGGCAGCCGGGCCACACTGCGGGTCGGCGCCACCGCGAGGCCTGCATCGCTGCCGCTGCGACAGCTCGATCTGATCGCTTGTGGCGATCGCTTCTCCGCGCCCGCTGCAGGGCCTGCTCGACCCCGCGTCGCTGGCCCGCGGCTTCGACACCGGTCACCTCGGCCGCGCGCCGGCGCGGCTCGATCCGGCGCAGCTCGCCGGCTGGCAAAAGGACGCCGTCCAGCAGCTCGCGCCCGCGGCGGCGGCCGAATGGCTCAGGGCGGCGCTGCCGCCGCAGCTCGACGCCGCGACCG
>JAPLID010000154.1 GCA_026389285.1 Cyanobacteriota bacterium
GTAGCCGTGCAGAGCTTCAAAGCGGGTCTGGAGGCTGCCGAGTTCCTGGATCAGGGTGTCGAGGTGGTCGGCATCGGCGGCGGCCCGCTCGCTGCCCAGGGCCTCCTCCACCTGCTGCTGCCGGTTGAGCACCTCGGCCGCTTCGCCGAAGGCTTGGAACAGCTCGGCCCGCACTGCGCGGCGCGGATCGACGTCGAATTCCTGCTGCAGATAGACGATCCGAGGCGCCCCCTGCTTCACCACCTGGCCGCTGCTGGGCTCCTCCAGGCCGGCGATGATCCGCATCTGCGTGGATTTGCCGGCGCCGTTGACCCCCACCAGGCCGATGCGGTCGCCAGGCTTCACTTCCCAGGTGACATCGCGCAACACCTCTCCGGTGGGGTAGATCTTGCCAATGCGTTCGAGGCGCAGCACGGGTGCGTAGGGGGCCGGATTGACGTCATCATCCTCTGCCGGCCGGGTCCGTCAGACTGCGGGCTGGCCGTTGCAGCAAGCCATCGGGATGGCTCAGGAATGATCAAGCGCCTCGAACAGGTGGCCGCGCTCGTTGTGGCAGCGGGTCTGGCGATCGTGAGTTACTGGCTGTTCTTCAGCTGGGCCCAGGGCGGGGCTCCGGGGGGACGCCAGGAACGGCGCCATTCCTGGCTCCAGCCGGTTTCAGAGCCCGCCGCGCGCCTTGATCAGCCACTGGCGGGTGGCGCTGTCGTCGGCCGTCACCAGGTGGGCCCGCACCTCTTCAGCGCTCACCGGCAGTCCCTCGGCGGCGCCGATCTCGACGATCCGGCCCAGGGCGCCGCTGGGGTCCTGCAGCGCCTGCCGGAACAGGGCCTGGGTCAGATCGACATCAGCGCTGATGCGCCTGTAGAGCTCGGCAGCGTTGGAGGTGCTGTTGGCGCTGGTCATCACGGTAGATCGACTCACCTGACCTTATGAACGGATGCCGCCGCCGGCCAGAGGAGCGGACCTGAAGGCTGTTCAGGCGGCGGTGGGCCGGCTGGCTTCGTCGGTGCCGCTGGCGGAGGCATCCTCCATGCTGCGGGCATCGAGACAGAGCACCTTGCGCAGCTGGGCATAGTTGGCGGCCAGGGCCTGACGGTCTTCCTGCTGGGCGCCGTATTCGGCCCGCTGCAGCACATGGTGCAGGTGGGTGAGCAGATAGGTGCTGATCACGGCCGAGACGAGCACGTCGCTGCGTTCGGCCGTGCGGCGGCGGCTGGCACGGGATTTGGCGCTGGGCTCATGGGTCGCAGCCTGGGCCTGGGTCTGGGGGGAACGGGCCATGGATTCGAACCGGTCAGGGACCGGAAGGAGGGATGGATGGGAAGGGGGGAGAACCAACCTCGCCGCAGGGAGGGGCCGCGGCTTGTGCTGTCAATGAAGGGCCTGGTGTGGAAGGGGCGGTCGCTGGGCGGCTGCCCCTGGATGGGAAGTGATCGCTGACGCTCGGTCCTGACGCCTGTGGACGGGGCTCGGCCGGCAGGTGTCCCCGGGTGGGCGGGATCCTCACGGGTGTTCCGATGCTCACGGTTCCACAAGCATACTTCTGGATACTACCCTTGACTACCTCTGTACACTTCGTCGTAGCCGAGCGGATTTCCGGCGTCGTGCCCACCCGTCAGACCTCATCGAGTGGGCGCCCCAAATCGCCCCGCATTCAGGTGGTGCTGCCCGAAGATCTCTGTGATCGCCTGTCCGCCCTGGCCGACACCGAATCCCGCACCGTCAGCAACATGGCCAAGGTGCTGATCCAGCAGGGGGTGGAGCGGCTGGAGCGCCAGCAGGTCGAAGGTGAGGAGCGCGCCGCTGGCGGTTCCGATCGCTTCCGCCAGGTTCTCGAACAGCAGCAGCGTGATGCCCCCCAGCGCCTGCGGGGAGCACCGCGTCGGCTGCGGCTGCGGCGGCCGGCCGGCTGACCCTGCACCCTCAGCCAGGAACGTCCGCCCGCACCCCCAGCAGGCTGGGCCGCGGTGCGCCGGTCACCGAGGGGAGGGAGCCGGGATGGCGGCGATGGTGCCACCAGGCCAGCAGGGCAAAGGCCAGGGCTTCACGCTGGTCGTCGGCGATGCCCACCTCGGCCAGGGGACGGACCGCCATGCCGCGGCAGCGCCGCACCAGCTGGTTCATCAGGGTGTGATTGCGGGCCCCGCCTCCAGCCACCAGCAGCTCCAGGGGGCGGGGACCGCGGGCCAGGTCCTGGGCCACCACGGCGGCGCTGAAGGCGGTGAGGGTGGCGAGCGCATCGGCGGCTGCGGCCTGGGGGGCCTGGGACTGGATCTCGGCCAGGCGGCGCTCGAGATCGGCTTGTCCGTATAGCTCGCGGCCGGTGGATTTTGGTGGTTTCTGGTGGAAATAAGGTTCGCGCAACCAGCGCGCGATCAGCGGCTCCCGCACCTGTCCCCGGTCCGCCCAGGTGCCGCCCGCATCGAAGTTCAGCTCGCCATCGCTGAAGTGCTGGGCCGCCAGGTCCAGCAGGGTGTTGGCGGGGCCACAATCCCAGCCGAGCACATCCCGTTGGCGATCAGGCCCGGAGGCCGGGGGCAGCAGGGTGAGATTGGCGATGCCGCCCAGGTTCAGCAGGGCGCGCCAGCCGCCGATGCCCCCCAGCAGGGCCGCGTCCGTGGCGGGCACCAGCGGTGCCCCCTGGCCGCCCAGGGCCAGGTCGGCGCTGCGGAAGTCGAAGATCACGGGCTGCTGCAGCCGCTGGGCCAGTCTGGGCCCCAGCAGAAGTTGCCAGCTGGCCCCGAGCCGTGCGGGTTCGGGCGGGCGATGCCAGACCGTCTGGCCATGGCAGCCCACCAGCTCGGCCTGGCCGCTGGGGTCGCAGGCCCGGGCCGCCTCCGCTTGGGCGTCGGTGACCGCTTCGGCCAGCTCCAGCCAGTCCCGGGCAGGCAGGGGTGCGCCCTGGCCGGCGGCCACCAGCTGTTGGCGCAGGCCCCCCGGGTAGGGCACCGCGGCGCTGGCCAGGATGCGCCAGCGGGGGCGGACCGGCCGACCGCGGAAGTCGGCCAGGACCGCATCGATCCCATCGGCGCTGGTGCCACTCATCAGGCCCAGAACCTTCATCGCCTCAGTGCGAAGGCAGGGCTTCGAGCGCCTCGCTGCTGCCCATCACCACCAGCAGTTCGTTGTCCTGCAGCACCTGGGAAGCCGGTGGATTCACGGTCAGCCGGTTGACCGGTCCGGCGGCCAGCACGCTGACATTGAAGGTCTTGCGCAGGTTGAGATCGCCCAGGGAAAGACCCGCGAAACTGGCGGGCACCCTGATCTCCTCGATGCTGTTGTGATCGTCCAGGCGCAGGCGCTCCAGCAGGTTGGGGCGCACCAGCTCCAGGCCGAGGCGGCTGCCCTGCATCTTTGAGGGGTACACCACCCGATCGGCCCCAACCCTGCGCAGCATCTTCTCGTGCAGATCGGTGGTGGCCCGCGAAATCACCTGACGCACCTGGCTCTGGCTGCCTTCGCTGTCGCGCACGATCAGGGTGGCGGTGATGCTGGCTTCGATCGGTTCGCTGATCGCCACCACCACCGTACCCACATCCAGGACACCGGCGGCTCGCAGGGCCTCCTCATCGGTGCAATCCACAACTCGCGCTTCAATCGCGGGATTTTGCTGGCGCAGGGCGTCGATTGCGCGCTGGTTCATGTCGATCGCCAGCACCTCAGCGCCGGCGTTGAGCAGTTCTCTGCACACGGCGCTGCCGAAGCGGCCCACGCCGATCACACAGAAGCTGTTGGCGATCCGGTCAGCGCCGCCCTGCCATTTCCACCAGTTGGTCATCGCCGGATCAGCCAAGGGGCTGGGTGGGGTCGGGCCAGAGCCTTCGGCCCGACGGTGGACCTCACGAGTTGGGCTGGGGGTTCATGCGCAGATAGGGGCGGATCTCGGTCACGCCCTTGGGGAACCTGCTGCGGGCTTCCTCGGTGGGAATCGAGGGCACCACGACGCAGTCTTCGCCGTTCTTCCAGTTGACGGGTGTGGCCACCTGGTGATGATCGGTGAGCTGCAGGGAGTCGATCACCCGCAGGATCTCATCAAAGTTGCGGCCGGTGCTGGCGGGGTAGGTGATCTGCAGACGCAGCTTTCTGGCGGGATCAATGATGAACACCGAGCGCACCGTGAGGTTGTTGAGCGCGTTGGGGTGGATCATGCCGTAGAGGTCGCTGACCTTCTTGTCGGCATCCGCCAGGATCGGGTAGTCGACCGTGGTGTGCTGGGTTTCATTAATATCGCAGATCCAGCCCTTATGGCTTTCCGCCGTATCGACACTCAAGGCGATGGTCTTGACGTTGCGCTTCTCCCATTCGGGGCGCAGGCGGGATACCTCGCCGAGTTCGGTGGTGCAGACCGGGGTGTAGTCGGCAGGGTGGGAGAACAGCACCACCCAGCTGCCTTCGCCGAAGTCGTAGAGGTTGATCGGACCGAGCTGGGAGTCCTGGGTGAAATCGGGGACGGTATCGCCGAGCTGCAGCACCATGAACTAGGGGAGAAATCAACTGACTGATGTTGGCACAGCCTCTTCAGGGCTGTGGCTGGACACGCCGGGCCAGTGGCGCAGCCGTTCGCGCAGGTTCTGAAGCCCCAGATCGGCCGTCGCCGAGATGAACAGCATGGCCGGCTCCAGGGCCCGGGCCCGCTCCAGCTCCGTGGCGGGGCAGCGGTCGATCTGATTGCCGATCACCAGCTGCGGCGCCTCCGAGCCGAGCCCTGCCAGGATCGAGCGCACCGTGCGCAGCTGCTTCGGCCAGGCCGGACCGGCCAGGTCGACCACCAGCAGCAGGCCATCGGCGTCGAGGGCCTCTTCGATCGTTGAGCGGAACGCCTCCATCAGCTGGGCCGGCAGGGCCCGGATGAAGCCCACCGTGTCCGTGATCAACAGGGGCTGATCGGCGTTGCCTTCAGCGTCGATCAGGGTGAGGCGCCGGGTCGTGGGGTCCAGGGTGGCGAATAGCTTGTTTTCCGCCAGGACCGCATCGGCGCCCGTTACCCGGGTCAGGGCATTGAGTAGGGAGCTCTTGCCGGCATTGGTGTAGCCCACCAGGGCCAGACGGCGCAGGCCGGTGCGGGTCTGCCGCAGCCGGGCCCGATGGTCGCCGAGCTTCTGCACATCCCGCTGCAATCGCTCGACCCGGCGGCTGATCGTCCGCCGATCCTTCTCCAGCTGGGTTTCGCCGGGGCCGCGGGTGCCGATGCCACCCCCTTGGCGCGAAAGGCTCAGGCCGCGGCCGCTCAGCCTGGGCATCCGATAGCGCAGCTGGGCCAGCTCCACCTGCAGCCGGCCCGCCCCGCTGGCGGCCCGCTGAGCAAAGATGTCGAGGATCAGCTCGCTGCGATCATTGACAGGCAGATCCAGCAGCCGCTCGATGTTGCGGGCCTGCACCGGCGTCAGTTCCCGGTCGGTGACCACCAGATCGGCATGCAGGCGGCGCGCTTCCAGGGCCGCCTCCTGCAGCTTGCCCTCGCCCCAGATGGTCAGGTGGCTCTCGCCGCTGCGGCGCTTCTGTTCGACGATGCCCACCGGCACCCCACCGGCACTGCGCACCAGGCCTTCCAGTTCGGCGACCTCGCGCTGGGCGAGCTGGGGATCGCCGCCCACCTGGCAGAGCAGCAGCACCCGCTCAGGCCCCTGAAGGGCGCCGCTGCCGCTCGGGGTGGCGGCCGGTTCCGGCACCAGGCTGGCCGGATCCTCGAGGCAGAGGTCGGCCAGGTCGCCCTCGGCCTCCTCGTGCCAGGGCGTGTCCCCGTCGCCGGGGGTGAGCAGCAGCGCCGTCCACTGGCCGCCGGCGGCGGGTTGATCGGCGTAGCGCAGCCAGAGGCAGGGGGCCAGATCCAGGGCCACCACCGCCTCCTGGGGGCCGGGCAGCAGGGAAGCCGAGCGGCTGCCGCGCCGGCACGTGATCAGCCGCAGGTCGTTGCCCTGGCGCCGTTCGGATCCCGGCAGCTTCTCGATCAGCCGACCCGACTGCTCCAGATCTCCCACCCACAGCAACCGGCAGAGCCCGCGACCGTCCACCACCAGGCTCAGCGGCAGTTCTAGTCCGTGGGATTCGGCCGCCAGCCGCTGCAGGGTGAGCAGATCGGCGGTGGCATCGGCGGGATGGCGGCGATGGCAAAGCCGCTCCAGACGACGTTTCTCGGCGGGGCGAAGCCCGGCCGTGCGGCCTGCCAGGACTCCCTGTCTCAAGAGCGTTGCACGATCAGGCAGCGGATGCCGGCGGCGGCGGCGCCGGCCGCATCCTCGGGGCTGTCGCCGATGTGCCAGGCCTGTTCGGCCGAAAGGCCCAGGGCCTTTAGCGCCTGATGGAAGGGCTGGGCCGAGGGCTTGGCGGCCCCCGCCCGACTGGAGATCACCACCTGTTCGAGCCAGGGGCTCAGCCCCAGGCCGGCCAGCAGACCGATCAGGCGCTGGTCGAAGTTGCTGACGACCGCCAGTCGCAGCCCCTGTTCAAACCAAGCCTGGAGCTGGGTCGGCACGTCGTCGTAGACACGCCAGAGCCCGGGGTCGGCGAAACGGTCATAAAGGTCGCGATGCAAAGCCGGCGGTCCGGCGGCGGCACCGGCGGCGACCAGCACCGCGTCGATGCGCTGCGCCCACCACTGGCGTTCGGCGTTTTCCAGCTCCTGCCCTTCCAGGCCGGGGAAGGCCAGCGGTGGCGCTGATCGGTAGACGGTGGGGAAGGCCTGGTCGATGGCCGCCGCTTCCACCTCCAGCCCGTGCTCGGCGGCCAGGCTGGCGTAGGTGCTGCCGATCGAGCGGCGCAGTCCGATCAGGGTGCCCATCGCATCGAGCAGCAGGGCCTGGGGCCTGGGCCAGTGCCTGGGGTCCGGGCGGTCCGCCGTCATGGTTTCCAGTCGGCCAGCCAGCCGGCCGCCACCTTCAGGGTGTGGCTGAGCCCGGGCATGCGGCTGAGGTAGGCCAGTTGGCGCAGCCGGAAGGCGGCGGGCCCGGCCAGGGTGAGGCCGGCGGCGGTCAGGCAGGCGTCGCCCCGACCGAGCGACAGCATTTCGCCGAGATCCTTCCACTGGAAGCAATCCAGTGGCTCATCCGCGAGGGAATGCAGCAGGTTGGCGGCCAGCAGCGGCGCCTGCTGAAACGCCACCTGGGCGCTGCCGGGCAGGGGTTGGCCTTCGGGGCCCTCTAAGTGGGCCAGGTCACCGGCCACGAAAATCGAGGGCTGACCCACCAGGCTGAGATCTCCTTCGCAGCAGAGCCGGCCGCGGCGATCGCGCTCGGGCTCCGGTGTGAGCAGCGGCGGGCGGAAAGCCAGGCCAGCCGTCCAGATCACCCCATCGACCGGCAGCCGTTCCTCGGTGGGGGGTTGGGCTGCCGCCCCCTGGTGCGGACTTTTGCAGCAGAGGTGCAGCCGATCGGCGTCGACCCGGGTGACGGCGGTGTGGGTGCGTAGGCGCACATCCCGTTGGCGCAGGGCTTTCTCGGCCTGCTCGCGGCTGAAGGAACGGCCCTGGGGCAGCAGCGTTGGGCCCTGTTCGATCAGCTCGATGACCGCACAGCCCTGGACTAGGTCCGCGAGTTTGCAGGCCAGCTCGACGCCGGTGGGGCCGGCTCCGACCACCGCCAGGCGCTGCAGCGGGCGGGCGGAGTGGCGCAGCTTCTCCAGCAGCTGCTGCAAGCGCTCCACATCGTCCAGGGTGCGGAAGCCGAGGCTGTGGATGTCGGCGCCCGGCACGCCAAAGAACTCAGGGCAGCCCCCCGAGGCGATCACTAGGCGGCGATAGGGCAGGCTGCGACCAGAGGCGGTCTGCACCAGCCGCTGGCTGGCATCGATGCGCTCGACCCGGTCCTGCAGCCAGCCCACCCCCTTGCCCGCCAGCAGGGCGTCGTAGCGGGGCGCGATCTCCCAGCGCCGCAGTTCGCCGCTGAGCAGCTCGTAGAGCAGGGGCAGAAACAGAAAGCGGTCCTGCGGTTCGATCAGCAGGATCGGCGGATGGCGACGGCTCTCGGCCAGGGCCAGGGCGGTGTAGAGGCCCGCGAAGCCCCCCCCGACGATCACGACGGGGGCACTGGCGGCGTTGCCGATCGCGCCCGGATAGCTGTCACTCTCCATGCGGAAACCCTACCCAGCGTTGCCCTCAAGGGTGATGATGGCTCGATACCTGCCCTTCCGGCTACGGGAAACGCCGCACCCAGTTCGACGACGCAGAAGGCTTCAGGCGTTCAGCCTGCCCTGGAGGATCTGCCCCCCGATCGACAGGGGCGCCCCCTGGATCCGGAGGCGCCCCGGGCGCTGCTGGAGACCCTGGATGCCCCGGCCCGGCTCCGCTGGGCAGCTGACACCTTTGGCGAGGCACTGGCACTGACGACCAGCTTCGGCATCCAGTCGGCGGTGTTGCTGCACATGGTCAGCGAGCTGGGCGAGGTGGCTCCCGGTCGGCGGGTGCCGGTGATCTGGGTGGACACCGGCTATCTCCCCCCGGAGACGTATCTCTATGCCGAAGAGCTGTGTGCGCTGCTCTGCCTCGATCTGCGGGTGGTGCAGCCTGCGCTGAGTCCGGCGCGGATGGAGGCCCTCCATGGGCGGCTGTGGGAATCCGGCAAGCTCGCCGATCTCCAGCTCTACAACCAACTCCGCAAGGTGGAACCCCTGGACCGGGCCCTGTTCGATCTGCAGGTGCGTTGCTGGGCGAGTGGCGTGCGCGGCCGTCAGACCGACCACCGCCGCACCATGACAGTCCTGGATCCGGTGCGCGGCGCCTGGTCCTTGCGGCCCCTGCTGGCCTGGACCAGCCGGGATGTCTTTTATTACATGCAGGAGCATGGGTTGCCCCAGCATCCTCTGTTCGACCAGGGCTATTCCACCGTGGGTGACTGGCACTCCAGTGGACCCGACGATGGCGAGATCTCAGGCCGCGCCACCCGTTTCGGCGGCCTCAAGCAGGAGTGCGGCATTCATCTGCCAGGGCTGATGGGCGAGGGCATCTGAGGTGCCGGGCGGTTCGCCCCGCTGGCTGCTGATCGGCAACAGCCGCTGGCACTGGGCTGTGGCCAAGGGAGGGGAACTGCGGGTGGAGCACGGCCCACCGCCGGCTGCGGCTCTGGAGCCTGGGTGGATCGATGACCTGGTCGCCTGGGCGGCGGTGGGACCGCTGCCGCCAGCGTTGAGCCTGCCGCCGCAGCGGCGCCTGGGCCTGGAGCGGGTGCCGCTGGCGGAGCTGCCCCCCTGGCTGGGTCTGGATCGGGCCCTGGCCGGCTGGCTTGCCTGGCGCCGCCATGGTCAGGCGGTGTTGGTGGCTGATGCGGGCACGGTGCTCAGTCTCACCCGGGTGACAGGGAAGGGCCGCTTCGCGGGGGGGCGCCTGCTGGCGGGGGTCGGCCTGCAGCTGAGGGCGATGGCGGAGGGCACCGCTGCCTTGCCGCAGCTCGAGCTGCCGCTGGCGGAGCCGCTCAGATCGACCCAGGCGCCAGGGATGGCGTGGCCGCTGGACACCGATCGAGCGATGGCCACGGGCGTGGTGCGGGGCCTGGCCGCCGCGGTGGCCGATGCCGTTCTGCAGGCCCGGGAGCTGGATCCCGGCTGTCAGCTGGTGCTCAGTGGCGGCGATGGCCCCCTGCTGCTGCCTGCGCTGCAGGCGCTGCTGGATGCCCAAGACGTGACGGTGGATCTGCAGCCCGATCTGGCGCTGCAGGCCCTGGTGGAGCTGCAGCCTCTGTGAGTCGGGTGCGCGGACTGAACGGCTGTCCGCCGCAGGGCCAAACTCACGCGGGTGCCATGGCCTGCTCAGGCTGCGCCGAACAAGCTTTGCGACGTTCACTGGTGAATCCATGAGCTAGAGGGGTCATCAAGTGCTCCTCTGGCGGTGCTGGACCCCTGCTTGTGGATTTTCAGCTTGCTCTCGAGGCGCCCCGCCTCAGGCCAGTCCCAGGTCCGCGAGGATCTGATCGGCCATGGTTTCGGCCTTGACCTTGGTGTAGAGGGCCTCGAGCTTGCCTTCGGCGTCGACGACAAAGGTGTGGCGCATCATTCCCATGTACTCCTTGCCCATGAACTGCTTCAGGCCATAGCTCTCGTAGGCCGTGGCGACGGGGCAGGGCTCGACGTCGCTGAGCAGGGTGAAGGGCAGCTCGTATTTGCCGATGAATTTGCTGTGGCTGCTGGCCCCGTCCTTGCTGATGCCCAGTACCCGGATCCCCTGGCTCTCGAAGGAGCTCCAGCGGTCACGGAAGTTGCAGGCTTCCTTGGTGCAGCCCGGGGTGTCGTCCTTGGGGTAGAAGTAAATGATGACCCTCTGGCCCCGCAGCGCCGCGAGGCTCACGGTGTCACCGTTCTGATCCGGCAGGCTGAAATCAGGCGCTGCATCACCGATCTGAAGAGCCATGGGGATTGCGCAAGGGGCCTGCGAGTGTAGGGTTCAGCTTCCGCGCTGGCCACTGCCGCGCTGGCCACTGCCGGGATGGCCGCTGCCGGGATGGCGTTGGCGCAGGAGTGGGCACTGGCCCTGCTGGTAGCGCTGGTTGCGCTGGCAGTGGCGTGGCAATGGCGCGGCAATCCTGTGCAAATACGAAGACATCCTTGGTCTGTCAATTTGCCTGCAGTGGGTATCATAAAAACGAGTCTCTCGTCGCCCGTCTCATGCTCAAGCGTCTAATCGCTGGTCTCGCCGTTGGAACGGCGCTGGCCGCCACGGCTCTCCCCGTTTCCGCCGCCGTTGACAACAACCTGCCGGTTCGCTGGAACACCGGTGGTGCCGTCTGGTCCACCAACCAGGATGCCTTCAATACCTTCTTCGAAACCGGCGCCATCACCGACCGCGGCCTCGAAGGCGGCCTCAAGCGCTCCGGCTGGACCTCCGATGAGGTGCGCACCGGCATGACCAAGGCTTATTCGGTCAATCTGATCGGCGTTTCGAAGTTCCTCAACTCCGATGCCGGTGTGAAGTTCCTCAAGAACGCCACCGCCAGCTACTTCCCCTACTGGAGCATGAACACCTACGCGGTGCAGGCTCTGCGGGGCGCCATCATGGCTGATGCCATCGATGGCAGCATCTCCTCGGCTGGCATCATGCGTGCCCTGCCCACCGATTTCCGTCTGGCTGATTTCTGCAACACCTACACCGGCTCCCAGAACATCTGCGCCGAGGGCCGTTGCCAGCCTGGAACCGCCCAGTGCACCTCTCTGCTCTCCTGGTACGTCTTCCTGCCCGCCTGCATCCAGGCCAACCAGGTGGTCGCCATGGTGGCTGAGCGTCCCGCTGCCGCTCCCGCACCGGCTCCCGCTCCCTACTCCGAGCCGGTCCGCGGCCTCTGGTGATCCAGGGCCTGCCCATAACGGCCTGATCGCAGCAGCGATCCAGCCCCGGCTCTGCCGGGGCTTTTTCATGGGCGTGTGATCTGGCCGTGCGTTCGGTGCGCCTCAGCCGGCGCGGTGGCCCCGCAGCAGGCTGTGGCGCAGGGGTTGGGGCAGGCGGATTCCCTGGTACCGGCCGAACAGGGCCTGCAGCCTGTCGATGACCGCTCCCCCCAGCTGGCCGCTCAGTAACTGCCGGTAGTCGGCCCCGGCATCGAACCAGCGCCGCAGCAGGGCCGCATCCAGGGGCAGGCCAAGCTCTTCCTGCCAGCTCTGGCACTCCACCCGCCAGCCCCGCTGCTCCAGCAGGGTCTGGACCGGCGCCGCTCCCGGTCCCTGGCTCAAGAGCCAGTCCCGCTCCAGGATCTGGGCCTGGATCAGGACGTCGGCAAGCTCCGCCGGTGCCGCCAGGTCGCCGTCATGGGCCAGCAGGCTGCCAACCGGCCCCAGCAACGGTTCACTGAACAGCAGCCTGGCCCGGGCCGCCGGTGCCGCCAGGCCGTGGAGACTCTCAATCGCGCTCTCCAGCTGGGCATCGCTGCAGCGGCGCCAGGGCTGACGGGCGGCCAGCCAGTCAAACCGCCAGCCAACGTCCAGCTGGTCGGCCAGGGCCGAGGGCTGCTCTGGCGGCAGCATCAGCAGTCGGGGCCGCCGCAGCTGGTCCAGCAGCTGCAGCTGGGCCTGAAGCCGCTCCTGGTCGGCGCTGGCCGCCAGGGTGATCACCACATCGCCTTCGCTGGCGGCCTGTAGGGGGTCCAGGGCCCACAGCAGGGAACGGGCTTCCAGCACCAGCACCCGGTCCAGACGTTCAATCGGTGCGTCCTGCCAGAAGCGCTGGCGCAGGCGGTCGAGCCGCTCCCCTTCGGCGGCGGCCTGGCGCTGCAGCCAGCAGGCCAGCACCGGGTCGTCGGGACTGCTGCTCAGCAGCTCCGGCTGGTCGTTTTCGGTTTCGGCCGCGGCGGCCAGCTGGGCGGCCCGGCGCTGTTGCAGGCGCTGGCGCAGGGCCCCCTCCCAGCCCAGGGGGCCGGGCTGCCAGAACACTTCCCCCTGCAGGGCGGTGGGCAGATACTGCTGGGCCACCCAGTGCTCGGCGTAGGCATGGGGGTATCGAGAGCCGACGCCATCGCCGAAGGCCTTGCCATCGCGGCTGGCATCCCGCAGGTGGGCAGGCACCTGCTGCTTCTGGGCCTCCCGCACCGTCTTGATCGCATCGAACAGCCCCAGGCTGCTGTTGCTCTTCTCACTGCCGGCGAGATACAGGGCGGCATGGGCCAGGGGATAGAGCCCTTCCGGCAGCCCGACCCGGTCGAAGGCGGCCGCACAGGCCTCCACCACCACCATCGCCTGGGGATCGGCCAGGCCGATGTCCTCACCGGCGGAGATCAGCA
>JAPLID010000049.1 GCA_026389285.1 Cyanobacteriota bacterium
GAACTGGCCGCCTTCTCCCAGTTCGCCTCCGACCTCGACGCCGCCACCCAGGCCCAGCTCGGCCGGGGTAAGCGTCTGCGCGAGCTGCTCAAGCAACCCCAGTTCAGCCCCCTCAACCTGGCGGAACAGGTGGCCGTTGTGTACGCCGGCGTCAAGGGTCTGATCGACGACGTGCCTGTTGATCAGGTGGTGGCGTTCGCCCGCGAACTGCGCGATTACCTCAAGAGCAGCAAGCCCGAGTTCATCACCCAGGTGATGAGCGAGAAGCAGCTCAGCGACGAATCTGAGGCGATGCTCAAAGATGCCATCAAGGAGATCACCTCCTCGATGCTCGCGGCAGCCTGAGGACCCTGAGACATGGCCAATCTCAAGGACATCCGCGACCGCATCAGTTCGGTCAAGAACACCCGCAAGATCACCGAGGCCATGCGCCTGGTGGCGGCAGCCAAAGTGCGCCGCGCCCAGGAGCAGGTGCTGCGCAGCCGCCCCTTCGCTGATCGCCTTGCCCGGGTGCTGGAGAATCTGCAGACCCGCATGGGCTTTGAGGGGGCCGATGCTCCCCTGCTGTCTCAGCGCGAAGTCGGCACGATCACCCTGTTGTCGGTGACGGGCGACCGCGGCCTCTGCGGGGGGTACAACGCCAACATCATCAAGCGCACCGAGCAGCGCTTCGCCGAGCTCAAGGCCCAGGGCTACGAGGTGGATCTGGTGCTGATTGGCCGGAAGGCCATCACCTATTTCCAGAACCGCGCCTCCCAGTACAAGATCCGTGCCACCTTCACGGGCCTTGAGCAGGTTCCCACCGCCGCTGAGGCCAATGACATCGCCAATGAGGTGCTGGCCCAGTTCCTCTCCGGCAGCACCGACCGGGTCGAGATTATTTTCACCAAGTTCATCAACCTGGTGAGCTCCAAACCCGTGATCCAAACCCTGCTGCCCCTGGATCCCCAGGGCATTGCTGTGGCCGAAGATGAGATCTTCCGCCTGATCACCCGCGACGGTCGTCTGGGTGTGGAGGTGGGCAAGCGGGAGAACGCCCAGGCGCCGCTCCAGTCTGATTTCTTGTTCGAGCAGAGCCCGGATCAGCTGCTCAATGCCCTCCTGCCGCTGTATCTGTCCAATCAGTTGCTGCGCTCTCTGCAAGAGGCCGCTGCCAGCGAACTGGCCAGCCGAATGACGGCGATGAACAATGCCAGCGACAATGCCAAGGCCCTGGCTAAGTCGTTAACCCTGGTTTACAACAAAGCCCGCCAGGCAGCGATCACCCAGGAGATCCTGGAAGTGGTCGGTGGTTCGGCGATGTGAGTCATGTCGGTGTCGCCAGGCGGCGATACCGCGTGTTTTTTCAAGACCCCTGGCCCTGCGGCCCGGGGTTTTTTTGTGGCCTGCTTCCTGTCCGCGAGGCCCGATCGGGGCGACCTGGCTCCAGCGGCCATGGCTTCAGCCATCACGACACCTGAACCGTGGCCTCTGTGGTCGGGCGCTGGGGTGTGGGACGGGGAGGGTTCGGGCTGCACAGCGAATGCGTTGTCACGGGGTGATGGTGACGAACTCTGCCGGGAGCGTGTTCGGCGACGATTAGGTAGGCGGGTCCGCGCAACTACATAGGCGGGTCTCAAGACGCGACAACAGGGTTCCGATTCCGGTCTGGAGCCCTGCGATGCCTGCCCCTCTGTCGTTGCGAATCAAGGAGTGGTACATGGC